>DASQHL010000145.1:0-50423 GCA_035632115.1 Dehalococcoidia bacterium | reverse complement strand
GGCGAGGACGCCGCCCCCGGAGTCCTCGCCATCGCGATGAGCGTGGCGACGTCGTCCCGCGATGCACCCGAGAGTCGAAACTCCACCGGCCCTTCCAGACTGTCGAATTGAAGGATCCTACGGCGGAGGATCGGCTCGGGGGGCGTCACTCGAAAGTTCGCGACCTCCGTGTAGTACCAAGAGTGCACCTCGTCGGTTCGGCGCAGACCCGCAAAAAACGGACGGGCCACCCATCGCTCCGCGATCACGCGCTGGTCAGAGATGATAACCGTGTACCGCCTGACCTTGTTCAACAAAACCACTGCCAAAACGCCGATGAGGCCGATGAGACTGAGCAGCAGATATCCTGCCACTCCCATTAAGGACGGGGCGTTTTGCGTCGCTGACCAGCTCGCGATCGCACGCTCGCTCGGCTGGGGGAGCCGCACTTCGCAATCGCGGAGCCGCTTTTGCACGCTGTTCGTGATTCACCTCTATGCCATCACTCGTCGCCGCGGCGGGCGACGCGCTCCGCGGCGGCGCGGAAGCGCTCGTGGTGCTCCGGCGACGTGCGCAGGCCGCGGTTCCACTCCGCTTCGGCCTCGGCGCCGGCATCCACCTCCGTGGCGCGGTCGACGGTGTGCTTCGTGGCGATCAGGGCGGCGGGCGAGTTCGCGGCGATCTGGCGCGCCATATCGAGCGCCGCACCCGCGATGTCGGCGTGGGGGACGACGGCATTGACGAGGCCGATGCGCAGCGCTTCGTCGGCGCGGACGACGCGGGCGGTGAAGAGCAGCTCCTTGGCGGACGCCGGGCCGACGAGCCGCGGCAGCGCCGAGCCGCCGACGACGAGCCCGTACGCGGCACCAGGAAAGCGGAAGGCGGCCGTATCGGAGGCGATGCGGATGTCGCACATCGTGGCGACGAGGGCGCCGCCGCCGTAGCAGATGCCGTTGACGGCGGCGATCAGCGGCTTGCGGAAGGCGGCGACCGCCGCGTATACGCCGGCCATGCCCTCGCTGCGCCCCTTCCCCTCGATCGAGGCCACGGCCTCGTTCATGTCGGCGCCGGCACTGAAGGCCGCGCCAGTGCCTGTGAGGATCGCGCAGTGGACGGCGTCGTCGGCGTCCAGCTCGCGCAGGGCGCCGCCGACGGCGGCGTCCAGCTCGCGGTTGAAGGCGTTGTGCTTGTCCGGCCGGTTCATGCGGACGGTGGCGACGTGGCCCTCGCGCTCGACGATACAGATGGGGTCCATACGCCAGATTCTACGGCAGCGCGGGCCCATTGACATCTTGGGGGGCGGGTGTACGCTGGGCGGCACCGGATCGGGTGGGTAGAACGCAGCCGGACGCAACGGCACAGGAGGTCGCCATGGCGAACTACGTGGTGCTCTACAAGATGACGCCCGAGGGGGCGAAGAACATCCGGGACACGGTGAAGCGGGCAGGACGGATCCGCCAGGAGAACGCGCGACGCGGCTTCCGCATCCGCGAGGTGTTCTGGACGCAGGGGCCCTACGACATGGTGGCGCTGGTGGAGGCGCCGTCCGAGGAGGCGATGATGGGCGCCATGCTCAACGTCGTCGGCGCGGGGAACGTCACCAGCACGACGATGCGGGCGTACGACGCGACGGAGATGTCGCGCATCCTGGCGCAGACGCCGGCCGAGGAGGCGCCCGCGAAGCACGGGGCGAAGGCCAACGGGCGGAAGGCGCCCGCGGCGGTCGCCGGCTCGAAGCGGCAGGCGTAGCCCGCGCGCGGTCCCGGCGCGATCACCTACACGTCCAGCCGGCGCCGATTGCCCGGATCGGCCGATCGTGCGACCCTGCGTGACGGTGGGTAGCCCCAGCGCGCCCGCCGCACGAAAGGTTGCACCATGGAGTACCCGCCCCTGCCGCCCACGGCGATCAAGTTCGGCACGGACGGCTGGCGCGCCGTCATCGGCGAGGATTACACGTTCGACAACGTGCGGGCCTGCGCGGCAAGCGTCGCCCTGTACCTGCAGCAGCACGGGCTCGCCGGCCGGGGGCTGGTCATCGGCTACGACGCGCGGTACGCGTCGGAGGACTTCGCGGACGCGGTGGCGGAGGTGGTCGCGGCGGCGGGGATCCGCGTGGCGATCAGCGACCGGCTCTGCCCGACGCCGGTGGTCAGCTACTCGATCCTGGACCGGAAGGCGGGTGGCGGCGTCGTCATCACCGCGAGCCACAACCCGTGGCGCTGGAACGGGTTCAAGTACAAGCCGGACTACGGCGGCAGCGCCGCGCCGGAGATCGTCGCGGAGCTGGAGGAGCCGCTGGCGTCGCTGGCGGGCCGGGCGATCCCACGCACGCCGATCGCCGAGGCGCGGGCCTCCGGGATGGTAACGGCGTTCGATGCGCGGACGCCGTACCTGGCGGCGCTGGGGCGGCTCATCGACCTGGAACGGGTACGCGCGGCGGGACTGAAGGTGGCGTACGACGCAATGTACGGCACAGGCGCGGGCTACTTCGGCGAGCTGCTGGCGGGCGGCACGACGCGCGTTACGGAGCTGCACGGGTTTCGCAACCCGGTGTTCCCTGGCATGCACGCGCCGGAGCCGATCGCACGCAACCTGACGGAGCAGGCGGCGCTGATGGCGGGCGGTGGCTTCGACGCCGGCATCGCGACGGACGGCGATGCGGACCGGGTGGGCGTCGCCGACGAGAAGGGCGGGTTCATCAACCAGCTGCAGGTGTTCGCGCTGCTGACGTACTACCTGCTGGAGGTGCGCGGCGAGCGCGGCCCGATCGTGAAATCGGTGACGACGACAAGCATGGTGCAGCGGCTGGGCGCGCTGTACGGCGTGCCGGTGTACGAGACGCAGGTGGGCTTCAAGTTCCTGGGCCCGAAGATGATGGAAGTGGATGCGCTGATCGGCGGCGAGGAGAGCGGCGGCTACGGCTTCCGCGGCCATGTGCCGGAGCGCGACGGGATCCTGGCCGGGCTGTACATGCTCGATTTCATGGCGCGCACGGGAAAGCGGCCCAGCGAGCTGCTCGCGGAGCTGTTCGCGAAGGTGGGTCCGCACTACTACCACCGGCTGGACCTGGCGCTGAAGCCGGAGGACCGCGACGGCATCTGGAAGCGGGCAGAGGCGGCCCGGCCCGATACGGTGGCCGGGCTGCAGGTCACCGGCATCGATACGACCGACGGCTTCCGCTTCGTGCTGGGCGACAAGGGGTGGCTGCTGCTGCGCTTCAGCGGGACGGAGCCGCTGCTGCGGATCTACACGGAGGTGGTGGGGGACGAATCGCTGGTAGAGAAGGTGCTGGCGGCGGGGCGGGAGATCGTCGGGGTGTAGGGGGCGAGGCCTGGGTGCCAGCACCCACTCTCCACCCGGCGCATTGCGGACGGCCGGTGCGGGGCCGATAACGGAGGTATGGAAGATTTCCGTTCGCAGCTTTCCGCCTATATCGATGAGCTGCTCGCGGCCGGGGCGCACCCGGTGTTCCTGATCATCGACCTCGAAGGCGCCAGCCAGATCAAACGCACGTACGACGCGGAGGCGCTGGACCGATTCCGGGCAGCCGCATCGGACGCGATCAGCGCGGCGGGGGGCGGCTGCGAGACGTTCTCCTACGGCGAAGAGCGCGTGATCGCCGTGCTGCCGGAGGTGGACCGGCTGCGGAGCTTTTCGATCGCGGACAAGCTCCGGCGGGGGCTGCCGTTTCTGGGGCAGTCGTTTGACGCGGTGATCCATGTCGACTTCGACTTCCTGGACTACGACCCGGCGTCCGGCGTCGCGGGCCTGATCGCCGAGCTGACGCGCCCGCCCGTCAACCGCGACGTCGCCTGAGCCGGAGGCTGCGAATGGCGCAGCCGCGGCGGCTTGACCGGCCGCGCATCGATCTCACACAATCCGAGGCACTGTCTGGCGCCCTCCGGGTGTCCCGAGAATAGGCCTTTGGTCACTTGACCCCCGGCCGGGCGCGATCGCACAATGGCCGAAACTTAGCGCTCGCTAAGATAATCCCTTGCAGGAGGCCGCCGCATGGCGAACGAGACCGCCGTCATCCCGGAGAACTTGCGCTCGAAGGCGCAACAGAAGGACTGGCCGGAGGAGCTCGTGCGGCAGGCGCTGGCGGCGGGCGCCACGGCGGACCAGATCATCGGCTACATGGACCAGGGAGTGACCGCCGACCAGGCGCGGCAGTTCCTGGCGGCGCAGGCGGGCGGCGGCGCGGAACCGTCGGCCGAGCTGGCGGCGAAGGCGGAGCAGGTCGGGTGGCCGCTTGATCTCGTGAAGCAGGCGCTGGCGGTAGGCGCGGCGGAAGCGGACCTGATGCGCTTCATGGACATGGGCGTGACGGCGGAGCAGGCGCGCGAGTTCATGGCGCAGGGCGGCCCCGGCGGCGCCATCGAGGTCGACCTGAGCTGGATGCAGGTGCCGACGGAGTGGAACACGCGCGCGAAGCCCACGCGGCACGGGCTGACGCTGGAGGCGATCAACATCGGCAAGTACGGCGAGATCCCGGACGTGTGGGAGTACCAGACGGAGATGCCACGCGGGGCGGTGCCGATCCCCGGCGTAGAGGGCATGGGGTACTCGATCTACCAGAAGCAGGAGGTGTGGAGCGACGCGTGCGCGGCGCTCTACGAGGAGGCGATCCAGCGCCGGTGGCGGCCGGCGACCGACGTGCCGTGGGCGACGATCGAGCCGCTGGCGGACGACGTGGAGCGGGCGATCTGCCAGATCTGCACGCACATCAGCGAGAAGGAGCAGATGGAGGCGGACGTGCTGGGCCGGTGGGAGCCGGAGATCAGCTACGGCTACCACGAGGTGAAGCTGTACCTGGCGACGACGATCTTCGAGAACGCGCGGGCGGTGGAAGTGTTCCGCAAACGCGCGCTCTCGAACGGCGGCGGGCTGGGGGTGCAGTCGCCCGGCTGGGGGTTCCGCTCGGTGGTGGACGCGCGCAACTTCACGGAGATGGCGGTGATCCAGATGGTGCTGCAGGACACGCTGACGCTGGCGCAGTACCAGTTCGGGGAGAAGTACGCGAAGAACGCGGCGGAGCAGTACATCTTCGGCCACGCGATGCAGGACAAGGCGCGGCACGTGGCGTACGGCATCACGCACCTGAAGTACGTGCTGCTGCACCGCGCCGACCGGCGCGAGGAGGTGCAGCGGTACCTGGACAAGGGCGAGGGGATGCTGCTGCAGGACGACAAGAAAGACCCGGCGACGCGCGAGGCGTTCGGCATCTACTTCGGCGGGAGCAGGGAGAAGATCGGCGAGGGGCTGCGGATCTACGACGCGATGCGCCGCCGGCACGTGGAGCAGTACCTTGCACGGCTGAAGTGGGCTACCCTTGATCGTGCCGACCGGTTGGCGCCAGGCCTGCGGGCCTACATCGGAAGTTAGGCCAGAGCGGGGCCGGGAGCGGCACCGTATGAGAAGGGATCACGAACCATGCCAGTCTTTCCATCCACCGAGTGGTTCGACGCGGTCAAGGACCTCGTCAACGCGGACCCCGCATTCCGGCAGCTCGGCACCGTCGATACGGTGATCGGCGTGAAGGTGCAGAGCAAGATCTTCCAGATCACGTTCGAGGCGTTCGAGTGCACGGGCGTGCGGGAGGCAGGCCCGAACGACCTGCGGGACATGGACTTCTGGCTGGAGCAGTCGTACGACCAGTGGAAGGACATGCTGGAGAACATCAAGAAGAACGGCGCAGCGGACCTGGCGCACACGCTGAACACGATCGACCTGAGCATCCCGGAGGGGTTCGCGCGCTCGCACGACGGCTACCGCCGGGACGCGTTCTACCGGTTCAACCAGTCGATCCAGGACTTCTTCAACGCCTCGGCGAAGATCGACACGCAGTTCGCGGCGCCGGAGGCGGTGACGGCCTAGCGGCGTCTCTCCGAGCACGCAGACAGAGGCCCCGGCAAGACGCCGGGGCCTCTTCGCGTGGCGGTGGTGGCGCGGCCGCTCCGCTCGCGGCCCCATGGCGCGCATCTCTGTCCGACCGCCGACGCCCGACCACCGACAGGCTCACTCCCCGTACGACCAGCCCATCGCGCGGAGTGTCAGCGGGTCACCCTCGCGGTGTTGGCCGCCATCGAGCACGCGGCCGATCACCAGCTCGTGGTCGCCCGTCATCACCAGTTGCGCCACCTCGCACTCGAACCACGCGAGCGCCTGCTCCAGGATCGGGCAGCCTGTGGCGCCGGTACGGAACGCCACGCCGCCCAGCTTGTTGCCGGCGCGCTCCTGCGGCTCGACGAACTTCTCGATCAGCGCCGTGTCCGCTTCGGCCACGATGTTCACGCTGAAGACCTTCGAGGCGCGGATGTTCGCGAGCGTGTGCGAGCCAGACTCCACGGCGAGCGCCACCATCCGCGGCTCGAACGACACCTGCGTCAGCCAGTTCGCGGTCATCCCGTTCACCTCGTCGCCGTCCTTCGAACCGACGACGTACAGCCCGTAGCCGATCTGCTCGAGCGCCAGCTTCGCCGCTTCCGGTGGCATCACGCACCTCCTTGACTCGCGCCCTCGTTGTCTCCATCCAGCCTAGCGCGCCGGGTGGGACCAGCGCGCCCGCCACCGGCCGCGGCACACGACGGCTCCGGGTGGCGAGTGTCCTGCGCAGGCGGTCCATCCGGCACTCCATGCGCCCCGGCGGGATGGGGTATGATGCCGGTGATGGGAAGCTTCCAAGAGACGGGCAGCACAGGAGGGGACGGATGGCCACGTACGGCGTAGCGTTCGATGTCGAGCGGCAAGCTTCTTACGACCGTGTCCACGTCGCCATCCGCCTGGCGATCATCATCGTGGCGGGGATCCTGGGCGCCGTGACAGGCGGGTTGATCAGCGGGATCTTCGGCGCGCTATACATCATTGTGCCGGTCGCCGCGGCGATCCTGATCGCGCAGAAGGGCGCGCAGAAGTACTTCGAAGAGTCGGAGCAGAACATGACGCGCTGGCTCCGCTACCTGATCGGCTTCTACGCATACATGGGCCTGCTGACGGACACGCTGCCGAACCAGGACCAGACGCGCACCGTGCGGTTCGGCGTGACGCCGACCGGGACACCCTCGGCAGGGCAGGTGCTCCTGCGGATCATCCTCGCCATCCCGAGCGCGATCGTGCTGGGGCTGCTCGGCATCGTGGCGTTCGTGCTCAGCGTGATCGCGGCGATCATGATCCTGGTGGGGGAGACGTACCCGGAGGGGATCTTCAACTTCCTGCGCGGCTGGCTGCGCTGGGAGGCGCGGATCTTCGCGTACCTGGCGGGGCTGGTGCAGGAGTACCCACCGTTCGCCTTCGACACCGGACCGGAGGCGCCGGGGGCGTCGCCCACGCCCGGCGGCAGCGCACCGTCGCAGGCGACGTAGGCCGTTCGCCCGCGTTACCATGTCCGCATGGACGAGCAGTCCGGCGCACTGCGACCCGTCGGCGGCGGCGGGCGCACCTTCCTCGGCGTCCGCCGCATCGAGCCGCGGGACGACGCGGTGTACCTGTACGACGACGACGGCGCCGAGCTGGGCGCTGTGCGGTACGGGGAGCAGGTGTACGTCAACGGGCGGGTAATGTCGTTCACTTCGGCGAAGGCGTAGGCGCTGGCGGGGTGCGCTGCGTCGTTATGCCGCCGCGAGCATAACGCGCTTAGCGAAGTGTTTGCTCTATAATCTCCCCGTGAGCCGCGTGATTTCGTACTGCGCGGCTCCTCCGTCTCTCTGGCACGCGGCGTGATCGGCCACGCCCAAGGACCATCCTGGAAGGGAGCGTCACCCCATGCTCAACGGCGCCGTCAACGGCAAGATGCTCAATGTCCGCCTGAACGCGGGCGTTATCGAGACCGAGGAGATCCCGGAGCAGATGTACCGCCAGTACCTCGGCGGGTACGGCATCGGCTCGCGGCTGATGTTCGACCGGATTCCCGCGGGCGCCGACCCCCTTGGCCCGGAGAACGTGCTGGGCCTCTTCCCGGGGCTGCTCACGGGCACGCCCTTCTTCGGCATCCGGTACCAGGCCGTCTCCAAGTCGCCCAAGACTGGCGGCTGGGGCGACGCCAACGCCGGAGGCGACTTCGGCCCGTTCCTGAAGAACGCGGGCTGGGACGGCATCATGCTGTACGAGAAAGCCAGCAAGCCCGTCTACATCTACATCGAGGACGACAAGGCGGAGATCCGCGACGCGAGCGACCTGTGGGGGATGCTGGCGATCGACGTCGAGGACAAGCTGAAGCAGCGCCACGGGAAGAAGGCGTCAGTGGCGTGCATCGGCCCGGCGGGCGAGAAGATGTCGCTGATGGCGGGCATCTGCAACGAGCGGGGGCGGCTGGCGGCGCGGAGCGGGCTGGGCGCGGTGATGGGCTCGAAGAACGTGAAGGCGATCGTCGTCAACGCGACGAAGAACATCATCGGCTCGAGCCCGGAGATCATGAAGCAGGTGCGGACGTCACTCGATGAGTTCGCGAAGCCGATCACCAACTTCTTCCGGACGTACGGCACGACGGGCATCACAAACGGCTCGGCGATGTCCGGCGATGCGCCGGTGAAGAACTGGGGCGGCGCCGGGATGGTGGACTTCCCGCAGGCCATGAGCATGTCCGGAGACAACTTCAACCGCCGGATGGAGAAGAAGTACGCGTGCTGGCACTGCCCGGTGGCCTGCGGCGGCGAATCGCACGCGTGGGACGACCAGGAGAACCAGGCGAAGATCCGCATCGCGAAGCGGGAGACGCAGGCGAACGAGCTGAAGGCGGAGCTGGCGGGCGCGGCGGACGACCGCAAGCAGCAGATCGAGGCGCTGCTGAAGAAGATCGAGAACGACAACGCGACGGACGCGGCGATCAAGGACGACGCGCGCTTCCCGTACCCGAAGCACACGCACCGCGCCGAGTACGAGACGACGACGGCGTTCGGGACGATGATGCTGAACAACGACATCAACTCGCTGCAGTTCGCCAACCACCTCTGCAACCAGTACGGGCTGGACACGATCGCGGCCGGCTCGACGCTGGCGTTCGCGATGGAGTGCTTCGAGAACGGGCTGATCACGAAGGAGGACACGGACGGGCTGGACCTGCGCTGGGGCAACAGCGAGGCGATCATCGCGGCGCTGCACAAGATCGGCGCGAAGGAGGGCTCGTTCGGGGAGACGTTCGGCGATGGTGTACGCGCGGCATCGAACAAGCTCGGCCCGAAGTCCGTGGAGTTCGCGATGGAGGTGGGCGGCGAGGAGCTGCCGATGCACGACGCGAAGCTGCAGCCGGAGTACTTCACGACGTACAAGCTGGACGCGACGCCGGCGCGCCACACGCAGTACGAGGGGGCGGGCCGCCCGGCCTGGAACCTCGCGAAGCCGCCGCAGGACCGCAAGCAGGCGACCGAGCGCGGCCAGCACCACAAGGACGCGTCGGAGTACATGCACATCGTGAACTCCGCGGGGATGTGCCAGTTCATCATGATGTGCGCGCCGAACGACCGGATGCCCGAGTGGATCAACACGGAGACGGGTTGGGACACGACGCACGACGAGCTCCGCAAGGTGGGCGAGCGCATCGCCAACATGCGGATGGCGTTCAACGTGCGGGAGGGCGACCTGGTGACGAAGCGGCGGGTGCCGGCGCGGCTGTGGGGGGCGCGGCCGATGGAGGCCGGCCCGCACAAGGACGTGCAGCTGGACATCAAGACGTTGGAGCAGGACTTCCTGGCGGCGTGCGACTGGGACGCAGAGACGGCTGCGCCGAGCAAGCGCAAGCTCGAGTCGCTCGGGCTCGGGGACGTGGCGAGCGCGATCGGCGCGAAGTAGCGCGGGCGCGGCACACCGCACCGGTACGACCACGCGGGGCCTCCGGGATGGAGGCCCCGCGAAACTTTGCCCGGAGCATGGTGCCGGGCGGCGGCTATGGCCGCCGTTCGGCGCGCCAGCGGCGGATCCAGGCGGTGTGCTGCGCCTCATGGGTGCTGCGCAGGGCGGCCTCGGTGTAGAGCGCGGCGTCGAGCCCGCGGGGTGAGGCGGCCGCGATCGCTTCGAGGAGCGCCGCCCGCGACGCCGCCAGCTCCCACAGCGCCTGCACAGGCGAGAGGTGCTGCCGCAGGTCGTGGCCGATCGCGTTGTACGCGGTTACCTGTGCCTCGGTCATGCGCCAGGCCGAGGCGTGGCCGGCGGAGATGCGGGCGACTTCGCTTGTCCGGATATCGTCCCACAGTGCGATGTGCGCGAGGTGGTCGGCCACGGACCAGCCATCGAGCGAGCGCTCGGTGAGGTCCGCGTCGCCGAGGCCGGCGATCGCGGCGAGCAGGTCGTCGCGCGTGCCGGCGTAATGGCGCAGGAGGCCGTCGCGGTCTTCGGCCATGGGCGCATGGTACACCGGGGGTTGGCCAGTGGGGGGAGCGGCTGGTCGGTGGAGCCGGTGGGTGCGTTTGCGTGTACGACGTGCTCCGGTCACGATCCCCTCGAACGCTGGACGTCTCGCAGCTCGCAGCGTGGTGCAGGACGACGTCTCGCCGTGGCGAGGGGGTGAGGTCATCGACACACAGATCCGCGGGTTCATCGATGCACAGCGGGTGGCGCGGCTGGCCACGGTCGACGGGCGGGGGCGGCCGCACGTCGTGCCGATCTGCTTTGCGCTGGGCGACGGCGACGTGCTGTACACGGCGATCGACGAGAAGCCGAAGACGACGGACGTGACGCGGCTGCGGCGGCTGCGCAACATCATCGCGAACCCCAACGTGCAGGTGCTGGTCGATGTCTACAACGACGGCGACTGGTCGCGGCTACGGTACGTGCAGCTGCGGGGGCGCGCCCGGATCCTGGGGCCGGACGACGAGCAGCGCGGCGCCCTCGCGCTGCTCCGTGACCGGTACACGCAGTACATGGTGATGGGGCTGGAGAAGAACCCGGTGATCGCCGTCGACATCGAACGCGTGGTGGACTGGCCGTAGCAGCGGCACGGGACTACGGACAGCAAGCGACCAACAAACGGGCGGCAGACGACAGATGACCGCCGTCCGTGAGGCCGCCTGCAAACATCCAACCTCCGAAGATCCAGCATCCACCTCTCATGTCCCGCCTCTCGCTTCCCGCCTCTATAATCCCAAGCGCATGGCCACCGATACGCCCGACACGCCCTCCCCATCCGCGAAGCGCATCGTCTACCTGAACCGGCGGGTGGCGTTCATCGAGCAGGACCGGGTGAACGTGCGGCCGGCGCTGGCGGCGGCGCTGTTGCCGCTGTTCGGGCTTGCCATCGGCATCGGGGCGTTCGTGTCCATCGTCCTGTGGCTGGATACGCTGCCGTTTGTGGTGGTGCTGCTCCTGCTGGTGGTGGCGGTGGTGAGCATCCCGCTGGCGGGCATCGGCCTGGTATACGCGGTGGCGGGTGCGAACGTGGTGTTCGAGCGGGGGAAGCAGTCGGGGGTGTGGCAGCAGGGGTTCCTGGGGATGGGGGTGGGCACGACGGAGCTGGTGCCGTTCTGGAAGATTGAGCAGATTTGCATCGAAGAATTGACCCGCGAGCGGCAACGCGGCCAGCTCCAGGACGTTGCTCAATTGGAGATCGTGGTGATGAAAGTGAGCGGGAAGCGGCTGCCGGTGGGCGACATCATCGTCCCGCGCTCGCTGGTGCGGGAGGGCCTGGCCGACGTGCGGACGGTGGCCGAGGCGATCGCCGAGATGACGGGGAAGCCACTGGTCGCGCCAGAGGTGGTCCGTCGTGCGAAGGGCAGCGCACCCGGGGCTGCAGGCGACGCCCCTTGATCTCCCTTCGGAGCAATCCGCCGGCCGTCGCGCGCCCGTACCTTTCGATCGTCCTGCCTGCGTACAACGAGGAGGCACGGCTCCCGGCGAGCCTCGACCGGGTGATCGCGTTCCTGGCGCAGCAGCCGTTCGGCTCGGAGATCGTGATCGCGGATGACGGGAGCCGGGACGGCACGGCAGCGATCGTGCGCGGCCGCACCGGGGCGGGGCTGCCGCCGGGCGTGGCGGTGCGCCTGGTGCAGCACGCGACGAACCAGGGGAAGGGTGCGGCGATCCGGACGGGGATCCTGGCGGCGGAGGGGCGCTACGTGTTCTTCCTGGACGCGGACCTGGCCACGCCGCCCGAGGACGCGCTGAAACTGCTGACGGAGCTGGAGGAGGGCGCGCCCGTCGCGATCGGCAGCCGGCTACAGCCGGACGGCAGCGACATGCGGGCGAGCCAGCCGGCGCAGCGGAGGATGGTCGGCCGGCTGTTCACGCTGATGCGGAAGGCGATGCGCGTGCTGCCGGACATCGAGGACACGCAGTGCCCGATGAAGGGCTTCGAGCGCGAGGTGGCGCGGGCGGTGTTCCAGCGGCAGCGGCTGCGGGGGTGGATCTTCGATGCGGAGGTGCTGCACATCGCGCGCCAGCTGGGGTACCGAATCGTCTCCGTGCCGGTGAGCTGGCGGCATGTCGACGGATCGCGGCTCCGGGTCCGGCCGCAACAGGCGTACGAAGTGGCGCGAGACCTCGTGCGGCTGCGCCTGCGCCGCGCCGCCGCGCCGATCGTGGACGGCCCGGCGGTGGCAGAAGACCGCGGCGCGTAAGGCGCCACGCCGGCTGTCGAGCGGATGCGCCGCGGATGTGGCCGGCCGACAACGTTCGCCGTGTCGTGGCGCGGCGTCTTACTCGTCGGCGAGGCCTTCGAAGTCGAAGGTGACATCGATCACGGGGTGGGAGGCGGCGGTGAGGGCGCGCCGAAGGGAGGCCGCGCCGCCTTCAGACGACGCGTAGAAGACGAGGGCGCCCCCGCCGCCGGCTCCGCAGGCCTTGCCGGCGGATGCGCCGCTGCTCATTGCGAGCGCGAAGATGGCTTCGACGGCATCGTTGGTGACGGAAGGGTGCAGGCGCTTCTGCTGGGTCCAGTTCTCATTGATGACGTGCTTGATGCCGCCGAAGTCGCTGCCCACGATGGCGTCGCGCATGGCCTTGCCGTACTGCTTGAGCGCGAGCAGCGCGCCGGTGACCTGGTTGTCATGGCGGGCGTAGGCGGCCCAGACGGCGGCGTGGATCTCGCCGGAGAGGCGGGCGACGCCGCTATCGACGAGCACGAGGCGGGCCTGGAGCGCGGCGAGGTGCGCCTCGGGCATGGTGAGGCGCTCGATCTGGACCGGGCCGTGCTGCGCGGTCGGGCGGGAGAAGGTCATGTAGCTGAGGCCGCCGTAGCAGGCGGCGTACTGGTCCTGCCGGCCGCCAGCGACCCCTTTCGCGGACTCCGCGGCGAATGCTGCTTCGGCGACCTCATCGAGGTCGGCGTCCGGTTTGCGCAGGGCGGCCTCGAGGACGTGCTCGCAGGCGGACGAGCCGAGGCCGGCGGCGCGCACGTCGTGCTGGAACCGGACGGCTTCGCCATCGAGCGTGGCGCGGACGCAGGCGTTGATGGCGACGTTGACGACGCAGCCGCCCTCGGCATCGGCGAAGGCAGGGACATCGGTCCAGCCGCCGGCGAGGTCGATGCGGAGCGGGGCGCGGGCGCTCGTGGTCATGCGGCGATTGTGGCGTGTGTGGCGCTTACGGTCGATGCCGCGAGCGCTACTCGACGGCGACGACGGCGGCGGTACGGCGGTTGAGGGTGTCGGCGGCGTCCTTGTCGTTGATGAAGAAGGCGAGGACGAAGGGGATGCCGAGCATGAGCGCGACGGCGAGGAATGCTTCGTGGTATCCGAGGACGGCGGCGTGGCTGGCGATGGCGGGCGTGGGTGCGGAGAGGTGCTGGGCGGCCACGGCGGCGGCTTCGTGCGCGTGGGTGCGGCTGATGGTGATGGTGACGATGAGGGCGACGCCGAATGATGCGGCGGCCTGGCGGAGGGTGTTATAGATCGATGACGCGGGGCCCTGCTTGGCGCTTTCGAGCGGGCCGTAGATGATGGTCTGCGAGGCGACGGCGGCGAAGGCGAAGGGGAGGCCGCGGACGAAGAGGAAGACGATGGTGAGCCAGACCGGCGTGTTCAGATCGAGCAGCATGAACGGCAGGATCGTCAGGCCGGCGACGAGGAAACCGATCATGAGCATGCGGCGCGGACCGAGCCGGGGATAGAGGATGCTGGCGAGCGGCAGAGAAATGGCGGTGCCGAGCGCGCCGGGCGCCTGGATGAGGCCGGCCTGGAGCGGGGAGTAGCCCTGCAGCTCCTGGAGGAAGAGGGTCAGGATGAGGATGAAGCCGCCGAAGGCGCCGAAGGCGGGCGCCATCATCAAGTTGCCAGCGGCGAAGAGGGAGCGCTTGAAGAGCCTCAGATCCAGGAGGGGGTTCGCGACCCGAAACTCGATGACGGTGAACGCCGCCAGCGCGGCGAGGCCGCCCAGCCCGAAACCGGTGACGTCCGGCGAGGTCCAGCTCCTGGTGGCGGCCTGGGAGAGGGCGTAGAGGACCATGGCGGCGCCGCCGCTGCCGGTGAGCAGGCCGGGGAGATCGAAGCCGCGCTGGGCGTACGCCTCCTTGTGCTCCTTGAGCACGCGCAGGCCGAAGAGGAAGCCGGCGATGCCGACCGGGAGGTTGACGTAGAAGATCCAGCGCCAGCTCACGTACTCGGTGAGGTAGCCGCCGATGACCGGGCCGACGGTGGGGGCGAGGACGACGGGGATGGAGATGATCGCCGAGGCCTTGGCGCGCTCTGTGCCGGGAAACTCGCGGGAGAGCATGGCGGTGCCGACGGGTGTCATCATGCCGCCGCCGATCCCCTGGATGAAGCGGAACGCGACCAGTTCCGAGAGGGAGTGCGCCTGCCCGCAGGCGGCGGACCCGGCGACGAAGATGGCGACCGCGGTGAGGAAGATCCGTTTCGTGCCAAAGCGGTCGGCGAGGTAGCCGGAGGCGGGGATGACGACGGCAAGGCTCAGGAGGTAGCCGGTGACGGTCCACTCGACGGCGGAGGTGCTGGCGCGGAAATCACGGCTGAGGCTGGGGATGGCGACGTTGACGATCGTCGTGTCCATGAGGTCCATGAACAGGCCGAAGAGGAAGACGGTCGCGACGAGCCACTTGTAGGGGACGTTCGAGAGGCTCATCGGCGCACCGTGCAGCCCCGACTGGGGCGTGGTGTCGCGCCGGTGCGGGCCGCGGGAGCGGCGGGCGTCCGAAAGAGCATGATCCATTTAGGCAAACTGGGAGCGCAGGCGCCAGCGCGGACGTTGGAGGGAGCGCCGAGACGGCGATGCATCGTCGCCTTGTCCGGTAGTGCGCGCGTCCGCTACTATGCTTGGTGGGCGGCATCCCCCGGAGGTGCCGCCATTTGCTTTGTGCCGGCCCCTCGGCCCCGCGGGAGAGCATGCCAAAGTACATTTTCGTGACCGGCGGGGTGGTCAGTTCCGTCGGCAAGGGCATCACGACGGCCGCCCTGGGGCGCATCCTCAAGAGCCGCAACGTCTCCGTCTCGATCCAGAAGCTCGACCCGTACCTCAATGTCGACCCGGGCACGATGTCGCCGTATCAGCACGGGGAGGTGTTCGTCACGAGCGACGGCGCCGAGACGGACCTGGACCTGGGCCACTACGAGCGTTTCATTGACGAAGAGCTGACGAAGGCCAGCTCGGTGACGACGGGGCAGATCTACCAGACGGTGATCGCGAAGGAGCGAAAGGGCGAGTTCCTCGGCGGCACGATCCAGGCGATCCCGCACGTGACGAACGAGATCAAGGCGCGGGTGCGGCAGATCGGCCGGGAGACGGGCGCGCAGGTGGTGATCGTCGAAGTTGGCGGCACGGTGGGCGACATCGAGGGGCAGCCGTTCCTGGAGGCGATCCGCCAGATCCGGCGGGAGGAACGGCAAGAGGACACGCTTTCGATCCACGTGACGTTCCTGCCGCACGTCGGCTCCACGAACGAGCTGAAGACGAAGCCGACGCAGCACTCGGTGCGGGAGCTGCGCAGCGCGGGCATCCAGCCGGACGTGATCCTGTGCCGGGCGGACCACGAAGTGACGGCCGAGATCCGGCGCAAGATCGCGCTGTTCTGCGACGTGGACGAGCGGGGGGTGATCTCGCTGCCGACGATGGAGAGCATCTACCAGGTGCCGATCGTGCTGCAGGACGAGAACCTCGGCGACTACGTGATCGAGATGATGAAGCTGGATGCGGCGCCGCGCGACCTCGCCGGCTGGCGGGAGATGGTCGAGCGGATGCAGAGCCCGAGCGGCAGCATCTCGATCGCGGTGATCGGGAAGTACGTGGAGCTGCACGACGCGTACCTCTCGATCAAGGAGGCGCTGATCCACGCGGGGATCGCGCACCAGGTACGGGTGGAGCTGAGCTGGATCCACTCGGAGCGGCTGGAGCAGGAGCCGGTGGCGGCACTGATCGACGGCGCGGACGGGATCCTGGTGTGTCCGGGATTCGGCGGGCGCGGGATCGAAGGGAAGATCGAGGCGGCGCGGTATGCGCGCGAGAACAAGATCCCGTACCTGGGCGTCTGCCTGGGGCTGCAGATGATGGTGATCGACTACGCGCGCAACGTGCTGGGGCTGACGGGCGCGAACTCGACGGAGGTGGACCAGCACACGCCGCACCCGGTGATCAGCATGCTGAGCGAGCAGTTGGGCATCGAAGACCTTGGCGGGACGATGCGGCTGGGCGGCTATCCGTGCAAGCTGGTGCCGGGGACGCAGGCGGCGGCCGCGTACGGGGTGGACGAGGTGGTGGAGCGCCACCGCCACCGCTACGAGTTCAACAACAAGTACCGGGAGGAGTTTGCGCGAGCGGGGCTGATCGCTAGCGGCGTGTCTCCGGACGAGAGCCTGGTGGAGATCATGGAAGTGGCCGGGCACCCGTTCATGCTGGGGTCGCAGTTCCACCCGGAGTTCCGGTCGCGCCCGGACCGGCCGCAGCCGCTGTTCCGGGCGTTCATCGGCGCGGCGAAGTCGCTGCGGGCGGGGCGAGACGCGGGGTTGCTGACGCCGGAGCGGGCGAAGGTGAGCGCGGCCGGCGCCGGGGGGTCCTGAGACGAGCCAGGACATCCTGCGGGCGCTGCATTTCCTGTCACTGTTCCTGATGACGGCCGGGCTTGGCGCCGTGATGATCCCGCTCTGGCGTGGCTGGGGAGAGACGGACGCGGTACGCAGGCTGGCGGCGTTTGAGGATGCGACATCGGGCCACAAGCTGGCGCTGCTGCCGGGCACGATCGCGGTGGGTGCGACGGGGGTGTTCCTGGCGGCCGACGGTGGCTACAACTTCTTCACGACGGGCTGGCTGCTGGCGCTGGAGTTGGTCTACCTGATCGTACTGCTGTTCTGCGTGCCGCTGCTCGGGCACGCGTTGAACCGCATCGAGATCGAGGCGCTGAAGTCGCGCAAGCGTGGCAAGCCCACCGACGAGCTGCAAGAGCTGCTGAACGACAACGTGCCCGTGGTGCTCTGCCTGGTGATCCTCTTCCTGATCCCGGTCATGGTCTGGCTGGCCGAGTTCAAGCCGTTCTGACACTGCGGGCAGTCGGGTCGCTTCGCCGCTGAAACTCGGCGATGGACGTGCGGCGCCGGCCCGGCCGGGCGATACTGCGTGCATGATCACGGAGGCGTACCCCGACCTGGAGTTTCGCGTGACGGTGGGGGCGGAGCTTTCGGCGGCGGACCGCGCGGCGATATCCGCGCTCTTCGACGTCTGCTACCGGCAGGCGAACCATGCCTATCTCGAGAAATCGTTCGGGACGTTACGGTGGGCGGCGCTGGCGTGGCACGAGGGCGCGCTGGCCGGCTTCTCGCTCGCGGAGTCACGGGTGATCGACCTGCCGCGGCTGCCGGCGACGGCCGTGCACCTCGCGGGCATCTGCTGCATCGCGCCGGCGTTCCGGCGGCGGCACCTGTTCGCCACATTGGAGCGCAAGGCGGGGCTGACGGCCGCCGGCGGGACGCTCGCACCCGAGGGGCGCCGGCTGGGCTGCGGGCGGATGGCGCACCCGGCGAGCTTTCGCGGGATGACGCGCATCCCCAGCGTGGTGCCACGGCCGGGGGTGACGCCGACTGCCTGGCAGCAGGAGGTAGGCGCGGCGATCGCGCGCGAGTACGGCGTGCGTGACTTCGACCCGCGGACGTTCGTCTGTCACGGGAGTGGGACACCGATCGGTTACCCGGTGCTGGAGATGGACGTGGAGCCGCGCGAGTGGGAGGTGTTCCGAGAGGTGGACCGCGACCGGGGCGACGCACTGCTCGGGATTGCGTGGTTGCCGGACCCGCCGGCGGGGTGGGATGCGTGAGGATCGCCACATCTCTGCTGACCCATCGCGGGTCGGATACCGTCGTCGCTAGACGAGCGAAGAAGGTCTGCCACTGGTACTCGCGATAAGCGCGGTCTTGTGTCTCGGCGAAAGCCGGCTCAGGGTCGTCTGACGCGAGAGCATCACTAGCACGTTTGATAGCTGTACCAGCACGATTGTCAGCCCCAGATTGCCCTACCCCCGCACGACGATGTTCAGGAGGCGGTTCGGGACGTAGATGATGCGGACGATCTCCTTGCCTTCGATGTGGGGGCGCACGGCGGCGTCCGCGAGGGCGCGGTCGCGGGCGGTGGCTTCTGGCGCGTCCGTGGGGAGGGTGAGGCGGCCCCGCAGGCGGCCGTTGACCTGCACCGCCACCTCGACCTCGTCCTCGACGGTCAGGGCGGCTTCGTACGATGGCCACGGCTGGGTGTGGACGCTGTACGGCTTGCCCAGCCGCTGCCACAGCTCCTCGGCGATGTGCGGCACGGCAGGAGCGAGCAGCAGCGCCAGCGACGTGCGGGCCTCGTCCCAGGCGGCGGCATCGACCGGGGCGGCGGACTCGCGCAAGCGCGTCAGGTAGTTCGTGTACTCCATCATGGCGGCGATCATGGTGTTGAAGCGGAAGGCGCCAAGATCGTCGGTCACCTTGCGGACTGTGCGGTGGGTCCAGCGGCGCAGCTCGCGGGTGGCCGGCGCAGCAGGCAGGGGAGCAGCCGCGGTCTCGCCGAGCACGACGTTCCAGACGCGGTTGAGCCAGCGATAGACCCCGTTGATGCCGCTGGGGTCGTAGGGGCCGCCCTGATCCCACGGGCCGAGGAACATCAGGTAGCCGCGGAAGGTATCGGCGCCCCAGCGCTCGACCTGGTCGTCCGGGGCGACGACGTTGCCGCGCGACTTGCTCATGCGCTGGCCGTCCGGGCCGAGGATCTGACCCTGATTGAAGAGCCGCACCATCGGTTCATCGTGCTCCAGCACGCCCATGTCGCGCGCGGCCTTGGTGAAGAAGCGCGTGTAGAGCAGGTGCATGACGGCGTGCTCAGCGCCGCCCGTGTACTGGTCGACGGGGAGCCACTTGCGCGCCAGCTCGCGGCTGAACGGCCGCTCCTCGTTGTGCGGATCGATGTAGCGCATCTGGTACCACGATGAGCACATGAACGTGTCCATTGTGTCGGTCTCGCGCCGGGCGGGCTTGCCGCAGGTGGGGCAGGTGGTGTGCAGGAAGCCCTGGTGGTAGGTAAGCGGCGATTCGCCGGTGGGGCGGAACTCCGCATCGTCCGGGAGGAGCACGGGGAGATCGCGTTCCGGCACCGGCACGGCGCCGTGGTCGTCGCAGTAGACGATGGGGATGGGCGCGCCCCACATGCGCTGCCGGGAGATGAGCCAATCGCGCAGGCGGTAGGTGACGGCGCGGCGGCCGAGGCCGTTCGCTTCGGCGTAGGCGGTGACGGTGCGGACGGCGTCGGCGTCGGCCGTGCCATCGAAGGGGCCGGAGTTGATCATCGTGCCGCCGTGGCCGAGCGCGGCGGTCAGCTCGCCGCCGTCCCAATCCGGGTGGTGGAACACGGGCACGATCTTCAGCCCGTACTTCCTGGCGAAGTCGAAGTCGCGCTGGTCGTGGCCGGGGACGCCCATGACGGCGCCGGTGCCGTAGGTGGCGAGCACGTAGTCGGCGGTCCAGACGGGTACGCGCTCTCCGTTGAAGAGGTTGGTGACGTAGGCGCCGGTGAAGACGCCGGTCTTCTCGCGGTCGGTGGAGAGGCGATCGATCTCCGATTCCTTGCGCGCGGCCTCTACGTACGAGCGCACGGCGTCGCGCTGTTCCGGTGAGGTGATCTGGTCGAGGAGTGGGTGCTCGGGTGCGAGGACGAAGAAGGTGACGCCGTACACCGTGTCCGGGCGCGTGGTGAAGACGCGGATCTCCTGTTCGGCGACGCCAGGGATGTCGAGGCCGAATCGGAGGTCGGCGCCCTCGCTGCGGCCGATCCAGTTGCGCTGCATGAGCTGGATCTGCTCGGGCCACTGGAGGCGGGAGAAGTCAAGCAGCTCATCGGCGTAGTTGGTGATGCGGAAGAACCACTGTTCGAGGTCGCGCTTGCTGACGATGGTGTCGCAGCGCTCGCAGCGGCCATCGACCACCTGCTCGTTGGCGAGCACGGTCTGGTCCTTCGGGCACCACCAGACGGAGGCGCTCTTGCGGTAGGCGAGATCGTGCTTGAGGAGCTGGAGGAACCACCACTGGGTCCAGCGGTAGTAGTCCGGCGAGGCGGTGATCACCTCGCGCTGCCAGTCGAACATGGCGCCCATGGACTTGAGCTGGGTGCGCATGTGGTCGACGTTCCTGAAGGTCCACTCGGAGGGGTGGGTCTGGTTTTTGATGGCCGCGTTCTCGGCAGGGAGACCGAAGGCATCGAAGCCCATGGGGAAGAGCACGTTGTAGCCGGACATGCGCTTGAAGCGCGCCTGCGTATCGGACGGCACCATGGCCCACCAGTGGCCGATGTGCAGATCGCCGGAGGTGTACGGGAGCATGGTGAGCGCGTACCACTTGGGTCGCGGGTCATCGTCCGGGGTGCGGTAGAGCGCGTCGGCCTCCCAGCGCGTCTGCCACTTGTGTTCGATGGCGCGCGGCTCGTAGCGCTCGGTCTGGCGCGGCCGCTGCCTCGTCTGCGTCTGCTCGCTCATACTGCCACCTCCGCACGCCGGTACGTACTCACTCCGCTGGCTCCCGGCCGTTGTCCTCGGTATCGCCCGCGCCCTTCGCCGCGGGGCGCACGTTCTTGGTCACAATGCGCAGCTCCAGCAGCAGCACCGCCAGCAGCGCGGCCGCCACACCCACAATGTACGCCTCCGCGCCGATGGCGACGCCGACGGCGGCGGTCGCCCAGATGGTGGCGGCGGTGGTGATGCCGCGGACGCTGGCGCCCTCGCGCACGATGAGGCCGGCGCCGAGGAAGCCGATGCCGGAGACGATCTGGGCGGCGACGCGCGAGGAGTCGCCGCCGAACAGGCCGGAGGTATCGGCGAAGAGGGCGGCGCCCATGCAGACGAGGGCCATGGTGCGGACGCCGGCCGGGTAGCCGCGGTACTCGCGCTCGAGTCCGATGACACCGCCGAGGACGGCGGCCATGGCGATGCGGCCGACGATCTGCCACTGGAGCGTGGGATCGAGCACGTCCGCTCCCTCCGCACAAATCAAAGAGCCCGCCGTCCGACAGGGACGGAGGGCTCAGCTCCGCGGTACCACCCTGATTCCCCGCTGTGGGCGAGGCATCTCAGTTGCCGCTGTAACGGGCGGGCCCGGCGGCGGCTGGCCCCGTGGGGCGTGACCGCCGCCGCTCACCGGCGAGTTCGGCGCGGGACTGCCGGCTCGCACCACCGCCGGCTCTCTTCTGGTGCGCCTACTGCTCCGGATCGCAGCGTTTGCTCTCGCACGGGCGGCTGCGTGGCCGCTGCGTGCGGGCTGTGGGGTGCAGTATAGGGGATGGGCGGCGGGGCGGGGCAAGCGGGGGGCGGGAGATAGGGAGGCGCGAGGCGCGAGGCGCGCGCGAGCGGATCCACGCGCCCGCGCCCAGCATCGCCATGCCCGTCCCGGCCACCAGGAGAAGGATGGCGGCGCTCGCGTGAGTTGGCGGGTCGGTGGGTCCCGTTCCGCTATCCGGCAGTCCGAGCGGGCTCGTACCACCGGACGTGCCCGTCGTAGCGAATGCCTGGGCAAGCAAGGACGCCGCTGGTGGCGACTTCACGGGGGCCATGCGGACCGGTGCGAGCACGGTCTGGCGGTTCAGGTCGCTGCCATCGTTGGCTCGACTGATGATCGTCACGGAAAAAGGTTTGGTGCCGGTGATGGGTTTGGAGGACGTGCTCAGCAGCGGCACACCGGCGGGGGTAACACCGCGAAGCGTCAGCCACGCCGCCTCCGGTGTGCAGACCTTGAGCGGCAGCGGCGGTTTGCTCGGGTCGCCGACGAATATCCGTGCGAGGATACCCCCGTCGCCGGCTTGACGTTGATCGAAGATGAAATTGACGACTAGCGGGACCCCGGCCATGTGCGTGAGATCGTCGGCAAGGCGCAGGCGGTGGCGCCCGGGCGCCACCTGACGAAGGTAGGCGAGGTAGTCCGGGGCGGCCGGGTCAGCGGTGACCTTACGCACCGTAGCGTCGAGCGCGAAGTGCAGCTCACAGGCTGGCAAGATGAGCCCGTTGGTCACGCCGACGGCTTCCATTTCGCCCACGGCGCTGCCTTCCGGTATCGCCGCGTCGGCCGCAATGGTCAAGCCGGGCGGGGCCGCCACGCGCAATTCGTTGAACGATGGCCCCGAGGGCACACCGATCTTGATCTGCATGTCGGGATGGCTTCCTGCTTGAAGCGAGGAGACGGTAACCGTTGCAGAGGGCGTCGGGTTCTCCTTCGCGTACGTCACCTGCGCCACCGAGGTGATGGCGGCCGCGACAATCAGTGCAAGAAATGCGGGCTTCATGGCTTCCCCCTGTGTCTATCGCCTGGTCGTGCGTCGAGACTAGGCTGCGGGGGTTCAGGGGCGCCTGACGCGATCGCGACGGGTAGCCGTCGCGAGAGCTACGGTCGGGTGACGCGGCGCGGCGGTCGCAGTGAAGCGACGGAGCAGGTGGGTTGGAGAAGAGGTGGTGGAGCCGAGGGGGCTCGAACCCCTGACCTCAACACTGCCAGTGTTGCGCTCTCCCAATTGAGCTACGGCCCCACGCATGCGCTGAGGAAGCGCGACCCATCGTATCAGGCGCCTCGGACGGGCGGCAAACGCGCCTCGGCCGCGGGGCGGCGCGAGCGCGATCACCTGCCACGGGCTGTCAGGAGGGGGCGGATTCTTTCAAGCGGATCATGAGGGCTGCTGTTATGCTGCCCGTCACACCTATGACTACGACGACCGCACCGGCCCCGGCCCCGCGTCTCCGCTTCCGGCTCCCGGACGCTGTCTCCGTGCTCGGTGAGCGCGATTTTCGCGTGATCTGGAGCGGGCAGGCGGTGTCCATGGTGGGCACCTGGATGCAGATGGTGGCACAGGGGCTGCTGGTGTTGCAGCTCTGGAACAACGCGTTCGCGCTGGGGGCGCTGAACTTCTCGAACGCGGTGCCCAGCCTGCTGGTGATGCTGTTCGGGGGCGTGCTGGCCGACCGCGTGGAGAAGCGGCGGATCCTGCTGGTGACGCAGTTCGTGATGATGCTGCTGGCGCTCGCGGTGGGGCTCCTGGTGGTGGTCGACCAGGTGCAGTACTGGATGCTGATTGTGGCGACGGTGGGGCTGGGGATCGCGTTCGGGTACGACATGCCGGCGTACTCGGCGCTGCTGCCGGAGCTGGTGCCACCGGAGAAGATCGGGCAGGCGGTGGCGCTGAACTCATCGACGTTCCACGGGACGCGGATGATCGGGCCGGCGGTGGCCGGTGCGGCGATCGCGGTGTTCGGGCTGGCGGCGGCGTACTTCCTGAACGCGGCGAGCTTCCTGGCGGTGATCCTGAGCCTCCTGATCATCCGCTACCGGCCGAAACCACGGCCGGCGGGGCCGCGCCTCTCGGCCATCGAGGGCCTGAAGGAGGGGCTGCGGCACGCGAAGCGGCGGCCCAACATCCAGGCGATGCTGCTGCTGACGGCGTTGAACACGATGCTGATCTTCCCGGTGATCGCGATCCTGACGCCGTTCTACGTGAGGAACGTGCTGCACGCGGGTCCCGGGGTGCTGGGCGCGATGTGGGCCGGCAGCGGGTTCGGGTCGCTGCTGGGGGCGCTGGCGCTGGTCTGGTGGGGGCGGCATTGGCGGGCGCAGCGGATCTGGCTGGCCGCGGTGGTCGCGCCGGCCGGGCTGCTGGTGATGGCGCTGACGCGTGACGCATGGGTGGCGATCGCGCTGCAGCCGTTCGTATCGTTCGCGTTCTCGTCGCAGCTGGGGCTGATGCAGATGATGATGCAGGAATCGACGCCGGCGGAGTACCGCGGGCGGGTGATGTCGCTGAGCGGCATAGCGTTCAACGGGACGATGCCGCTGGCGGCGCTGGTGATCTCGGGCGTGGCGACCGTGGCAGGGCTGCCGGTGGTGATGCTGGCGTGCGCGGCGTTGTACGCAGGATCGGCGGCGTGGGCGCTGCGCTTCGCGGGGGGCGGCATCGAACGCGTGGTCGCGACGTCGTTCCGGGAGTACGCGGCGGTGTCGCCGGAGGGAGCGGTCGCGGGCGGGCGATGAAACGCGGCGGCTCAGCCTGACAGCAGCTCGGTGACGACTTCGTTGATGGCACGGCCATCGGCGCGACCCTTGAGCCTCGCGATGGCTACGGGCATCACTTTCGCCTTGTCGCCGGAGCCCGACGCGCCGACTTCGGCGATGACCTGGCGCACGGCGGAGGCGATCTCGTCGCGGCTGAGCTGCTGGGGGAGGTAGGCGGAGAGGATCGCCAGCTCGCGCTCCTCGCGGTCGACGAGGTCGGCGCGGCCGGCCTTGCGGAACTCCTCGATGCTCTCGCGGCGCTGCTTCGCCTGCTTCTGCACAACGTCAAGGATATCGGCGTCAGAGAGGGCCTGGCGCGACGCGCTTTCGGCCTTGACGTTGACGCGCGCGATCTCGGTGTTGCTGATGGCGGTGAGCAGGCCGCGCAGGGTGTTGCGGCGGTGCTCGTCGTTGGCCCGCATGGCGGCTTTCAGGTCCTCCGAGAGCTGTTCTTTGAGTCCCATGGGGCGTGGCTCCTTCCGTGGGCAGGACGCGTTGGCGCGGGCATGGTAGCGCGGCGCCGGGCAACGCGCCGTCTACCGCCGCGCGTCCTGTCGGCGTGAGCATAACCACGCATATTGAGCGCTTCATGAAAAACTGTCCGGTCGGAGGTACGGAGGCGACGTGAAGGTGCCGAAGATCGTTCAGGAGCCGAAACGCATCGAGGAGCGCGCGTTATGTTCAACCGGATGCTGGTCCCGATCGACGGCAGCCACTCGTCCGGGTCCGTGGTGCCGTACGCCGCGGCGCTGGCGGAGCGGCTGGGCTGCGAGGTCGACCTGCTGCTGGTGGAACCGACATCCGGGGTCCGGTTGCCGCACCCGGAGCACCACCGTCCACAGCCGCGGATCCGTGACGGCGAAGCGGGCGCGCTGATCATGGGGTCGAGCACGCCGGCCTACGTGCGCGAAGCGAACGAGCGATACGTGGCGCGCCATGTCGAGGAGTTCGCGGCGCTCGGCGTGCCCGCGAGGGGCGCGGTGGTCTGTGGCGAAGCGGTGGAGGAGATCCTGCGCGCGGCGCTGGACCTGCGCTCCGACGTGATCGCAATGGCGTCACGGAAGCTGTCGAACTTCAGCCGGCGCGAGACGGGGAGCATCGCGGAAGAGGTGCTCTGGCGCTCGAAGCTGCCGGTGCTCTTGATCGCGGCGGCGTAACCGGCCGGCCGCTTTCCTTGCCCCGCCCGCAGACGCCCGCTTTCGCGGGCGTCTGCGTGTCTGATCCGGCAGAGCGTCGGCTTCGCGTCGGCCGCGGGGCGGGGAAGCGTCCGGTATCGCAATGGCGCGGCGGCGATGATGGCGCTGTCCGTTGCGCCGCCGCACCCCGGCAGACGGGATGCGGCGGCCGGACGCAGTGAGGACGGAGCGCGCACCGGCGCCAGGCGGTCGGATGAGTCCCTTGCCCTGCTGTCCGCCGCCCGCGAGTTGCGCCCGAACGGGTGCCGACGCGCTCCGTCCAACACCTGCTTCGGCCCCGGCGGCCGCCCAGGGGGACGCCGGTGCGCCGTGCTAGGATGCCGGCGGCGTGAGGGGATGTGGAGGCGGCAGCGGCATGGCACGGCGCCTGAGCGCCTCCGCAGCGATCGGCGTGGCGCTGGCGGCGGCGGCCATGGCGGGCGCCTGCGCGTCGGCCGGGCGGGGATCGCCCGCACCACAACCTTCCGCGCGGACCGCGGCCGGGCCATCGCCAGCGGTGACGATCCAGCCGATCGCCACGCCTGGCAGCTCAGTGATGCCGGACATCGTGCGGGCGCGGCGCCCGGGGCCGCTGGCGGGCGAGCTGGTGACGGCGACGCCGGCGGCCGGGCGGTGCCGCGACCCGTACGTCACGCCGACAGCATCGCCGGAGCCGCCATCGACGCCCGCCGACCCGGCGGCGACACCGACGCCGGAGCGGATCTTCCATCCGGCGGACGTGCCGGCGGCGGCCACGCCCGACCTGCCACCAGTGGTGATCGACGCGGAGCTGGAGCGGCGCATCAGCGGACGGCTGGGCGACCAGGCGTCGCACTACGCCGTGCTCGTCAAGGACCTGTCAAACGACCGCGGCGTATCGATCGACGGCGACCGGGTGTTCTACGCGGCGAGCCTGTTCAAGCTGGAGGTGATGTACGAGATCTTCCACCAGCGCGCCGCCGGGCTGCTGAACTTTGGCGAGCGGTACGTGCCGACCGATTACTACACCAGCTTCGGGCTAGGCCCGCGGCTCGTGTCGCAGTGCGAGCCGGTGAGCATCGCGGACGCGTTAACGGCGATGATGGCGATCAGCGACAACACGGCGGCGGTGATGTTGCAGGACCGCGCCGGCGCCGGGCACGTCAACGACGCGATGACGGCGCTGGGGCTGCAGCACACGCGGCTGACGGAGGACCAGAGCCTGCCCGGCACGGCGGCGGACTTCGGCCGGCTGCTGGAAGCGATCGCCCGAGGGCAGGCGGTAGACCGGGAGGCCAGCCAGGCGATGGCCGACCTGCTGGCGACCGAGACGATCAACGACCGCATTCCGCGCGAGCTTCCGCCGGGGACGCTGGTGGCGCACAAGACGGGGAACTGGACTGACGCCACGCACGACGCGGGGATTGTCTACGGCGAGAGATCTGCGTACGTCATGGTGCTGATGTCGGACATCGGCCCCGATGGGGACGCGGGCTCCGTCGAGGCGGACATCGCGAAGATCGCCTGGGACTACTTCGAGGGTGCGGCGACGCCGGCCGCCGGGAACTAGCCAGCGGACGGCGGCCACGCACGGATCGTGAGGCGATCAGGGAGTGCGCGCGGCAAGCAGCGCCGCGACGCGGTCGAGGATGCGGTGGCCGACGTCGTACTTGGAGAGGAGCGGCAGCTCCTCGACGGTGCCGTCGGCGCTGATCAGCGTGACGAGGTTGGTGTCGGCGGCGAAGCCGGCCTGGGGCGCCGTCACGTCGTTGGCGGCGATGAGATCGAGGCCCTTCTTCGCGATCTTGGCGTGGGCGTTGACGAGCACCTGCTCGGTCTCGGCGGCGAAGCCCACCTTCACGAACGTCCCGGCCAGACCGGCGATGATGTCCTCGTTCGGCACCAGCTCGATGGAGACGGAAGCGCCGGTGCGCTTGATCTTCTGTGAGGCGGGCGCGGCCGGGTGGAAATCGGCGGGAGCAGCGGCCATGACCAGCGCGTCGCAGCCGTCGCAGGCGCGGCGGAGGGCGGCGGCCATCTCGGCGGTGGTGCGCACATCGACGCGTGCAACGCCGTACGGGGTGGCGAGGGCGACGGGGCCAGCGACCAGCGTGACGAGCGCGCCTCGGTCGCGGGCGGCCTCGGCGATGGCGAAGCCCATCTTGCCGGAGGAGCGATTGCCGACGTAGCGCACGGGGTCGATCGGCTCGTGCGTGCCGCCGGCGCTGACGACGATGCGTCGTGCCGCGAGGTCGCCGTGCGCGCCGAGCGCCTGCCGGAGCGCGCCGAGGATCGCGTCAGGTTCGGCGAGGCGTCCGAGGCCGGTGTGGCCGCTGGCGAGGCGGCCCTCGGCGGGGCCGACGAAGCGCACGCCGCGGCCGAGCAGTGTGGCGACGTTCGCGCGCGTCGCGGCGTGATCCCACATTTGGGCGTCCATGGCGGGCGCGACGACCACCGGCGCGGTCGTGGCGAGCGCGGTGAGCGCCAGCATGTTGTCGGCGAGGCCGTGGGCCAAGCGGGCGATGGTGGTGGCGCTGGCCGGTGCGATGAGCACCGCAGCGGCGGCACGCGCCAGCTCGACGTGCGCCTCGGCAGCCGGCGTGGCGGGGTCGAACATGTCGGTGTACACAGGGCGGAGCGTGAGGGCGCGGAAGGTCAGGGGCGCGACGAACTTCTGCGCGGACTCGGTGAGGATGACGTCGACGAGGGCACCGGCCTGGGTGAGCTTGCTGGCCAGATCGGCTGCCTTGTAGCTGGCGATGCTGCCGCTGACGCCGAGGACGATGCGGGTTCGTTTGAGCACGTCAGTCCCGCCTCACGTTCATGTCGTAGATCAGGCGAAGGCCGGTAAGGGTGAGGTTCTCGTCGACGGCGTCGAAGATGCGCGCTTCCGCGGCGAGCCGCTCGGCCCAGCCGCCGGTGGCGATGACACGGGCGTGTCCACCCAGCTCTCGCTTGAAGCGTGCCACCATACCCTCAATCAGCCCGACGTAGCCGAACAGCGTCCCGGACTGGATCGCGGCGACGGTGTTCTTCCCTATGGCATGTTTCGGCCGTTCCAGCTCCACCCGGTAGAGCTTGGCCGCGCGCTCGAACAGGGCTTCGGAGGCGATGCCGATGCCGGGGGCGATGGCACCCCCCAGGTATACGCCCTCCGCCGACACGGCATCGAACACGGTGGCGGTGCCGAAGTCCACGATGATCAGCGGTGGAGGGCCGTACAGGTGCAGCGCAGCGACAACATCGACGATGCGGTCGGCGCCGACCTCGCGCGGGTTGTCGTAGACGATGCGCACGCCGGTGCGGGTGCCGGTATCGACCACGAGAGGTTCGACGCCGAAGTAGCGGTGGCAGAGCCGTTCGAACACGGGCGCCAGGTCGGGGACCACGCTGGCCATGATCGCCTTCGTGATGGCACGGGGCTCGATCTCCTCAGTGCGGAGGAGGCCGAGGATGGTGACGGCGTACTCGTCAGCGAGGCGCTCGAGATCCGTGGCGATGCGCCAGGTCGCGCGGATCTGCTCACCCTCGAAGATGCCGATGGTGACGTTGGTGTTGCCGACGTCAAGCGCGAGCAGCAACGCGCCCTCCTTCTGCCGTCCACGCGGGAGTATAACGTCATCGTGTGACCCTCCGGCCGGAGCCCAGCGAGCGCGCCGCCGCGGCACTTGACATGTCGAAGGTTGACGAGGGAAACGGGAGCGCGGATGGGCGCGACGAGCAGCACCAGGATCACGGCAGGCGGACGCACGGCGGAGCTGGTGTGCCACATGGGAATGCTCTCCGGGCGGCACGCGCCCAACTCGATCGAGGCGATCAGCGAGTGCTTCGCCGCGGGAGTCGGGCGCATCGAGATCGACGTGCACTCGCTCGCGGGGGCGGACTACATCGTGTACCACGACCGGCGGCTCGATCCGGCGACGACGGGCGAAGGTTCGGTGGGCGGGGCGACGCCGGACGGGGTGCGGGCGCTGCGCTTCCGCGAGCGGCCAACCGGACGGCCGGCGCTGCTCAGCGAGGTGATCGAGCTGGCGCGGGGGTGCGATACGGAGCTGCAGCTCGACTGGAAGGACCTCCGGCTGCTATCGAGCGAGCGGGTGCGGGCGCTCATCGACACGGTGGCGCCGGTGCGTGGGCGCGTGATCGTGTCGGCGGCGCAGGACTGGAACCTGCGGAGACTGCACGGCGCGGATCCGGCGTTCCCGCTCGGCTTCGACCCCGGGCACTACGTGGCGCGATCGCCGGACGGCGAGCCGGCGATCGTGCCGGGGCGGGCGGGAGCGTACGGCTATCAGGACGACCATCCGCTGGCGCTGGGGCGCGGCGAGCGGGTGGTGGAGTATCTGGGCGAGCGGATGGAGACGTTCCTCCGGCAGGCACCGGGATCGCGGGAGTTCTTCCTGGAGTATCGGCTGGTGTTGCAGATGCTGGACGACGGGTTCAACGTAGCGGACTGGCTGCACGCGCGCGGCATCGGCGCGAACGTCTGGACGATGGATTACGCGGGCGCGGCATCGGTCGCGGCGCTGAAGCGGCTGGTGGCGGCGGGGGCCGACCGGATCACGACGAATACGGCGCCCGCGTGGCTCGCGGCGCTAGCGAGGGGCGCGTAGGCTTAGCGCAGAGCGGCAACCAGCGCGGCGCGCAGGGCAGCGGCATCGAACGGTGCACGGGCGATCTCGCGGCCGCCGACCGCGACGACGGGGATGGCGTCGCCGTAGCGGCCGCGCAGGCCCGCATCGGCGTCCACGTCGCGCTCGGTGAGGGTGAATCGCAGTTCGGGCGAGAGTTGCCGCAGGACATCCGCTGCTTCGTGGCAGAGGCCGCAGTCGCGCCGGGTGTAGAGGGTGACTTCGGGGGTCACGCGCGGGAACGCGCGGCCTGCGATACGGCGGGCGGGCCGCCCGCACCAGCGGTTGCCTTGAGCGGCTGGGGGCGGCGCACGATCGTCCAGATCAGCAGCGGCGTACCGATAGCGAAGGTGATCATCGAGACGGCCTGCGGGAACGACATCCAGTTCTTGATCACGTTCTCCGGGCAGCCGGTGAGCGCCGGACAGTGGGGTCCGCTATCGATGCGAAGGTAGCTGACGCCGAAGCGCATCGCCGAGTAGAGGACGACGCCGGTGAAGAACGTGATGCCGGGCCGGGTGCGCCAGACCTTGATGAAGATGAGCGCCATGATGCCGATGATGAGGAGGTCGCCGATCATCTCGTAGCTGGCGGCGGGGTGGCGGGCGACGAAGTTGCCGCTGGCGGTCGCGGAGAACGGGTAGCCGGGACTGTTGGGGTTGGTGTACTTCACGGCCCACGGCAGGCTGGAGACCGTCCCGATGTGCTCGCCGTTGATGAAGTCGCCGATGCGGCCGATCGCCATGCCGAGGAGGAGTCCAAAGGCGGCGACATCGAGGCCGCGGGTGATCGGCATCTTGCGGATCCAGCCGTAGAGCACGGCGGCGATGATGCCGCCGTAGATGGCGCCGTAGATATCGATGCCGCCCTCGTTCACCTTGAGCGCATCGATCCAGTGGCCCTCGAAGCGGATCTTGTTCTCCAGCACGAACATGAGGCGGGCGCCGATGATGCCGCCGGGCACGCCGACGAGGGCGATGCTGTAGGCGTCGTCCTCGGTAAATCCCTGGCGCTTCCCCAACATGGCGCCGAGGTAGACGCCGAGCGCAATGCCGACGGCGGTGAAGAAGCCGTGCCAGGAGAGCGTGAAGGGCCCGAACTTCACGATGTTCGGGTCCCACGGGATGGTGATCGTCAGGAGATGCAGGGCACCGATCACTCGCGTTCCTCCTCAAGCTCGGGCGGAGCGGCCACGCCAAGGCGGCGCGCCAGCGTGCGCATATCTTTCTCGAATCCGCCGCTCTTCTCGGCCAGCGCGGCGACGTGCGTGTTGCTGTCGCTGAGCCTGATCCAGAGGCGGCGCCGCGGCACGTAGAAGGTTATCGCAAGGCCCAGGAGGAGCATAGCGGTGGCCGCCCAGATGAACCACGCGCCGTCGTCCTTCTTGACGGCGATGCCGGCGAATGTGCGCGGGCCGACGAAGGTGTACTGGTAGCCGCCATCGACGACGGGCTTGCCAGCTTCCAGCGCCATCGCGGGGAGCCCCTTTCCCGTGAGGAGCAGCGCGCTGGCGCCGTCCTGCGCGCGGGCCAGCTGCGCCAGCAACGGCACGCTGCTGGCGGGCGTGACGATGCCGTTGGCGGACGGCAACGACGCGACGCTATCGAACTTCACGCGGAGGCCGCTGACCACGCCGGTCTGGTCCATATCGATGCGCGCCTGGCCGGTTGCGCCGGCGGCAGCCGGATCGAAGACGACGGCCTGCCACGTCTTGTCGTTGCGAGTGGTGAGCCCGACCCACACGACGCGGCTGGTGCCGGGGATGGCCACCAGGGATCCACTGGCGGTGTCGAGGAAGTCGGTCGGGGCGACCTGGCCATCGAACAGGACGTGGCCTGTGGCATCGCTGATGGTGACGACGGGCGCGGCGATGGTATCGGCCAGCGGGAAGGTCTCGTCGTACACGGTGTTGCCGGTGGAGAGGTCGCGCACCTGCAGGCGGGCGCCGTTTGGGAAGAACGCCACCTGATGGAACCGGTAGCCGCCGTAGGTGAAAGGGCTGTTGACGGTCGTGGTGCCGGAGGCGACCTGCTGGCCGTTCTTGAAGATGGTCAGGTGGGTGCGGAAATCGAGCGCGTTGCCCTTCGGGCCGAAGCGGCCGATCGCGTCGTCGATGCGGACCTGGAGTTGGTTGGGGTTGCTGACGGCGAAGACGGGCTGGATGGTGCCTGTGCCGGCGAAGATGTTCGAGGTGAAGCCGGTGGCCCAGGTGATGATACCGCCCGCGATGAAGAGAATCAGTGCCATGTGGCTGATGAAGGTCGCGAGCTGGGCCCAGGGGTAGCGGTCGGCGAAGACGTGGGTGGCGCCGTCCCGCACTTCGGTGCGCGTGCGGAAGCGCATGCGGCGCAGGGCGGCATCGAGCGTGGTCGCGCTGACGGGCGGGAGGGCGACGCGGTTGTGCGCGCGCTCGTAGAACGAGTCGGGCACGCGCACCGGCGGGCGGAAGACGTTGCGGAAGGTAGGCGACCAGCGGTTGAACGTACAGACACTGACATTGACGACGAGGAATCCGAGCGCGAAGAGGAACCAGCGCGCGTGGAACACCTCGAACAGGCCGAAGCGGTACATGGGCGTGGTCAGCGGGCCGAAGGTGCCGCGCTCGTGGCTGACCCACGCGGCGATGGCAGCGTCGTTCCCGCGCATCGCCTCGGGCACCTGGGGGATGAGCACGCCGAGCAGCCCGAAGATCGCGAGCGTGCCGATGAAGAAGACGGCGAACCGGACAGAGGTGAGGAGCCGCCAGATCGGCTGGAGCAGGTCGAACGAGGGGCCGCGCGACGCCGTGGTCACGCGTGCGCTAGTAGCCATGCCTGCCGCTCCTCGTGGTACGTGTCATCGTGCGGACATCAGTCTACTGGAGGATCTTCGCAAGGTTCTCATTGATGGTGGCGGCAGTCATAGGCCCGAAGGAGCGCGCACGCACGATCCCGGCGGGATCGATGAAGTAGGACGACGGGATGCCCTGGATCGGGCCGCCGATGCGCCAGGACGACCCGACGGCGCCGCTGCGATCGATGACGATGGGGAAGGTCATGCCGAAGGAGCGGGCGAAGTCAAGGACGGCGGCATCGTTCTCCTGCAGGTCGACGGCGACGACGACGAAGCCCTGCGCGCGGTGGGCGTCGTACGCCTTGACGATCTCCGGCATCTCCTGGCGGCACGGCGCACACCACGACGCCCAGAAGTTGACGAGCACCGGCTTGCCGCGCAGATCGCTGAACCGCAGCTGGCCACCGTCCGGCGCCTGGAGGAGGAAGTCGGGGGCGGCGCGGCCGATCTCGGTCGAAGGGGCACGGCCGGAGGGGTTGAGTTGTGCCGGGAGGGCGACGACGCCGAAGCCGCCGGTGTCGACGCTGCCGCCACCGCGGGAGCGCTCGACGTAGTAGAGCACGCCGACAATGGTGGCGACGATCAGCAGCGGCAGGACGAGGCTGCGGGCGACGCCGCTCCATTCACGGCGGTTCTGCGGGCGCTCTTCCACGCCGGAGACGTCATCGATGGGGAGATCGTCGCGTCCGGTCATGGCGCTAGCGGCTCAAACAGGTTGGTGTAGAGGGCACGCACCTCGGCCGGGGGCAGGCCGTGGCCGAGGAACGTATCGCCGGTGCGCAGCTCGAAGTGCAGGTGCATCTCCGTACCGGGCGCGGAGATCGATTCTGGTGTGCCGGAGTCGCCGACGTAGGCGATAACTTCGCCCTGCGCGACCTTCGCGCCGGGCTGGACGCCAACGGCGATGCCGGAGAGGTGGGCGTAGCGGGTAACGACGCCGTGACCGTGGTCGATCCAGACCTGGCGGCCGCGGAACAGGTCGATCACGTCGGGATCGTTGGCGTGGCCGTTGGCGATCTTCGCGTTGGCGGCGTCCAGCTCCGCCTGGGTGAGCGAATGATAGGCCCAGTCGGCGCGGACGACGACGCCGTCCTTCGCCGCCAGCACGGGCGTGCCCTTTGTGATCGTGGTGCAGTTATCGACCTGGTAGAAGTCGATGCCCTCGTGGGTGCCGCCACGGTACGGGCGCGGGGCGTTCGGCATGAGCGCGGGGCTCTTCGGCAGGCAGGCGCCCTTGATGGGGTAGAGGAAGTTTCGGAAGACGGTGAGGTCGGGCCGGGACGGCGTGGCAGTGGCAGCGGGGGTGGCCGTACCGGGCGGTGTGGGCGTACGTCCGGCGCCGGATGCACCTCCGCACGCCGCCACAAGGGCAGCGGCGCAGAGTGCGGGCGTGGCGAGCGTCAAGCGTCGCAGCGTGCGGCCGACCTTCCGGAGATTCGGACAGGGAGTCGGTTTCAGGATAGCACCTGACCGGGCGCTGGCTCATCGGCGGCGGGCCAACCGACGGTTACGCATCGATTCGCCCCCGCGCCGCGCACCTCCTAGAATCAGCCAGTCGATGTTCAATGCTATCGTCCTCTGGATTCACATCGTGGCGGCGGTGCTCTTCGTGGGGCCGCAGGTGTTCCTCGTGGTGGCGGCGGCGCCGGCGCTGCGGACGATCGAAGATGTGCGGCAGCGGCAGGCGGCGAGCCGGGTGATGACGCGGCGGTTCGGCATGCTGGGCGGCGGGGCGCTGCTGGTGCTAGTGATCACGGGGTTGATCAATTATCAACACGTCAACGATCTCGGCTACGTGGACCGAAACGCCTTCCCGCGCTACTTCTTCGCGCTGCAGGTCAAGCTCGCGCTGGTAGCGCTGGTGGTGGTGCTGACGGTGCTGCACGGCGCGGTGTTCGGGCGGCGCCTGCAGCGGCTGCAGGAGGAGGGGGCATCGGAGGCAGAGCTGGCGGAGACACGGCGGTGGTCGATGATGCTATCGCTGGCGACGCTCGGCGCCTCGATGGCCATCCTCTTCTGCGCGGCGCTGCTCGGATCGTCGTGGGCGCTGGGCTTCTGATGAGCCGCGAATAATTGACGTAGTTGACGGACTATTCCTACAATTCGGACGCGACCGCGCGGGGCGGTCGTCTTTCATCCTGAACCGGACCTGAAAGTCGCCGCAACCGGGGCGCCGCCGTCCGGAGCCGGCGGTTTGCGGTGGTAGACGGCCCGCCCCTGGCGCGGCGAGCCACAGAGGAGGACGTGCGATGGCATCTGACGTGCTGGTGACGACAGAGTGGGTGGCCGGGAACCTGAGCAACCCGAAGGTAAAGCTTGTCGAGGTGGACGTGGACACGGCGGCGTACGACGAGGGGCACGCGCCCGGCGCGGTGGCCTTCAACTGGACGAGCCAGCTCCAGGACCAGGTGCGGCGCGACATCATCACGAAGGAGGGGCTGGAGCAGCTCCTGGGCGCGGCCGGCATCGGCAACGACGACACGGTGGTGCTGTACGGCGACAACAACAACTGGTTCGCGGCGTACGCGTTCTGGCTGCTGGAGATGTACGGGCACAAGGACGTCAAGCTGATGGACGGGGGGCGCAAGAAGTGGGTGGCGGAGAACCGGCCGCTGACCAAGGACGTGCCGGCGCCGGCGAAGGCATCGTACCGGGCGAAGGACGCCAATAAGGATCTGCGCGCGCGGCGCGACGATGTGCTGAAGGCGCTGGGCAAATCAAAGCATGCGCTGGTGGACGTGCGGTCGCCGGCGGAGTACAACGGCGAGATCATGGCGCCGCCCGGCCTTTCGGAGACGGCGCAGCGGATGGGGCACATCCCGGGGGCGCAGAACGTGCCGTGGGCGCAGGCGGTGCGCGAGGACGGGACGTTCAAGTCCCCGCAGGACCTGGAGCAGCTCTACGCGCCGAAGGGCGTGACGAAGGACAAGGAAGTGATCGCCTACTGCCGCATCGGCGAGCGGTCGTCGCACACGTGGTTCGCGCTGCGGCACCTGCTGGGCTATCCGGACGTCCGCAACTACGACGGGTCGTGGACGGAGTACGGCAGCCTGATCGACGTGCCGATCGAGAAGTAGCGCCAGGGGCGCTGGCATGAGACGATGCGTGGGGCGAGGCCGCGGGGTCCGCCCCTCGCCTGTACGCGGGAGCGCCGGTGTCCGAGTACCTGAAGTTGGTCTATCGCCGCGCGCTGGCGGGTCGCGACCCTTCGCTGTTGCAGCTCACGTTCGACGCGGCGGTGATCGAGCGGTACCGCGGGAACGCGGCGTACAGCGTGATCCGGACGAACACGGCCGGCCGCGTGAAGAAGCAGGGTGGCTGGTCGATCGACTTCGGGATCGGGGACGGAGAGCGGACCGTCCACGCGTCGTGGATGCAGGTGGCGAACAACCTGCCAGATGACGAGCGGGCGCACTGGGCGATGCACGCGGCAGGCGTCGCGCTCAGCGAGAACTTCCTGCGCATGCAGCTGTCGCCGGGAAGCTGTTTCGACGACGGCGACGTAAGGACGTGGTGATGGTGTTCCGGCGCATCGGCGGCGACGCGGAGAAGCAGGAGGTCCAAGACGAGGATGCGGACGGCCTGCGCGTCGTCAGCGGCGACGATGAGGACGAAGAAGGCGAAGCGGAGGACCTGTTCGAGGAGGGGCAGCCGTGTGACCTCTGCCAGTCGGAGGAGGGGCGGGTGGGGCTGGACCCGACGTGCCGTGGCGCGTACGACGGGGAGCCGGTGCTGATGGGCTACAAGTGCCTGGAGGCAGGGCTGAAGGACGCGTACGGCAGCATCGAGGGCGTGGCGGTCGTGGTCGAGCCGTTCGGGGAGTTCGGCGCGCACTACTATTATCGCCTGGACGAAATGCCGGAGTATGAGTTCGTGCGGGAGGACGTGGAAGCGGTGTCGTGGCTGATGCTGGCGATCGGCGATGCGTGCGCACGTTGCGGCGAGCAGAGCCACGTGGCGTGGCTGACGCGGGAGTTCGTCGACCAGAAGCTGCCGGAGAACCGGCCGGTGTTCCGGAACCTGGAGGGCGACGTCGAGAAGTTGTGCCGCGGCTGCGCGGCGAGCGCGCTCGCAGTGGCGTACGCATCGCTGAAGCTGCCGCTGATGACGGTGGAGCTGCCCCGCAGCGCGATGGGCGTGCTGATGCCAACGGGGGAGTAGATGCCGCTGGTCCTGGAGCAGGAGTACATCGACGAGATGATCGCGCACGCGAAGGACGACACGCCGGACGAGTGTTGCGGCATCATCGCCGGCAAGGACGGCCGTGCGACGAAGCTGTACCGCGCGGTGAACGCGGAGCACAGCCCGTACCGGTACAGCGTGGACGCGAAGGACCTGCTGCGCATCTACCGCGCGGCGGAAGACAACGGCTGGGAGTTCCTGGCGATCTACCACTCGCACACGCACACGGAGGCGTATCCTTCGCCGACGGACGTGCGGCTGGCCGCGTGGCCGGACGCGTACTACGTGTTGGTATCGCTGATGGATGAGGTGAAGCCGGTCGTGCGGGCGTTCCGGATCGTGGACGCCGCCGTGACGGAGGAGCCGATCGAGCTGGCGGTGGGCTAGCGCTCGCGCTCGACGTACGGATTCACATCCCGCATCCGATGGCGCCGGTAGGCCGAACCGCTAGACCTCGTTCTTGCTGAGGGTGGCGAGGAATTCGGCGTTGCTGCCGGTGCGTGAGAGGCGCTCGAGCAGGCGCTCGGTGGCCTCCGACGGGTTGTTGGCATTCGCGGCGATCATCGACGTCATGCGGCGCATCAGCCAGACCTGGCGGAGGGTGCCTTCGTCCATGAGCAGCTCCTCGCGGCGGGTGCTGCTGGCGTTGATGTCGATGGCCGGGAACACGCGGCGCTCGGCGAGCCGGCGGTCGAGGCGCAGTTCCTGGTTGCCGGTGCCCTTGAACTCCTCGAAGATCACCTCGTCCATGCGGCTGCCAGTGTCCACCAGGCAGGTGGCGATGACGGTGAGGCTGCCGCCCTCCTCGCAGTTGCGGGCAGCGCCGAAGAAGCGCTTCGGCGGGTAGAGCGCGACGGGGTCCATGCCGCCGGTGAGCGTGCGGCCGCTGGGGGGCATCGCCAGGTTGTAGGCGCGCGTGAGGCGCGTGATGCTATCGAGCAGGATCACGACGTCCTTGCCGCCTTCGACGAGCCGCTTGGCGCGCTCCAGCGCCATCTCGGCGACGCGGGTGTGGTCTTCGACCGGTTCATCGAAGGTGGACGCGACGACCTCGCCGCGTACGGAGCGCTTCATGTCGGTGACTTCCTCAGGGCGCTCGCCGATGAGCGCGACCATGAGGTGGATGTCCGGGTAGTTGGCGGCGACGCCGGCGGCGATCGCCTTGAGCAGGAATGTTTTGCCGGCTTTCGGCGGCGAGACGATCAGCCCGCGCTGGCCGCGGCCGATCGGCGAGATCAGGTTGATCAGGCGGCCGGACAGGTCCGGCGATGGCGTCTCGAGATCGACGAGCTGGTTGGGGAAGATGGCGGTGAGGTTTTCGAAGTAGGGGCGGGCCCGCGCGACGTCGGGATCGACGCCGTTGATGTTATCGACGCGGAGCAGGCCGTAGTACTTCTCGCTGTCCTTGGGGGCGCGCACCTGGCCGGTGACGTAGTCGCCGGTGCGCAGGCCGAAGCGGCGGATCTGGGACTGGCTGACGTAGACGTCGTTGGTCCCGGGAAGGAGGCTTTCGCCGCGCAGGAAGCCGTAGCCGTCATCGACGATCTCGAGGATGCCGCCGGTGGTGAGCGCGGCGTCGCGCTCTGCCTGGGTCATCGGCTGGTCTGTGTCGTCGAAGGGTGGAGGCTGTTGCTGCTGCGGCAGCGGCCGTGGTCCGCCGGATCGTCGTCGTTCGCGTACTGCGCCCATGTATGAACCTCTAGCGAGCCATGCCCGTCAGCCCGCGGATCTGCACTGTCCCCTTGGGATCTACGCTCCGTTCACCATGCACGGGCCACGGCGGGCGTCCGAGCTGTGCCTGTTCAGAGGGAGTCGCTGCGGCGCCGGGAGAAGGAGCGCCGGAAGGGAGTGGAATCTGCTACGTCCTTGGTACCTGATCGTCCGGATCTCTGTCAAGAGGGGCCGCGCCTGTTACGGCCTGCCGCCCTCATCGTCCGTGGTCCGCTGCCGGGGATCGCGCAATGGTGTGGCGTGGCCGCTGCGCGTTGTTTCACACAGTATATCGTCCGGCGGCGGGCGATGGTGATGCGCATTCTCCCGTATTTTCCCGTGACCCGCGCCGGCGCCGAGGGCGCCCGCCTCCCCGAGACGGCCGAGCGCGACCGGACAGTTGCCCGCCGTGACGGCGGAGCGGATACTCGTGACATGGCGATCGAGCTGCTGCGGACGTTGCTGTTCGTCCCGGGGAACCGGCCGCGGATGCTGGCGCGCGCCGAGTCGGCCGGCGCCGACGCGCTGGTGCTTGACCTGGAGGATGCCGTACCGGGGAGCGAGAAGGTGGCGGCGCGGCGCCTGGTGCAGGCGTGGGTGCCGCGGCTGGCGGCAGCGGGGCGGACGGTATTCGTGCGGGTGAACGCGCCGCGGACCGGCCTGGCACGCGCCGATGTGCGAGCTGCGGTGCGCGCCGGGGTGGCGGGCGTGGTGGTGCCGAAGGCCGAGAGCGCGCAGGATCTGCGCGACCTCGACGTGCTGCTGCGGGAAGCGGAGATGGCGCGGCGGATCAGGCCCGGAGACATCGGCACGATCCCGATCATCGAGAGCGCGCGGGGGCTCCTGCGGTGCGAGGAGATCGCCGGCGCGTCCGACCGGATCGTCGCGCTTTCGCTGGGGGGCGAGGACTACACGGCGGAGCTTGGCGCGCTGCGGGATGCGCGCGGCGCGGCGCTCGCGCACCTGCGCTACACGGTGGTGACGGTGGCGGTCGCGAACGGGCTGCCGGCGATCGATACGCCGTGGGTTGATACGCGCGACGTGCGCGGGCTGGCGGCGGAGGCGCGGCTCGCGCGGTCCATCGGGTTCAAGGGAAAGTACGTGATCCATCCCGACCAGGTCGCCGCGGTGAGCAACGCATTCACGCCGTCGCGGGAAGAGGTGGCCGAGGCGCGGCGCGTGGTGGCAGCGGCGAAGCGCGGCGCGGCGGGCGGGCGCGGCAGCGTCAGCATCGGCGGGCGGATGATCGATGCGCCGGTGGTCGAGCGGGCGCGGCGCGTGCTGGCGGCGGCGGAGGCGATGGAGGCGCGCAGGGAATCGACGTGACGAGAGCCCGGATCGATCCGGGCCCTCATGTTCGCGCGTCAGGCTCCTGCTCGGTCAGTCCTTCCAGATCGCGTACTGCTGGGCGCGGCGGAGCTTGAAGTCGGTCTCCGGCAGTTTGAAGCCGAGAGCGCGCACCTTCTTCAGAATCGTCTCGACCTGGCGCTTTTCGGCAGCGGTGAGGACCTGACCGAACATGTCGTCGTAGAGTTCCTCGGAGATCTTCACGATCTCCCCGGTGATCTCGCGGCCTTTGTCGGTCAACTCCAGACCGACTGCGCGGCGGTCGTTCGGATCCGGGAGCCGGCGCACCCAACCGCGCGTCTCGATGCGGTGCAGGATGCCGGTGATGCTCTGCGTCTCCTGGAAGAGCAGCGTCGCGACGAGGCTCGGCTTGATCGGGCCTTTCGCGAAATGCAGGACGGCGAGCACGCGCGCCTGCGATGCCGACACGCCGAGGTGGTAGAACCGGCGCTCGAGCAGCTTGTACGACATCCAGTAGATCTCGGTGATCAGCACCCACGGAAGGAGTGCCTGCTGGAGTGCCGCCTGGCTGCCGTTCTTGGTTGATGTTTTACTGGCTGTTGCCATCGTGGTCCCGCCTCACCTCGTCACCCGACGAGCAATGCCCCCTGCCCAACGCGGCGAGTCTAACATCGAGGCTCGTATCAAGCAATGCAGATGGTGCAGGTTGTGAAGAGAATACCACCGGGTATTTTTTCTGGTCGCATTACGCCCGTCGCGTTACACCACGTTGATCGTGTGATCGCGCGCGGTTGCATTGCGGGCGGTATGCGATCCGGACGGGCGACCGGCGGTTGTCTGGATCGGGGTCGAAACCGATGTTACGCTGGCGCGCATCGCGCGGGCGGAAGGAGCAACCCCATGGCGGACTTCAACTTCGAGAAGGTGATCTACGAGAAGCGGGGGCGGATCGCCACCGTCACGATCAATCGTCCCGACCGAATGAACGCGATCGACCCGCAGACGTCCGCCGAACTGCATGAGGCGTGGTGCGACTTTCGCGACGATAATCAGCTCTGGGTGGGATTCTTCACGGGCGCGGGCGAGCGCGCGTTCTCCGCAGGGAACGACCTCGTGGCGATGTCGCAGGCACAGCAGGAGGGGCTGAACGCGGTGAGCGCGGCGTACTCGCGCGCCCCATTCGGCGGGATCACGCGGAACTTCGAGTGCTGGAAGCCGATCATCGCGGCGATCAACGGCTACTGCCTGGCGGGCGGCCTGGAGATGGCGCTGGCCTGCGACGTGCGCATCGCGGCCGAGCACGCGATGTTCGGCCTGCCGGAGGTGACGCGCGCGATCATCGCGGGCGCGGGTGGCACGCAGCGGCTGCCGCGCATCGTGCCGTTCGGCCTGGCGCTGGAGCTGATCCTCACGGGCGGGCGCTTCGACGCGCAGTGGGCGCTCCGGTACGGCCTGGTGAACCACGTGGTGCCGGCGGACCAGGTGATGCCGAAGGCGCTGGCGCTGGCGGAGGCGATCTGCGAGAACGGGCCGCTGGCGGTGCGGCTGGCGAAGGAGGCGGTGTACCGCGGACTCAGCCTGCCGATCGAAGAAGGGCTGCGGTTCGAGAACGAGCAGTCGCGCAAGGTGCTGGCATCGGAGGACGCGCGCGAGGGGCCGCTGGCGTTCGCGCAGAAGCGCAAGCCGGCGTACAAGGGGCGGTAGGCGTGGTGCGGCGCTACGCGCGCGGTGTCGCAGTGCGTCGTCGCGCGCTGCGCTCAGTCTGACTGCGCCGCCTGCGTGGCACCGGGTATCAGGCCCCGCCGGCCAGTACGTGGTCACGGAACTCGTTCAGCGAGCGCACGAGCGTGAGGTGAGCGGGCAGCGTCGCCGAGCCGTGCGCGCCGGCGTGGTCGTACAGGTAGACGCGCGGCACCCCGTGCGCCGCAAGGTAGTAGGCGGTGCGCGGGTCGTCATCGATGTGCGCGTCGATACCGACGATGCGGGCGATCGCCAGCTTGTGCTGGGCAGACTTCAGTCCCTCCGGCGCCATGCGGATGCTCTTGAAGGCGCCTTCGATGGCGTGGCGGCGCAACCAGCGGCGAAGGAGCGGCTCACCGGTCGCGCTGCGCCCGGTGACGATATGCAGTTCGTGCCGGGCCGCCAGCTCGCGCACGAGGTCGATAGCGCCGGGAGCCGCGGGACGCCAGGCGAAGCGGAGGTACTCGACCGCGAGGCGCAAGGGGTGGACTTCGCGCGGGGTGTACAGCGCCTCATAGTCCGCGGGGAGGTCCGGGACGTGGCCGGGGGCGTGGACGGCGAAGCGGCCGAAGGGCGTGAGGCAGAGCACGCCGTCGAAGTCGAAGGCGATACGCATCAGGGCCTGGCGAGCGCCAGCGCCAGGTCCGCGACCTGCTCGACGCGGGCGGCGAGCTTTTCGTCCGGCTGGCCATCGGCGAACTGGTCGTCGGTGGCGTAGACGCCGGCGATCGGCAGTCCCTCCAGGCTGTTGAAGAGGGGCCGCATGCCGTACTCCAGCGTGAGGAAGTGCGCGGGCGAGGCGCCGGTCTGCACGGGGACGCAGATCTTGCCGGCGAGGTGCGCGGGCGGCATGAGGTCGAAGAGCGCTTTCATGGCACCGGTGTACAGCGCGCGGTAGGTGGGCGACGCGGCGACGACGATCGTGGCACGGCCGACGGCGGCGATCGCGTCGTCGAGCGCCGGGTCGGCGCGGCGAGCGAGGAGCGCGTCCGCAGGGAGGTCCGCGACATCCACCATGTGCGTTTCGCAGCCGCCGCGGGCGAGCGACGCGAGCAACAGTGCGGCGAGCGTCTTCGATTTCGAGGGCGCGCGGGGGCTGCCGGAGATCGCAACGGCGAGGGGTGCGGGCATCTAGGCGGGCGCCATTTCGCGCCGGGGCGCGGCGGGCCGCGAGCGCTCGGCATCGAACAGGGGCATCACGTAGCGGCCGAAGCGCTGTGCTTCTTCGAGGTGCGGGTAGCCGGAGAGGATGAACGTATCGATCCCCTCGTCCACATACTCGCGCAGGCGGGCCGCGACGCTCTCGCCCGAGCCGACGAGGGCGGTCCCGACGCCGAGGCGCGCGCGGCCGATGCCGGTCCAGAGGTTCGGGCCGAGCCACTCGTCCTGGCGGGTCATCTCGCGCTGGCGGCGCTCGCCCTCCGAGTCGGAGCCGCTCATGTGGCGGTCGACCATGTGCTGGAAGTTCTCCGGGATGCCGGCGACAAGCGCGTCGGCCGCGGCGCGCGCGGCATCGTCGGACTCGCGCACAACGACTTGCATGCGCATGCCGAAGCGGAGGGTGCGGCCGAGGCGGGCGGCGCGCTCGCGCATTTCGCCGATGCGCTGACGGACCATCGGCACGGTCTCGCCCCAGAGGAGGTAGACGTCGGCCTCCTCGGCTCCAACCTTCTGCGCCGCCTCGGAGGCGCCGCCGAAGTAGAAGCGAGGGTAGGGCTGCTGGAAGGGTTTCGGATGGACGTCGGCGTTTTCGGTGCGGTAGTAGCGGCCCTCGTGGCTCCAGCGCTTCGGTTCGGTCCAGGCGCGGCGTACGACTTGCATGAACTCCTGGGTGCGGGCGTAGCGTTCGTCGTGCTCCATGAAGTCGCCGTCGGCCGCCAGCTCGGCGGGGAAGCCGCCGGTGACGACGTTGATCAGCACGCGGCCCTGCGTGAGCTGGTCCAAGGTGTTGGACATCTTGGCGGCGAGCGTTGGAGCGACGAAGCCGGGGCGCATGGCGACGAGGAACTTCAGGGTGCGTGTCCGCGCGGCGACAACCGCGGAGGCGAGCCAGGCGTCGTGGCACGTGGTGCCCACCGGCATGAGCGCGAAGACGAAGCCAGCATCCTCCGCCGCGGTCGCGACCTCGACGAGATAGTCGGTGGTAGCGGCGCGCGTGGGAGGGCCGATGACGTCCGTATCGCCCATGGTGGGGAGGAACCAGCCGAAGTCGATGGTCATGGAGGCGCTCCGTGGACGATGAGATGGACGATTTCAACCGGAGTATAGGCTCCGTTCCGCCTCCGCGTCGAGAGGCCACGCCGGGCACCAAAGCGGGCGGCGCGAAGCTGATTCCAGGCTGCGGACAGGACGGCCGGGCCGTTTGACCCGCCCGCTACCGATCACCGGTCCGCACAGCTGCCCGTTCATCCGGCCGTAACACGCCTTCGCTATACTCCCCGCACAAGGGGAGGCATCACCCGTGCATACGGTCTTGTTCGTGGATGCGTCTGAAGAGATGCAGCCGCTGGCGGCGTCACTGGATGAAGCGGGCTTCGCGGTGCAGCACGCCGCGCTGAGCCGGCTGCTGGACGAAGCGCGCGTGGACACGCCGGCGGTGCTGCTGTTCAACCTGATCCAGCGCGCCGACCTGGCGCTGATCCGGAATACGCTCCGCTCCGCCGACATGCCCCATGGCATCGCGACACTGGCGGCGATCCGCAGCGACCAGCTGGCGAGCTTCGACTTCTCGACCGGGTTCGACGACTTCATCGTGCATCCGGCGCTGGGTGACGAGCTGGCGGCCCGCGTTCGGCGCGCGATCTGGCTGAAGTCCGGCGTCGAGAGCGACAACACGCTCCGCGCGGGTGACTTGCACATCGACCTCTCGAACTACAAGGCCTACGTTGCGGGGCGGCCGATCGACCTGACCTACAAGGAGTTCGAGCTGTTGCGCTTCCTGGCGACGAATCGCGACAAGGTGTTCACGCGGGAGGCGCTGTTGAACCGCGTGTGGGGATACGACTTCTACGGCGGAGCGCGCACGGTCGATGTGCACGTCCGGCGGCTCCGCAGCAAGATCGAGGACAACGCGCACACGTTTATCGAGACCGTGCGCAACGTCGGCTACCGGTTCCACCTGGAGTAGCGTCCGGGACGGCCCCGATCGGCATGCCGGACGGGCGCTCTGCTATCGTTCCCCTGTGAGCCCCACGAAGGAAGATCTGTCACGCCGATTGCGCATTCAGCGGCGCATCGACCGCTGGCTGGCGGCGTTCGAGGACGAAGACGCGGCGGCGGTGGCAGAGGTGATCGTTGCCTCCGAGAACCAGCGACTGGCCATCGTGGGCATCGTGGCGGCGATCATCGGCATGACCGGCGCGCTGGTGATCGCTTACACGGTGGGCGGCGTGCAGCTGGTGAGGAGCCTTGGCTACTTCGGCGTGTTCGTCTCGGCGATCATCGGCTCGGCTTCGATGTTCGTGCCGGTGCCGGGGGCGCTGGCGGGGATCACGTTCGGTCTCTTCCTGACGCCGATCCCGCACGTGCCGCAAGAGATCACGGTCGGCGTCATCGTGGCGGCGGGGTCCGCGGTCGGTGAGCTCACGGGGTACTCGACCGGCGTCGGCGGCCGCGGCGTCATCGGCAACAGCCGGATCGGGCGGCTGCTGGTGGTGCTGATGCGGCGCCACGGGACGCTCACGGTGTTCTGCGTTGCGGCCGTGCCGAACCCGCTGATCGATGTCGGCGGCATCGCGGCGGGGGTTGCGGGCATGCCGGTGCGAAGGTTCGTCACGGTGATGTTCGCCGGGAAGACGGTGAACTACATCGCCGTGGCCTACCTGGTGAACAGCGGCATCCAGGGGTTCTCGCATTACTTCGCCTGACGCGTGCTAGGAGAGCACCTCGGCCCCGCCATCTACGACGAGGGCGGCGCCGGTGATCCAGGCGGCCTCATCGGACGCCAGGAAGAGCGCGGCCCAAGCGACGTCCTCCGGGGTGCCGTCGCGCTGTACAAGGCGTTCCGGGAGGCCGGGATGCAGGGGATCCGGGGAGGCCTGGATGTTGGTGGGGCAGAGGCAGTTGACCCGGATGTTATCGGGCGCGTACTCCCGCGCCATCTTCTTTGTCATGCCGATGATGGCGCTCTTGGCCGCGGCATAGGCGACGTTGCCGCCCAGGCGCGCGGGCCGGGCGGCGGCCACGTTGATGATGACGCCCGAGCCCAGCCGCAGCATCTCCCGCAGCGCGAACCTAGCGGTGAGAAAGTGGGTCTTCAGGTCGACCCGCAGGAGTTGGTCCCAGTCACTCTCCTCGGTCTCGCCCGCGCGGTGGTCGGCGGATGCGTAGATGCCGGTGTTGTTGTAGAGCACGTCGAGCCGACCGAAGCGCTCGACGGCGAGGCGGACGGCGGCGGCGGCCTCGTGCGCGTCGGTGAGGTCGGCGGCGTGGGCGACGGCCTGGCCGCCGGCGTCGTTGATGTGCGCGGCGAGGCGGTCGACTTCGCCGGCGATCAACCCGACGAGCACGACGCGGGCGCCGTGCTGCGCGAACAGCACCGGTACGGTCGTACCCTGGCGGCCGCCGGCACCGGCGATGAGGACGACCTTGTCCGCGAGCCGCATCGTCGTTCTCCTCTCAACTTCCCGTGGTGCCGACGGTGGCGGTCGCCGACAGCCGGTCCAGGATGTTCGCGGTCATGCGGCGCAGCCGGTCGTCGGCGAAGCGTCCCTCCGCTTCGTGGCCGTAATCATCGAGCCCCCAAGCCCAGGCAACGGTACCGGCGTTGAAGACGAAGGCGCCGGATGGGGCGCGGTACAGCGACGAGATCGCGATGTCCGCGCCCATGTAGCCGCGGACAGGCGAGAATCCGACGGCCACCAGCCCGGGCGGGCGCAGCGTTGGGGGTGGCATGCGGTCGTACTCATAACCAACGATGCCGGGAAACGCCGCGCCGGCCTTGATCCCCGTGGCCGCGAACACCCACGAGTCGAGCGTGGCCGGCCGCCACGGCTGCTGGCCGGGCGTGGCATTGGACCCGTAGGCGAGACCGGACAGCAGGCTCTCCGGCCGTTCGACCGGCCGGTCAGCGAACAGCGATGTCGACCCCTTCGGGTCGGTACGCGCAATCGGATCGAGCGCTGCGTCCTTGTACGCGGCCAGGATGCGAGCGGGCGCGCCGCCAGCGGCGGGTTCCAGCCGCACCTGCCAGTACGCCTCGTTGCCGCCGAGGAATGCGACGCTGACGCCGGCGTCCCGCGCCGCCTCAACGGCGTCGCGCTCGCCGCTCGTCCAGTACTCGTCGTGGCCCAACGAGACGAAGAGGCGGTGCCGCAGGAGCGTGGCCCCGTGTTGGGAGACGTCGACGTTGGTGGTGTAGGTCATGTCGTAGCCGCGCGACTCAGCCCACCGTACGAAGTTGACCTCCCAGTTGAAGAACTCCCCGGCACCGTAGTTGCGGCGGTTGCGGAGCGTCGGGTCGTACGGGCGGTCGTAGGACACGCGATGGGCGCGGCGTGTCTTCGGGACGTACCTGCGGTCGGCGCGGAACGATCCGTAGAGGCTGGCGTCGCCCCACGTGTTGTAGGCCTCCCAGGTGTTGGTGGGAGCCTGTACGAGGATCGGGGCGGTGGACGCGTCGTCGCGCACGACGAAGACGGCGTAGGTCTCCGTGCCGGACTTCCGCTCGCGCAGGCGCGCGAGGTAGTAGCCGCTGACCCAGTCGGCGCCGATGCCGATCTGCAGGCTGCGCTTCCAGTTCGCCTGCACGAGCAGCGTCGCGGGATCGAGCGAGCAGGTACGGCAGCGCTGGAGGCCGTGCGCGGGAGTCCAGTTGCCCTGGTCCGAACCGGGGACGTTGTCCACGGAACGCACCAGGCGCGCGCCGATGCCGTGGTACCAACCCATGCGATAGATGGCGACGTCGTAGCGTGCGTTTGGACCGGCGGTGCTGACGTAGAGGTCAAGGGTCTCGCCGGCCTGGACGCTGGTCTGGCCCGCGTAGGCCTGGATCTGGCCGTCGAGGGCAGGGCTGGTGATCTCCCAACCGGGCGTCCCGGCGAGCTGGTTCTCTCGGGCGACCGGGCTGCGCACGGCAGCGACGACGGCCGGCGGCGGCGTAGGCGACGGCTGGATGTCGGGCGCGGCGGCGGGATCTGCGCGGACGGCCAGATACACTGCCGCCGCCAAGACAGCGACGGCCGCGATGGCGCCAATCGCGAGTGCCCTGTGGCGCACCGCGCCTCCTCCCGCCGAAGCTTCCGGCGGTGTTGTATCAGATGCGACGGGGTACCCGCATGAACGCTCCGCATCGGGCGCTGCCATGCCGCGCGGCAGCTTCCGGCGGGGGTATTTCGGGGGGCGGCGCGGGCCTGCCTGGCGCCCGTCCGGGGCGTCCATCTGTGGTAGAATGTGACGACATGCGGAGACCTTCGCAGGCTCGTTTCAAGACCCGGCTCCGGGGCGGAGGACGCGGGTCTTTTCGATCTTCCCACCGACGGTAGCGACGGGGCACGAGATTCAGCATGGTACGACAACGCGCCGCAGCCGAGGCGGCCACCAGCAAGCGCGGCAAGCAGAACGGGTCCTACACCGCCAGCGATATCCAGGTGCTGGAGGGGCTGGAGGCTGTCCGCCGGCGCCCGGGCATGTACATCGGAACGACGGACCAGCGCGGGCTGCACCACCTGGTGTACGAGATCGTCGACAACTCGGTCGACGAAGCGATGGCGGGGTTCTGCAGCCGTATCGAGATCACCATCGGCGCTGACAACTGGGTGACGGTGCGGGACAACGGGCGCGGCATCCCGGTCGACAAGCACAAGTCGACGGGCAAGTCGGCGCTGGAGACGATCATGACGGTGCTCCACGCCGGCGGGAAGTTCGGCGGCGGCGCCTACAAGGTGTCGGGCGGGCTCCACGGCGTCGGCGCGTCTGTGGTGAACGCGCTCTCTCGCAAGATGTGGGTGGAGGTCCGCCGCGAGGGGAAGGTGTACCGGCAGGAGTACGAGCGCGGGATCCCGAAGGGCACGATGAAGACAACGCCGGAGCCGAAGCAACGGCACACCGGCACGACGACGGCGTTTCTGGCTGACGACGAGATCTTCGACGCGGTGGAGTTCGACTACGACGAGCTGCTGCAGCGCTTTCGCGAGATGGCGTACCTGACGAAGGGCATCTGGATCCGCTTCGAGGACCAACGGACCGGCCGCGAGCGCGAGATGAACTTCTGCTTCGAAGGTGGCGTGTCCAGCTTCGTGCGTCACATCAACAAGGGCCGCAACACGCTCAGCCCACGCCCCATCTACATCGAGAAGACGATCGAGACGACGCAGGTCGAGGCGGCGGTCCAGTACAACGACGGCTTCTCGCAGGTGGAGTTCAGCTTCGCAAACACGATCAACACGATCGACGGCGGGTCGCACCTCACCGGCATCCGCTCCGCGCTCACGCGCGTGCTGAACGACTACGCGCGGAAACAGAAGTTCCTCAAGGACGATGACGCGAACCTCACCGGCGACGACGTGCGCGAGGGCATGGTCGCGGTGATCAGCGTCAAGCTCCCGGAGCCGCAGTTCGAGGGGCAAACGAAGACGCGGCTGGGCAACGCCGAGGTGAAGACGCACGTCGAGAGCGCCGTCGCCGAGGGGCTGATGCAGTACCTGGAGGAGCACCCTTCCGACGGCCGCCGGATCATCGAAAAGGGGATCATGGCGTCACGGGCGCGCGAGGCGGCGCGCAAGGCGCGCGACCTGGTGGTGCGGAAGGGGCTGCTCGACGGCACGATGCTGCCCGGCAAGCTGGCCGACTGTTCGGAGCGGGACGCCGACAAGTGCGAGCTGTACCTGGTGGAGGGCATCTCGGCCGGCGGCACCGCGAAGACCGGGCGCGACCGCCGGTTCCAGGCGATCCTGCCGCTGCGGGGCAAGATCCTCAACGTGGAGAAGGCGCGCATCGAGAAGATGCTGGCACACGAGGAGATCCGGGCGCTGATCACGGCGCTTGGCACCGGCTTTGGCGACACGATCGACCTGAACAAGCTGCGGTACCACCACGTGATCATCATGGCGGACGCCGACGTGGACGGGTCGCACATCCGGACGCTGCTGCTGACGTTCTTCTTCCGCTACATGCGGCCGCTCATCGATGCGGGGTACCTGTACATCGCGCAGCCGCCGCTGTTCCGGATCCAGGTGGGGCGGCAGCACACGTGGATCTACTCCGACCAGGAGCGCGACCAGCACCTGTCACGCGTGAAGGACGGCCAGAAGGCGCACGTGCAGCGCTACAAGGGCCTTGGCGAGATGAACCCGGAGCAGCTCTGGGAGACGACGATGGACCCGGAGCGGCGCACGATGCTGAAGGTGACGATCGACGACGCGATGCGCGCGGAGGAGATCTTCGCGACGCTGATGGGCGACGAGGTGGCGCCGCGCAAGAAGTGGATCCAGGGCCACGCGACGCAGGTGAAGAACCTGGACGTGTAGCGCCGCGGCCCA
>DASQHL010000144.1:0-69239 GCA_035632115.1 Dehalococcoidia bacterium | reverse complement strand
CCATCGGCGGAAAGGGCGTCGGACTGTTGATAGGAGGATACGGCGTCCTTGGCACGGAGGCCGCAGGCTATTGGTTCAGGAACCACTTCGCCGAGTTGGCGAAGGACTTCGGTTCGCGAGCTTTTGGGGTCGTCATCTGCGCTCCCATCGCAGGTGGGGCCGAGGCCGCGGTGCGGCTTCCGGAGTACGACAGGGCGATGGAGCCGAAGTCGCGATTTCGACGTGCCCTCGAAGTGCTTCCGTTCGTCTATCGGCAGGTCTGACCGCTGTACCCGAGCGTCTACCTGAGCGCCTACTCGCTTGCCATAGACGCCTGCCGTCGCAGTTCTCCCTCTCGCTGCCACATGGCGACGATGACGGGCCTTGCTTCCAACAGTCGTAGCCTCGCCTTCGCGTCCGCTGCCTTTGCTCTTAGTCCTTCCAGGCGCGTCTCGCTGAAGTAGTCGGGGCGAAGCTCGCGGGCCCATTCTTCGAATTCGACCTCGCTCTCCCAGCGGGCCGATTCGGCGGCGAGCCGTTCTAGTTCCTCGATGTAGTCGTCGGTGAGGGTGATGGTGATGGGGCCGTGAAGGTCGTTCGACCCGGACGGCTCGTCACCGTGCGTTGAGATTGCCTTGCGTTCCTTCGTCACTGTTCGGACTCCTTCCGTTGCAACCGTCCACCGTCAGATGACGGCGGACTCCTCGTCTCTGCGCTCCTTCAGTCGCTGGATGAACTCATTGAGTTCGGCCACCAGCACCCTTCGAGCGCCGCCAATGCGGACGGAGCGGAGCTCCCCATCCCGGATGAGGCGGTAGACCAGCGACTTACCGAAGCCAAGTCGCCGCGCCACTTCACCCACCTTCAGTAGAAGTTCATCGGCCATATTCATCACCTCCTTCCACATGAACTCCAGTAGCCGTCAAGGACGGCTGTGTCCGGCCTTGCGCTCCAGTATACCAAATGACTATGATTTGAGCGATGACACGTCCAGCCGCCTTGCCAAGGAACCTCCGCCTCGTTCCCAACGCCTCGGGCGGCTGGTACGTGCCCGCGGACGTGTGCGTCGTGCGAGACGCCCTCGTGTCCCCAGAGGCGCAGGCTTGGACGGTTGTCACTCAGTGCGATGGGCTGTTGGACAAGTTCGTTCGGCTGGCGAACGCCGAAGGTGGCGAGATTGCCGAGTTCACGCGGCAATGCGGTCTGCTGTTCCTATGCAAACATCGACGACCCTTGATGCACCCCGATGGGGCCCGACCGTGCAAACCCCTTGGGCTCGACGCTGGGATGATTCGCACCCCGCTGTCGGCGTGGCGACGATACGCAGCAGAGGCGCGGGCAACACTGCTGCTAGCGACCGCCCTTCGCCACGGTGGGCTGGGCGACCCGGCACACTGGCAGACCCTCTACGAGGTCTGGGACACTCCACCCATCACCCTCCGACGACTAGCCGACTCAGATAAATGGCCACTCGACGCTAGCGAAGCGAACAGGTGGCCCGCCCTCGCGCGGGGGCTGGTCGCCTCGGTCGTCAAACAATGGCTGGCGCTCGGCGATGTGCGACTGCGTTTCCACTGGCTGGCCGAACGGCCCGACATCTCGGTCGGCGTCGCGTTCCCGCAGGCTGCGCTGTTTGGGGAACTGGCGATGCAACTCATGACGGCCGTAGCGGGACGTGACCTCGCGGTCTGTTCGCACTGTGGTTCCCCGTACGTTCCGCCGCGGAAGCCCCGTGCTGGAGAACGGAACTACTGCAACAACGAAGCCTGCCGGAAGTTCGGCGCACAGGCGCGAGCTTCAGAGACGTATCGACGGAAGAAGGAGCGACTAACCCGACGCAAGGATGCGCAAGCCCGAGGAGGTAATCATGGGCAAGCGCACAAGGGCCAACGGTGAAGGTTCCGTCTACCAGCGTAAGCAGGACGGACAGTGGTGCGCCGTCATCATGCTCGCGGACGGAAAGCGCCGAACGTACGTCCGGCGCACTCGGAAGGAAGCCGGGGGCAAGCTCATCGAAGTGTTGAAGAAGTCACGGGAGGGTTTGCCTCTGGCTGACGAGCGCATGACGGTCGGACGTTACCTCGCAGAGTGGCTCCCGACCATCAAGCAGTCCGTGCGTCCGAAAACGTACGCCCGCTACGACTCCTACGTGAATCGGCACATCGTCCCGATGCTTGGGCGCGTTCGCCTCACCCAACTGACGCCGCAGCATGTCCAGCGTTTATACGCTGACCGTCATTCCTCCGGATTGTCACCGACGACCGTTCACCATATCCACGCCTGCCTACACAAGGCGCTGAAGCAGGCGGTGCGCTGGTCGCTTGTTGGCCGCAACGTCACTGACCTCGTGGACGTTCCTCGCATCGCCCGTCACGAGATGGCGACGTTCACTGCCGAACAGGCGCGGGCATTCGTTGCAGCCGTTACAGGTGACAGACTGGAAGCGGTCTACGTTCTCGCCTTAACGACCGGAATGCGGCAAGGCGAACTCCTCGCTCTGAAGTGGAGGGACGTAGACCTCGATAGCGGCACCGTGAAGGTTCGTGGCACGTTGCAGCAGACTCCGGGTGGGCTCGTCGTAGCCGAACCGAAGACGAGCGGCTCACGACGGCAGGTGTCAATTACGGCGGTCGCCATCGCCGCGCTTCGGCGACATCGCACCCGACAGTCTGAAGAACGTCTGCGGCTCGGCTCGGCATGGGAGGACACCGGCTTCCTCTTCACGACGCCGAAGGGTGGGCCAATCGACGCCGATAACCTTCGGAATAGGTCGTTCTACCCGCTGCTGAAAAACGCGGGGCTCCCGCGCCTCCGCTTTCACGACCTCCGCCACACGGCGGCGTCGCTCATGTTCTCCGAGAACATCCACCCGAAGATTGTGTCTGACATGCTCGGGCACTCTCGGGTCAGCACGACGCTCGACCTCTACAGTCACGCCGTGCCGAACATCCAGCAGAAGGCCACCGAGGCCCTCGACCGGCTCCTTGCGGAGGGTTGATGATGGGGTTGCTGACTGCGTTGCTGACTGAGCCAGCCGGAAATGACGAAGCGGCCCTGTCTCGGGCCGCTCTCAGATTCAGAATATGGCAGGAGTGGAGGGACTCGAACCCCCGACCGGCGGTTTTGGAGACCGCTGCTCTACCAGCTGAGCTACACTCCTGCGCGACCGCAGTATACGGGATGATCGCCGCGTGGCTGAAGGATGCGAGATGGCGCGCTCCGATGCTCGCCGCACGATGAAGCGGCGGCGCAGTCAGCGCGGACCGGCGCGCGCGGCCGACTCCACGGCGGCGCGCACGGCGTCCGGAAAGTTGCTGCAGATGCTGTCGACGCCGCAGCGGATCATCGCGTCGATCGCCGGCTCGTCGTCCACGGTCCACACCATGTACGTCAACCCGCGGCGCTGGCCCTGGCGCACGCGCTCGGGCGTGGCCGCGGCGTGGTGCACGCTGACGCCCTGGGCGTTGAGCGAGAGCGCAAAGCCGTAGAAGTCGTCCCAGTCGACGACGCGGCTGCCGTCGGTCAGGAGCGCCGCCGCCATGCGCGGTTCCACCTCGCGCATGCGGCGCACGACCTTCGGCCAGAACGAGTGCGTCTCGCAGGACGCGATCGCTCCGGCTTCGCGCACCGCCGCGGCGACCTGCTCCTCGATGTCCGGCTGCTTGATCTCGATCTGCAGGAGCGCGCGGCCGCGGGTCAGCTCCAGCACCTCGGTCAGCGACGGGACGCGCTCGCCCTGGAAGCGCGGGACGAACTGGCGCGCTCCGGCGTCGAGCGCGCGCACGGCCTCGAACTGCATCTCGTGGATGTTGCCCGTGCCGTCGGTCGTGCGGTCGACGGTGTCGTCGTGCATGAGCACCGGCACGCCGTCCGCGGTGCAGTGCACGTCGATCTCGATGGCATCGGCGCCAAGCGCGAGTGCGCGCTCGATGCCGGCGAGCGTGTTCTCCGGCGTGTGGCCCTTGCAGGCGGCGTGCGACGTGACGAGCGGCAGTCTCATGGCGCCTCCTGGCGGTGCGGCATCAGGCGGAGCAGGGCCTGGGCGAGGGTGGGGCCGGCGCGCCTGCCCATGGACACCGACTCCTCGTAGTTGCTGTTGCGGCCGGTCATCCACTCGTCCTCCGGGACGAAGTAGCCGATCGTGTCGTGCGTGAGCCCGAGGAAGAGGCGGTGCGGCGCGGTCATCGACGCGCGGAGCGGCAGCGCCAGCCGCGTGAGCACCTCTCCGGGGGCGGCCAGCGCCTCGAGACCGCCGCCGATCGCCAGGTAGCCGCAGTGCGTCGGCAAGAACGTGCCACCGTCACGGTGCACGAGGCGCCGCTCGGAGATGCCGGCGAGCGCCGCGACGATCTGCGCGAGGTCGCCGCGCCCGGCAGCGTACAGGGCGAGCGACGACGCGCGCAGTCCGCCGGTCTTGCTCAGCACGGAGAGGGCCGGGCCGGCGCGGCCCACGGCGTCCTGCACCCGCGTCGAGAGGCGTTCGAAGTTCAGCGGGATCTCGAGCGGCTCGGTCCGCACGCGGAGGAAGCCGCTCACGGCGTCCGCCGCCGCAAGCGACGCAATCGCCGCGGCAGCCACGGCCTCGCCGAGCGAGCGCGCGCCATCGAAGCCGCCGTCCTGCGCCGGGTTCACGTCGCCGATGGCGCCGTTGACGTACAGCGCCACGCCGCCCAGCTCGCGCTCGACGGCGTCCACGGTGACGCCGCACCAGTCGCGGGACACCTCCGTGTTCGCGGCGCCGGCGGCGGTCGGATGGCAGGCGTAGTTGAGCAGCGTGGCGACCGGCGCGCCCTGGTTCGATGTGAGGCGCAGCGTCGTCAGCGTCTCGTCGGTCTGCGGCCAGCCGCGGCGGTTGCGGGCGACGCCGCCAAGGGACGTGGTCGCGGCGACGATGGCCGCCGGCGCGAGCGCGCTGTGCGCCTGCCAGATCGCGGACGCTGCGCGGTGCGCCACGTGCGTCTCGTACGCCGCCGGTGTGCCGCCCCAGAGGCCCTGCGTGTCCGGACTGGCGTGGCTGTGCGTGCAGGCGAGGAGGATCGACTCCGGCGGGAGCTGCGTCAGGCGTGCGGCATCGGCACGGATCGCCGCGAGCAGCGGGCCCGACGCGCCGACGAGATCGAGCACGGCCAGCACGCATGCCGTCGATCCGTCGCTGAGGGCGAGCGCGCGGCAGTGGACGTCGTCATGGACGCCGCTGGCCCGCCGTTGCCGGTAGCTGCCAAAGCCGCCGAGGTAGACGCCCTGGCGCAGATCCTCCGCCCGCGGCGTGATGGGGACGGAGACGGCGCCGGCGAGCAGCGCGCTCATTCCAGCTCGCTGAGGTGGTCTTCGATGACCTGGACGGGCGTGAGCCAGAGCACGAGACCGAGGCCCCCGGCCAGCACGAGCAAGTCATCGAGCTGGCCGAGGACCGGGATGAAGTCGGGGATGAGATCGATGGGGCTGGCGAGGTAGACGAGCACGACAGGCATCACGCCTTTGACCACGCCGGGAGTCTTGGGGTCGCGGAAGAGGCGCCAGGCAAGGCGCAGTTTCGCCCGGACCGGCAGCTTCATGATGCGGCGGCGGAGGTCGCGTTTCACGGGGAGAGTATACGGCGCGGCGCGGCGAGCGGCAGCAGGGGGACCGGCATACCGACCTGTCGCTCGGCGGGAGAAACCGGCGAAGACATGGCGCCGGAGCCTCGCGCGCAACAGATCCCGGCGCCGCTGCCGATGCCTAAGATACGGCGGACCGTTGAGCAGGAACGGTCATCCGGCTACCTCCTTCCTCTGCCTGTGACAACGGCCCCGCGATGTGCGGGGCCGTTGTCCTTCCACGACGCGCGGCGCAGTCGCACCCGCCTCACAGCTCGGAGCGCAGGAACCGTCCCCACAGCTCGCGCGAGATGCGGCGAGCATCGGCGTCCACGCCGAAGCGGGCGAAGTGCGCGCACAGGCGCTCGATGTCGCGCTCGAGCAGCGTCAGGGCGCTGGAGTTGAAGCGCGGATCGACTGCCTGCGGGAAGTCGATGATGCGGATCTCGCCGGCGTGGTACAGCACGTTGAAGGCGGAGAGGTCGCCATGCACGCGGTCGCAGGCGAGCGCCATCTCGACGTTCCAGATCAGGCGTGCGAAGACGCGGCGCGCGTCGGAGGGATCGAGCCGCACGGCGCTGAGCATGGGCGCCGGCGCATCGGCGTCACCCACGTACTCCATCAGGATCACGCTGCCGGAGATTGCGACCGGTTGCGGCACGTCGGCGCCGGCGCGGTGCAGCACCGACAGCGTCTCGTGCTCGTCACGCACCCACTTGTCGAACGCCATGGCACGGCCGGCGCGGTTGCCGGCGATGATGGCGCGCGCTTCGCTGCCGGTCTTCCGCCGGAGGCGGCCCTCCATGTAGGCGGCGTCGTTCGCGAACTGCCGCACGTTCCGCGAGCGATAGACCTTTGCGGCGACGAGCTCCCGGCCGCTCGCCGGGCCGCCCTCGCAGCAGTAGACGGTTGCCTCCTTCCCGCTCTTCACCACGCCGAGCACCTCGGCGATGATCCCCTGGTCGATGAACGGCTCGAGCGCCTCGAGCTGCTCGTTGTCCCGATTCTTTCCCAAGCTGACCTCCACGCGCGGCGCGCGGGCCGCTGCGTCGGTGAAACGTTCTCGATTCAAGGCTCGCGACGGCACTCACACTAGTCGTGGTCATATCCTGCACCTCCTTATGTCGTGTATCAGTCAGGGCTGCGGGCTGTCGGGAACGACGAAGCCGCGGCGCCGGATGCGCACGCGGCTTCGCAACAAGAAAGCCGCCCGTGGGCGGCCTGCCGGTCAGTCGGACATCTGGAGCCGATGTCGGATCAGGCGGAACCCTCCGGGGTGCGCGCGGATGCGGTGCGAGCGGCACTTTCATTCATCGGTCACCCTCCTTCCCTGCCGGTTGGTCGTTGGCACGAGCGTATCGGGCGGCGGCCGGCGCTGTCAATCGGCTGGCATGCAGCGGCGCGCCGTCCTACGCTGGCGCCATGACGTGCGGGCGCGACCTGCCGGGGCACTGGCAGGACGGGAGGCGGTTGCGAGATGACGAAGATCGTGGCGATCGGGGTGGGGAGCCTGGTGTTCGGGGTGGAGCTGCTGCGCGACGTGTACCAGACGCCGGAGTTGCGCGGCGCCGAGCTGTGGCTGGTCGACCTCGACCCGGACGCGCTGCGCCGCATGGGCGGCCTGGCGGCGGCGCTGAACGGCGCGTCGGGCTGGGACGTGACGCTGCGCACGACGACCGAGCGGGTCGAGGCCTTGCCGGGCGCGGACTTCGTCGTGACATCGATCGCGCGCGACCGCGACCGGACGTGGGAGACGGACCACCGGCTGGCGTTGATGCACGGCTTCCCCAGCGTGCTGAGCGAAAACGGCGGCCCCGGCGGGCTGTCCCACACGCTGCGGTCGATCCCGCCGGTCCTGGAGATCGCGCGCGACATCGACCGGCTGGCGCCGGACGCGCTCCTGCTGAACTACACCAACCCGGAGAACCGGGTGTGCCTGGCGGTCCACCGCTATACGAACGTGCGCAGCATCGGACTCTGCCACGGCGTCGCCGAGACGGTGGAGTGGGTAGCGCAGGTGCTGGAGATGCCGCGCGACGACATCGATCTGCGGGCGGCGGGTACCAACCACTTCACGTGGACCACGTCGCTCACCGAGCGGCCGTCGGGCCGCGACCTGCTGCCGACGCTGCGCGAGCGGCTGGGCGACGACCCGCCGGAGAAGTGGCGCCTTTGCACGATGCTCTACGACACGTTCGGCGTGTTCCCCACCACCGGCGACAATCACGTCGGCGAGTACATCGGCTGGGCGGCGGAGCTGCTGGGCACGGAGGGCTACGACTTCGCCGCGTACGCGCGCAACCGTGGGCTCGCGCACCGGAACCACGACGCCTGGGCCGCCGGCACGAAGTCCGTCGCATCGCTGCTGGCCCGGCCGTCGCGAGAGGCGCGCCTGGGGCACTCGAGCGTGGAGATCATGGCTGCGCTGATCTCCGGGCGCACCACGCGGCGGCCATCGTTCATCATCCCGAACGACGGCTACATCGAGAACGTCGCCCGCGACGCCGTCGTGGAAGTGCCCGGCATGATCAGCGACGGCACGTTCCGCGGCATCGAGGTCGGTCGCCTGGCCGGGCCGGTGGCGTCGATGGTGCAGCGCGAGATCGCGATCGAGGAGCTGGCGGTGGAGGCGGCGGTCACGGGCTCGCGCTCGAAGGCGCTCGAGGCGCTGCTGATCGACCCGTGCGTACACAGCGCGAAGGCCGCGGGAGCGTTCCTGGACGACGTGCTGGAGGCGCACCGGGCGTACCTGCCGGCGTTCTGGGAATGACGCGCGCCGGCGATCCACGGATGACGTAAACGGGCACAGATGGTCTGGCTCGCGAGCCGGGCGTGCGACGAACATCGCGGAAGGCAGACCTGGCCCGGGAGATCCCTCGCTGACGCGCGGGCGGCGGTTGGGCGAGCGGGGCCGATCGAGCGGATCCGCGGATAACACAGACGAGACGCAGATGGTGGGCCGAAGCGGGTAGGTGGCCGTGGCGCCTATCCCCGCTCCGGCGCCTCGGCGCGGCGCGGGCGTGCCAACGACCACAGCAGCAACGCGACCACGCCGGTCGCGACGAGCAGCCCGGCGCGGGCGAACCGGGGGGGCGCGCGCTTCGCCACCGCTTCAACCGCATGGCCGCGATCCGAAGCGGCGTGATCCGGCTCTTCCAATGCGGCGACGGTGCTCTGCCATGCTTGCGCGGTGTACGCAGACGGCGGTGCGGGCTCCACGGCGGCGATGGCATCGCGCTGCGGATCGACGGTGGGCTCGGCAGCTGCGACGACCTCGCGCGGCGCGTCGACCGCCGGTTCTTCCCGGAGTGCAGACACGTCGCCATGAGACGCGGCGCCGTTCGCCGCGGCGCGCCACGGCAGCTCGAAACGCCGCTCCGCGCCGGCAGCCAGGGCGTCGTTGCAACGCTGGCGCGGCGGGTGCTTGCCGTCGCAGTTGGCGTCGTGCGAGAACTCCATCGCCGGCATTGTAGAACAGGTGGCGGCCCAAAGGCAGGTGCCCCTGCGCGCTGCGGCCGCTAGGATACGGGCCGGAGGGGCGCATGCGGTACGACACGATCGTCATCGGGGCGGGGGCGGCCGGAGCGCCGGTCGCCGCGCGGCTCTCGGAGGACGCGGGGCGGCGGGTGCTGCTCCTGGAGGCGGGGCCGCACTACGCGACGACCGCGGAGATGCCGGACGACCTGCTGAACGGCAACAACAACTCGTACACGGCGCACGACTGGGGCTACACGTCGGAGAACAACCGCTCCGGCCGCCAGTCGCGCTTCCCGCGCGGGCGCGTCGTCGGCGGCTCTTCCGCCGTCAACACGGCGATCGCGCTGCGGGGGGTGCCCGAGGATTATGACGAGTGGGCGGCGCTGGGCAACGACGAGTGGTCGTGGGCGAAGGTGCTGCCGTATTTCCGCAAGCTGGAGGCGGACCTGGACTTCGACGACGACTTTCACGGGCGCGACGGGCCCGTGCCGATCCGCCGCTACCGTGAGGGCGAACTGGTGCCGGTGCAGGCGGCATTCGTGCGGGCGGCGCGGGCGCTGGGGTTCCCGGAGACGCGCGACAACAACGACCCGCGGTCGACCGGCCTGGGACCGCACCCGATGAACAAGCGCGGACGCCTGCGGCTGAGCGTGGCGATCTGCTACGTCGAGCCGGCGCGGCGGCGCCCGAACCTGACGATCCGCGGCGGCGCGCACGTCTGCCGCATCGTCACCGGCGGCGCACGAGCGACGGGCGTGGAGATCGACGTCGGCGGCGCCAGGGAGGTGGTGGAGGGCGACCGGATCGTGCTCTCGGCCGGGGCGATCGGCACGCCGGCGATCCTCATGCGCTCGGGCATCGGACCGGAGGCGCACCTCCGCGAGCACGGCATCGGCGTGGTGCGCGACCTGCCGGGCGTGGGCGCGAATCTGGACGACCACCCGATGCTTGGCGTGACGTTTCGCGCGAAGGATGGCGTGCTGGACCCGGACGACCCGCTGGTACAGGTGACGTACCGCTACACCTCGTCGCTGGGCGAGGAGCGCAACGACATGCAGCTGATGCCCGGCTCGCAGCTGCCAACCGGCGACGGGCGCATGGCGTATTCGATCGCGAGCGTGATCGAGCGGCAGAAGTCGACGGGGCGCGTCACGCTGACGTCGGCCGACCCGCTGGCGGCGCCGCGGATCGAGAACCGCTACTGCGACCACCCGGACGACGTGCGGCGGCTCGTCGAGGGGGTGCGGATGGGGTTGGCGGTGGGCATGCGGCGCGAGTTCGAGCACCTGAACGACGGCCTGCTATCGCCCACGGAGGAGGTCGTGCGTGACGACGCGTCGCTGGCGGAGTGGGTGCGCCGCGTGGCGGGCAGCGGCTTCCACCCTAGCTGCACGGCGAAGATGGCGCCGGCATCAGACCCGATGGGCGTGGTCGACCAGCGGCTGCGCCTGCGCGGCTTCGAGAACCTGTTTGTCGCGGACGCATCGGTGATGCCGCGCTGCCCGCGCGCGAACATCCACCTGACATCGATCATGATCGGCGAGCGGATGGCCGACTGGCTGCGGGCGTAGCACCGGCGTTAATTCTGCGTTACGCGCTACACGGCGGCCGGCGAAGCGCGACACCCGGCAGCGGCGGCGCAGGTACAATGATGGGGAAACGCGAAGCAGCGGAGACACAACACATGTCCATGCACCATGACCAGCGGGACTACGTCCTCACCACCTGCCGCGACCACGACGTGAAGTTCATCCGCCTCTGGTTCACCGACATCCTGGGGTCGCTGAAATCGTTCGCGATCACGGTGGAGGAGCTGGAGCAGGCGCTGGACGAGGGGCAGGGATTCGACGGCAGCAGCATCGAGGGCTTCGCGCGCATCGACGAGTCGGACATGATCGCCATGCCCGACCCGGGGACGTTCGCCATCCTGCCGTGGCGGCCGCGGGAGCGCGGCGTCGCGCGCATGTTCTGCGACATCCTCCATCCCGACGGCGCGCCGTTCGAGGGCGACCCGCGCTTCGTCCTGAAACGCCAGCTCAAGCGCGCCGCCGACCTCGGCTACACGTTCTACGTGGGACCGGAGCTGGAGTTTTTCTACTTCAAGTCATCGGAGGCGCCGGAGGGTCTCGACAAGGGCGGCTACTTCGACCTGACGCCGCTGGACGTGGCGAGCGACCTGCGCCGCCAGACGGTGCTGACGCTGGAAGAGATGGGCATCGGCGTGGAGTACAGCCACCACGAAGTGGCGCCGAGCCAGCACGAGATCGACCTGCGCTACACCGACGCGCTGACGATGGCCGACAACGCCATGACGTACCGCCTCGTCGTCAAGGAGGTGGCGCTGGCGAACGGCGTTTACGCGACGTTCATGCCGAAGCCGCTGGCGAACGAGAACGGCTCCGGCATGCACACGCACCAGTCGCTGTTCAAGGGCGACCGCAACGCCTTCTTCGACGCCGAGGACGAGTACCATCTTTCGCCGATCGGGAAGTCGTTCATGGCGGGGCTGCTGCGCCACGCGCCGGAGTTCACGCTGGTGACGAACCAGTGGGTGAACAGCTACAAGCGCCTGATGCCGGGCTACGAGGCGCCGGTCTACATCACGTGGGCGCGCCGCAACCGCTCCGACCTGATCCGCGTGCCGCAGTACAAGCCGGGCAAGGAGGTCGCGACGCGCCTGGAGTATCGTGCGCCGGACGCCGCGTGCAATCCGTACCTGGCGTTCGCTGTGATGCTCGCCGCCGGGCTGGAGGGCATCGAGAAGGAGTACCCGCTGGGGGCGCCGACGGAGGAGAACGTGTTCGAGGTCACCGCCGCCGAGCGCGAGCGCCGGGGCATCGAGACGCTGCCGGGGAGCCTGAAGGAGGCGATCCAGGCGTTCGCGAAGAGCGACTTCGCGCGCCGGGCGCTGGGCGACCACGTGTTCGACAGCCTGCTCCAGAACAAGACGATCGAGTGGGACGCCTACCGCCGGCATGTCAGCGACTTCGAGATGGACCGGTATTTGGCGGTGCTGTAGATACGAACCGCTGAACGGCGCTGCGTCAGAGCACGAGGCATCAGAGGTTCTTCCCGATGAATATGGCAAACAGTAAGACGCCCAGAGCAAACATCACGAACTGCGCAATCGCCCAAAACTGGATCGCCCCAGCGAAGACGCTTGGGCGCCCGCCCGTCTTGTAGCCATCCAATTCGGCAACAAGAGCTCCCAGCACCATGAGGCCGAGGGCGGCCGCCAACCCGAGCGCACTCCACGAGGCAAAGAGCACCTTCTTAAGAGCAAAGGCGTGCGCATCCGGGAAGAGATCCTTAATGAACGTCGCGCTCAACACTAGCGTCCCTGTGGACAGGCTCGATATAAGCTTGGCCCAAGCGTCGGCGAATTCAAGCGCCTTCCTCGCGTTTTCCATCCTGTCATCATCAGCGTTACCCATGACGGTCACTCCGGTTTTTGGCGTTTCGCCCTCAGCATCTCCTGCGTTGGTAGCCACGTGTAAACCTACCTAACCGGTTGGAATGCTTGAGACAGGTCCAGCGAACCACCCGGCTTCCTGCAAAACGGCCACACACTGCACCATTTCAGATTGATGGCAACCAGCAAATCGGCCAGCAAGACCTGCTCGTTCGCAACAATTGGCCCGATGGGCGTGACCAGGTCCCTCACGACGTACTCGAGCGGGGATCGATCGAGCATCGCACTGGCTTCAGACGAGCCTAGTCGGCTTGAGGTCGGGAAAGAACTGAGCGCGAATCTCGCTTCCGGCTCCGCCAGACGACTGTCCAATGCCTCCACCACGATGTCCGTTAGGAACCTCGTAGCCTTCGGGCTCAGTCTCGCGCCCTCGGTCTGCCGCCGGATCCAGTCTGAAACGAAGAGCTCGCCTTCTGGTTCCATCCCTACCTCCCGCTTGAGACACCGCAGCGTCTAGCCTCGACGAACTCTAACACACTACCTCTCAAGAGCTCTACCTCGTAATCCCAGCCAGCGCGACCTGGCCCTCCTCCTCGGCGAGGAGCACCTCCGCGTACGGGCGCTCGCCGAACAGGTGCGCATGGAGGGCTATCTCGTCGAACACGACTTCGTGCGCGAGGTGCTCGTACTCGGCAAGTGCGCGGATCAGCGCAGCGATGGCGTGCGTGTCGTTCGGCGTGGCGGCGCGGATCATGGACGAGATGGTATCAGGCCGCCGGCACCGGCGGCCGGCCGGGCGCAACCGTGTGGCGTTTGCGGCACGGTGACGGGCGCAGCAGGCTGCGCCCCTGCGGCGGCGAGCGGGCGGCGGATCACACGAAGAGGAAGCCAGTCGCGTTGTGGATCGCGTCGAAGAGCTGCTGCGGGTAGAGGCCGATGTAGAAGACGCCGAGCATGAGCGCGAAGGCGAGGCCGTTCATCAACACCGGCACGTTCAGAGCGCCCTCGCCCTCCGCGGGCGCGCTGACGAACGCCTGGCGCATCACCTGCAGGTAGTAGAAGAGCGAGATCACGCTGGTGACGATGCCGATGCCTGCGAGCCAGTAGTAACCGGCATCGGTCACCGCCTGGAAGAGGATGAACTTCGTCACGAAACCGGCGAACAGCGGCAGCCCGGCCAGCGAGAAGAGCGCGCCGGCCAGCGTGCCCGCGAGCAGCGGCGCCCGCTCGCGCATGCCGCGGAAGTCCTCGATTTCGTCAGTGCCGGTGAGGTTGTACCAGGCGATGATCACCACGAAGATCGCCATGTTCGAGACCATGTAGCCGGTCATGTGCAGCACGAGCGCGGACGCGGTGTCGTGCGAGAGCCCGGCGATCCCCATCAGCATGTAGCCGATCTGGCCGATCGACGAGTACGCCATCAGGCGCTTGATGTTGTGCTGCTGCAGCGCGACCAGGTTGCCGAGGATCATCGACGCTGCGGCGATGCCCGCGATCATCCAGCTCCAGTCGTTGTGCACGACCTGGAAGGCGCCGCCGAACAGGCGTAGCAACAGCGCGAAGCCCGCCGCCTTCGACGTCGTCGAGAGGTAGGCGGTGATGGCGACGGGCGCGCCTTCGTAGGCGTCGGGCGTCCACATGTGGAACGGCACGGCGGCAACCTTGAAGCCGAGGCCGGTGATGACCAGCACCAGCGCCATCAGGAGGGCGAAGCTGAAGCCGTGCGTGCCGGCGCGGAGCTGGGCCGCGATGTCGCTGTAGTACGTGGTGCCGGTGACGCCGTAGATCAGGCTCAGGCCGTACAGGAACATCGCAGAGGCGAATGCGCCGAGCAGCAGGTACTTGATGCCGGCTTCGTTCGACTTCGCGTTGAACTTCTGGTAGCCGACCAGAATGTAGAGGCTGAAGCTCAGCAGTTCCAGCGAGAGGTACGCGGTCATCAGTTCGCGCGCGGCGGCCATGCCGATGGCGCCGATGGTCGAGAGGATGATCAGCGAGTAGTATTCGCCAGGGTGCTCCAGCTTCTGCTCGACGAGCCGGCCCGACGCGAGGCACACGACGGCGGCGGTGGCCATGAAGAACACGCGGAAGTACGTCGTGTAGTTGTCGATCGCGACGATGCCGGCGAAGTTGCTCTGCTTGCCCACCCAGGCAAGCGACGCGGCGGCGACAGCAGCGAGGCCCGCGGCGGCGACCCAGGAGAGCCACGCCTTGCGGAAGCCGGGCGCGAACAGATCCAGCGCCATCACCGCCAGCACGAGGCCGACGAGCAGGTACTCCGGGATGAACAGCGAGTAGTCGAAGTTCAGCCCGTTCATGAGACTCCCGGCAGGAGGCGCACGCTCTCCTGGATGCGGTCGATGAACGGCGCGGGGTAGAGGCCCATGAACAGCATGGAGCCAAGCAGGAGGACGGCGGTGGCGCGCTCCAGGTAGGTCATCTCCGTGAGCGTGGCCCAGCGCTCGTTGAAGGTGCCGAAGAACGTCCACGTCCACATGCGCAGGATGTAGACGGCCGTCATCATGGCGGCGAAGATGCCTAGCGCGCCGGCCCACGGGTAGGTGCGGAAGGCGCCGATGAAGATGTTGAGCTCGGCGATGAAGCCGGCAAGGCCGGGCAGCCCCAGCGACGCCAACCCGGCGATGCCGAAGAAGAACACGAACAGCGGCATCTTGTTCACCAGGCCGCCGTACGACCGCATGTCGCGGGTGTGCGTCTGGTCGTACACCGCGCCGACCATGGCGAAGAAGGTGGCGGTCATGACGCCGTGCGCGAACATCTGCAGCACGGCGCCATCGACGCCGATCACGTTCATCGTCGCGAGCCCCATCAGCACGAGGCCCATGTGGCTCACCGATGAGTAGCCGATCATGTACTTGAAGTCGCGCTGCGCCGTCGCCGCGAAGGCGCCGTAGACAACGTTGCACGTCGCGAGGATCATCAGCCCCGGCATCCAGAACGTCGCGCCAGCCGGAAGCAACTGGATTCCGAGCCGGATGATGCCGAACGCGCCGAGCTTCATCAGCACGCCGGCGTGCAGCATCGAGACGGCGGTCGGCGCGGAGACGTGGCCGTCCGGCGACCAGGTGTGGAACGGCCAGAGGCCGGCGAGCACGCCGCAGCCGATGACGAAGAGCGGGAAGACCAGCTTCTGGAACCGGTCATCGAACTTGTGGGCGTACAGCGCCTGCAGGTCGAAGGTGCCGAGCCCCGCCTCCTTGAACACGGCGAAGATGCCGAGGAAGATCAGGATGGACGCGGCGACGAGCATGATGGTCAGCTTCATCGCGCTGTATTCCTTGGTGCGCGAGAACGTCGGGAACACGCTGCTGGAGCCCCAAACGGCGATCAGCAGGTACATGGGCAGCACAGCGACCTCGTAGAAGAAGAAGAAGAAGAAGAGGTCCAGCGACGTGAACGTGCCGAAGACCCCGGCAACGAGCACCCAGAACAGCACGAAGAAATCCTTGTTGTGGTGCTCGATCTTCCACGAGATCATCGCCCCGCCGAACCCGACGATGCCCGTGAGCAGCACCATCGGCGCGGCGATGCCATCGATGCCGAAGGTCAGCGCGATGCCGTGCGGCCCGAGGAAGGCGACGTTCTGCAGCCAGTCCCAGCGCATGTAGAACTGGTAGGCGCCGCCGCGGTCCGTCTCGTACGCGAAGAAGATGTAGACGGAGAGGGCGAAGAGCGCCGCGCCCACGGCCGCGCTGAGCCAGCGGACGACGTCCTTGCGGTCGTCCGGCACGAACACCAGAACCGCCGCGGCGAGCAGCGGAATGGCGATGGTTGCCAGGAGCCAGTAACCGGAATGCATGTCGCTCCTCGCCTATCCTCTGTATCCGAACGCCACGAGCACGATCACCACGACGCCGATGACCATCGCGAGCGCGTAGTTGGGCAGCTTGCCCGTCTGCGTGAACTTCCCCATCCAGCCGAAGAATCCGGTCGCCTCGCCCGTGCCCTGGACGCCGGCGTCGTTGACCACGGCGCGGTCGAACCAGGCGACCACCTGCCCGGTCGCCAGCACGACCCGGTCGATCGCGAGCTGGTAGACCTCATCGATGTAGAAGCGGTTGAGGAACATGCGGTACAGAAACGGCGAGAGCGCGCCGGCACGTTCGGCGCGGCGCGCGTCGCCGCCCCAGAGCCAGACGCCGCCGGCGAGACCAGCCGCAACCAGCGCGACGGACGACACGGCGATCCCCCAGTTGACGTGGAACTTCTCCGGCCCGTCGGTCAGGTTGTAGACGAAGCCCAGCCAGCCGCTGTGGAAGCCGAGCGCCTTGCCCACGCCCTCGAACACCACGAAGCCACCGGCGAAGGCCAGCACCGCCAGCAGCACGAGTGGCGCCGTCATCGCGGGCGCAGACTCGTGCGCGTGCTCGTACACGTGCTCGTCCTTCGGCTTGCCGAAGAAGGTGAGCAGCACGACGCGCGTCATGTAGAGCGCGGTGATCGGCAGCGAGATCAGGATGACAGCGAGCGGGAAGTTACCGAGATGCCCGTTGCGGATGCCGACGAGGATCTCGTCCTTCGCCCAGTAGCCGCTGAACGGCACGAGGCCGGCCATCGCCAGGGCGCCGATGAGGAACACCGGCGCCGTGATCGGCAGCTTGTTCCACAGCCCGCCCAGCTTGTCGACCTCCTGCTCTTCCGTCGCATGGATCACCGACCCCGCGCTGAGGAACAGCAGCGCCTTGAAGAACGCGTGCACGAACAGGTACAGCATGGCCGCGCCGACGGCGCCCGAGCCGAGCGCCACCATCATCAGTCCCAGGCTGTTGAGCGTGGAGTAGGCGACGACGCGCTTGATGTCGCGCTGGGCGAGGCCGATGAACGCGGCGAGCATCGTGGTGGCGAGGCCGATGCCCGTGATCAGCTCCGGCATGCCGCGAACGACGTCCATCAGCGGCAGCATCCGCGCGACGAGGTAGACGCCGGCGACGACCATTGTGGCGGCGTGGATCAGCGCGGAGACGGGCGTCGGGCCTTCCATGGCGTCGGGCAACCAGACGTGCAGGGGGAACTGCGCGGACTTGCCGCAGGCGCCGGCGAAGATGCAGACCGCGGCGGCGGTGAGCCACTGGCGGTGGATCTCGCCGGCCTCGGCCGCGTGCAGGATCTGCTGGATGTTGAACGTGTGTGTCTGCGTGAAGAGGATGATGATGCCGATGAGCAGTCCGACGTCGCCGATGCGCGTCGTGATGAAGGCCTTCTTCGCCGCCTCCGCCGCCGACGGGCGGTCGTTGTAGTAGCCGATGAGCAGCATTGAGCAGAGACCCACCAGCTCCCAGGAGAAGTAGAGGAGCAGCAGGTTGTCCGCCAGCACCAGCGCCAGCATCGACGCGACGAACAGTGAGACGATGGCGTAGAACCAGCCGTAGCGGCGGTCGCCGTGCATGTAGCCGGTGGAGTAGATCATCACCAGCAGCGCGATCAGCGTGACGCAGAAGAGCATCACCAGCGTGATCTGGTCGACGAAGGTGCCCATTCGGATCTCGATGTAGCCAGGGACGTAGAACCATTGCCAGCTGCGCTCGACGCCGTGGAAGCCACCCGCGCCGATGGCGTCAGCCACGTCCTTTCCCAGGGCGATCACGAGGACGAACGCGGTGGCCATCAGGCCGATGGCCAGCCAATCGCCCTTGCGGGGGAGCCAGGGGCTGAACACGAGGAGGAGCACGAAGGCAGCCACCGGCAACGCCGGCAGCACCCACGCGTCTCCCATACCGAACCCGAAGATGGCTAGCTCCCCCTCGTTCCGACGGCGCTCACCATTTGAGCGAGTTAACTTCGTCCACGTTCGCCGTGCCGCGGTTCCGGAACACGCGCAGAACCACGGCCAGGGCGAGCCCCACTTCCGCAGCCGCGATCGTGATCACGAACACGGCGAAGATGATGCCGACGAACAGCGACGGCGCTGTGTACACCGCGAACGCCACCAGGTTGATGCTGACGGCGTTCAGCATCAGCTCCACAGACATCAGGATCAGCACAGCGTTGCGCCGCGCCAGCACGCCGTACACGCCGATGGAGAAGAGGATCGCGCTGAGCATCACGAAATGCTCCAGCGGGACGCCCTGTGTAACGGACTGCACCTAGCGCTCTCCCTCTTCTTGCAGCGAGATGACGATGGCGCCGACTAGCGCCACCAGCAGCACGCCCGACGCGATCTCGAACGGCACCGCCCAGCGGTTGAACAGCGCGGTGCCGATATCGCTGAACGGGATGACGGTGACCTGGCCGACATCGCGCGGCCAGGTGGTCTTGTACATCATCGTGGCGAAGGCGCCGAGCAGCGTGAGGGCGGCGACCGCCGCCAGCGGCCGCTGGTCGCCATCCAGGTGCTCCTTCAGGTCGCGGACGCGGGTGAGCATGAGAGCGAAGAGGATGAGCACCGTCACGGCGCCGCCGTAGATCAGCACCTGCACCAGCGCCAGGAACTCGACCGAGAGGAGCACGTACAGCCCGGCCACGCCCATCAGCGAGACGATCAGCAGCAGCGCGGCGTAGACGACGTTTCGGACCAGCACCACGCCCAGCGCGCCCGCGATCACCGTCGCCGCCATGAGGTCGAAGAAGAGCTGCGTCATGCGCGCAACCCCGGGTCCACCTTCTTCGCCATCGACTGCGAAAGAAGCCGGTCGAGATCCATCACCAGCTCGGAGCGGTCGTAGCGCGACAGCTCGTGGCCGGCCCAGGTGTTATTCATGCCGATCGCCTCGAAGTTGCAGACCTCGACGCAGATGTTACAGCGCATGCAGCGGCCGTAGTCGATCCAGAACTCGTCGATGATCTTGCGCCGCTTGCTCTCGCCGGCCGCGTGCTTCGGGTTGTCCTTCATCACGACGGTCATGCACTCGACGGGGCAGGCGCGCTCGCAGGCGTGGCAGCCGGTGCAGAACGGCTCGTCGTGCTCCTCGTCCCAGATCAGGATAGGGAAGGCGCGGTCGCGGTTCGGGATCTCGCGGTGGACGGTGGGGTACTGGATGGTGACCGGCCTTCGGAAGGCGGCGCGCGCGGTCATGCCCATGCTCCTGAGGATGCCCAGCATCAGACCACGCTCCTCGCCTCGGCGGCATTGCTGTACATCCGCAGCGGCTTCCGCGGCTTCACCCGCACCGACTGGTAGACCAGGACCACCAGCGCGGCTGCGCCCAGCCCGGACGTGACCAGCAGCGCCACGTCCGGCAGATCATAGACAATGACCAGCCCGTTCAGGAAGATCTGCAACAGCGCGAACGGGATCAGCACCTTCCACGCGTACGACATCAGCTGGTCGACCCGCAGGCGCGGGAACGTCGCCCGCACCCACAGGTAGAACACGATGAACAGGCTCATCTTCACGACGGTGAGCAGCAGCTGGTAGCCCCAGCCGACGTCGCGGCCGAACGGCCACTCCCAGCCCCCCAGGAAGACGAACGCGCCCAGCAGGCTGAAGATGTACATGTTCACGTACGACGTGAGCTGGAACATCGACCAGCGGATGCCGCTGTACTCGATGAACACGCCGCCGGCCACCTCCGACTCGCCCGTCGGGATGTCGAAGGGCTGCCGCTCCAGCTCGGCGATCGACGCCGTGAGGAAGATCAGGAAGCCCAGCGGTTGCCAGACGATCAGGGGCACCTTGTGCTGCCAGAGGATGATCGCGTAGACGTCCGCGCTGTGCGTCACCATCACGACGCCGATCATCGCGAGGATCAGGGGGATCTCGTACGAGATGAGCTGCGCGGCGGCGCGCATGCCGCCCAGCAGCGCGTACTTGCTGTCCGAGCCCCAGCCCGCCATGAGGAAGCCGATGAAGGAGAGGCCGGACACCGACAGCAGGTAGAGCAGGCTGAGCGGCAGCGAGCTGACCAGCCAGTCCGCCGTGAACGGCACCGCGACCACGGTGAGGAAGGCCGGCACGAAGATGCCGAACACCGCCAGCTCGAAGGCGATGGGGTCGGCGGTGGCGGGGCGCAGGTCTTCCTTGACGAGCAGCTTCACCATATCCGCGATGGGCTGCAGCAGGCCGAAGGGGCCGGTGCGCGTCGGCCCGAGCCGCTGCTGGATGCGCGCGACGACCTTGCGCTCGTACCACGTGGCGTACGCGACGGCGACAGTCATCACGAGCGTGATGATGATCAGCGCGAGCAGCGCCCGCACGGCGGGCTGGCTGATGCCGAAGGAGGGCGCGGCGAGCAGCATCACACCCCCTACCTGTCCACGTCGCAGAGCACGATGTCCATCGAGCCGAGGATCATCACCGCGTCCGCCAGGAACTGCCCGATCGTCATCTCCCTCAGCGCCGAGAGGTTGCAGAACGACGGCGAGCGCATCTTCAGCCGGTACGGCTTGTCGCCGCCCTTCGAGACGAGATAGACGCCCCACTCGCCGCGCGGCGACTCCACCTTCGCGTACACCTCGCCCGGGGGCGTCCGCAGCCGGCGCGGCATCTTCTCGGGCACGATCGGGCCGTCGGCGGGGAGCTGCTCCAGCGCCTGCTCGACGATGCTCACCGATTCGCGCATCTCGGCAAGGCGCACCAGGTAGCGGTCGTAGACGTCGCCGTAGTTGCCCACGGGGATCTGGAACTTGAAGCGCGGGTAGATCGAGTACGGCTCGTCGCGGCGCAGGTCCCAGTTCACGCCGGACGCGCGCAGCAGGGGGCCACTGAGCCCGTACGCGATCGCCCGGTCGGCGGTGAACGCGCCGACGTTCTGGCAGCGCGCCATGAAGATCTCGTTCGTAGTCAGCAGGTCGTCCAGGTCCTTGATCCCGGCCTGCGTCTTCTTCAGCACCTCGTGCACCCGCGCGACGAAGTTGTCGGTCACCTCCCAGGCGAGACCGCCGACCCGGAAGTAGGCGTACATCAGCCGGTCGCCGGACACCTCCTCGAAGATGTCCTGCAGGTACTCCCGCTCGCGGAAGGCGTACGTGAAGCTCGTGCCGAAGAGGCCCGAGTCGATGCCGAAGGCGCCCATGAACATGAAGTGGCTGCTGAGGCGGTTCAGCTCGGTAAGGATGACGCGGATGTACTCCGCCCGCTCCGGCACTTCGATCCCCATCAGCTTTTCGACGGCGAGGCAGTAGCCCAGCTCGGCGCTGAACTGCGCCAGGTACTCCGTGCGGTCGGCGTAGCCAATGCCCTGGCGGAAGTCCATCGCCTCCATCAGCTTCTCGCCGCCGCGGTGCATGTAGCCGATGTGCGGCGTGACGTCGACGACCTTCTCGCCGTTGATCACGAGCACCATGCGGAACACGCCGTGCGTGCTGGGGTGCTGCGGGCCCATGTTGATGGGCATGTCGACGACTTCGAAGTCGTGCTGCTGTTCCGCGACCACGGCTACTCCCCGTCCTCGCCCGCGCCCTCGCGCAGGTTCTCGCCCTGCCACTCCTCGATCTCCTGCAGGGGGTTGTCCTTGCGGAGCGGGAAGTGGTCGGTCATGTCGTCCGGCAGCAGCAGCGGCACGAGGTTCGGGTGGCCGTCGAACACGATGCCGAACATATCCCGCGTCTCGCGCTCGTGCCAGTCGGCCCCGGGGTAGAGCGCCGCGACGCTCGGCACGACCGGGTCGTCGTACGTCACGCGCGTTTTCACCGTGAGCCCGTGGCGCTTCGTCATCGACCAGAGGTGGTAGACCACCTCCAGCCCCTCGTCCTGCCAGTCGACGCCGGAGAGGCAGCGCAGGTAGTCGAGCTGCAGGCGATCGTCCTCCCGGGCGGCGGTCATCACCGCGACGAGGTCGTCGCGGCCGACCTCCACGGCGACCGCGTCGCCCTGCAGCGACGGCACGATGTACGCGGTCAGCGTCGCGGCCGGCGCGGCGGCGGCAAGGGTTTCGTTGATGCTGCCGGCGGGCGGCGCCACGCGCGGCGCCTCCTTCGGCTCCGCCTCGCGGGCGGGCCGGGCCGGGCGCTCGGCGGCGGGCTTGGGAGCTGGCTTCGCGTCGGGCGCGGGCGGGGCCGCCGCAGCCTCGGCCGGCGGCGGGGTCTCCGGCGACGAGCCGGCGGCGTCTCCCTGTGCTTCCTCTCCCTGCCCGTCCGGAAGCGTCATCTACTTGTTGCGCTCCTCCATGATCTTGTGCTGGAGCGCCACCAGCCCGTCCATCAGCGCCTCGGGGCGCGGCGGGCAGCCCGGCACGTACACGTCCACCGGAACGATCTTGTCGACGCCCTGCAGCACGCGGTCGTAGCGCGTGTACGGGCCGCCGTTCGTGGCGCAGGCGCCCATCGCGATCACCCACTTCGGGTTTGGCATCTGCTCGTACAGCAGCTTCACCGCCGGCGCCATCTTCTTCGTCACGGTGCCGGAGACGATCATGACGTCCGACTGCCGCGGCGAGGGCCATGGCACGATGCCGAAGCGGTCGAGGTCGTGGTGCGACATGTACGTCGCGATCATCTCGATCGCGCAACAGGCGAGGCCAAAAGTCATCGGCCACAGCGACGACTTGCGCGACATGGCGAGCAGCGCGTCGGCCGGCACTTGCAGGATGCCGGGGAGGATCTGGCGGTAGAGGGCGGTGCCCGGCTCGTAGGGCACGGGCGTCAGGCGCTCGAGCTCGCGCTCAACGCCGGTCTTTTCGCGTTGCGGCGCGACGACGGGCGCGCCTTCGACCTGCTTCTCCGGCACCGTGGCCGGCGCTGCCTTCTGCGCGGCTACTTCTGCCATTGCAGGACCCCCTTCTTCCACGCGTAACCGAGTCCGGCCGCGAGGATGCCGATGAAGATCACCATCTCCCAGAACGCCGTCTTGCCCGCGGCCGAGAAGACGACGGCCCAGGGGAAGAGGAAGACGGCCTCAACGTCAAAGATAAGGAAGAGGATGGCGAAGAGGTAGAAGCGGACGTGGAACTGCGACCGCGTCTGCCCGATCGGCAGCATGCCGCACTCGTAGGAGATCGACTTCCCCTTTTCCTTGGAGTACGGGGCGAGGACGCGCGCCGCGATCAACGCCGTCGCGACGAGGATGAACCCGACGATCGCCGCCAGGAAGACGGCGAGATAGTTATCGAGCAGCGTTTGGAACGGCAAGCGATCCTCTCCGGCCCGGACGGCGTGTCCCGGCGCACGCGGGCGTCGCCACCCGCGCGATCAGCCGCACCCAGCTTTACGCGGGATCGTAACAGCGCCCCACTTGTAGGTCAATTCACAATCGGCCTGGGGCGGGAGCCCGGGAGGCGCAGGGCACCGGGCGTCGGCCGGGCGCCCCGCATCACCCCGCGCCCGGCAACGCGCGGCCTGCTCCGCACGCGGCGGCGCGCTCCAGCAGGAGCGCGCGCTCGCGCGCGTTGTGTGTGAGCGCGGCGGCACGGGCGAACTCCGGGCGTGCACGCCGAGGCGGCCGAGCTTGAACAGCAGGTCGGCGCGGACCGCGGGGAGCGCGGGGTAGCGCTGGAGCGAGGGCTCGCCGGCGAGGGCCTCGACCGCCTCCAACCCGGCGGCCGGCCCGAACGCCATGCCGACGGCCACCGCACGGTTCAACTCCACCACGGGCGAGGGCGCCAGCTCCGCCAGCGCGTCGTACAGCGCGACGATCCGCGGCCAGTCGGTCGCTTCGGGCGTGCGAGCGCGCGCGTGGCAGGCGGCGATCGCGGCCTGCAGCGCGTACGGGCCAAGGCCGCCGGCCGGCGCGGAGCGCTCGGCACGGCGGAGTGCGGCGGTGCCGCGGCGGATCAGCAGATGATCCCAGCGCGAGCGGTCCTGGTCGAGCAGGAGCACGGGCTCGCCGGACGGGCCGGTGCGGGCGCGGAGTCGCGACGCCTGGATCTCCATCAGGGCGACGAGCCCGTACGCCTCCGACTCGCCGGGCGCCCGCTGCGCGAGGATGCGGCCGAGCCGCAGCGCCTCCTCGCAGAGGGCCGGCCGCATCCAGTCGTCGCCGGCGGTGGCCGAGTAGCCCTCGTTGAAGATGAGGTAGATGACCTGCAGTACGGCCGGCAGCCGCGCGGTCAGATCTGCGTCGCGCGGCACCTCGAACGGCACGCGCGCCTCAGCCAGCGTCCGCTTCGCCCGCACGATGCGCTGGGCGATGGTCGGCGCCGGCACCAGGAACGCGCGCGCGATCTCCTCCGTCGTGAGGCCGCCCAGCAGCCGCAGCGTCAGCGCAACCCGCGCCTCCATCGACAGCACGGGGTGACAGCAGGTGAACACGAGACGCAGCACGTCGTCTCCCACCGGGTCGTCCAAGGCATCCACCACCGCGTCGCCTCGCTCCTGGCGCGACTCCAGCGTCCGGCCGATCTCCTCCTGCTTCCGCCGCAGCCGTTCGTTGCGGCGAAAGTGGTCTATCGCGCGCCGCTTCGCCACGGCCATGAGCCATGCGCCCGGCTGGTCCGGCACGCCCGACTCCGGCCATTGCTCCAGCGCGGCGACCAGCGCGTCCTGCGCCAGGTCTTCGGCGATGCCGACATCGCGCACCATACGCATCAGGCCGCCGATGAGCCTCGGCGATTCGATCTTCCAGACCGCCTCAATGGCGCGATGTGTGTCCGTCAATTCGTCGTCCTCGCCGCCTTCGGTTACTTGTCGCGCCCGCCTTCGATCTGCGCACGCAAGCGGTCTTCCTGCGCGCGAAGCTCGGGCGTGAACTCGTCGCCGAAGTCGTCCGCCTCGAAGATCGGGCGGATCTCGAGGATCGCCTGCTCGCCGGGCATCGGATCCGGGCAGCGGCGCGCCCACTCGAGCGCCTCGTCCATCGACTTCACCTGCCAGAGCCAGAAGCCTGCGACCAGCTCCTTCGTCTCGGTGAACGGCCCGTCGACGACCGTCTTCTTGCCGCCGGAGAAGAGCATGCGCTTGCCCTTTGAGCTCGGGTGCAGCCCTTCGCCGGCGAGCATCACGCCCGCCTTCACCAGCTCCTCGTTGTACTTGCCCATGTCGCCGAGGAGCTTCTCGCCCGGCATCACGCCAGCCTCGGAGTTCTTTGTCGCCTTCACTATGACCATGACCCGCATCGCTCTGCTCCTTTCTCCTTCGTTGACCGCCGTCGCTACTCCTGCGCCTGGAACTCGCTGGGCCGCACCTCGCATTCGCACTCGAACTCGGGCCAGTGCTCGCGGTGCAGATCCATGAACTCGGTCGTGAGCCGGAGGATCTCAGCCCTCGAGTCCGCCTTGAGGATCGCCCAACCGCCAATCACTTCCTTGCTCTCGGTAAAGGGGCCGTCGGTCGTCGTGAGCTTCCCGTTCGCCAGGCGCATCCGGAAGCCGTCCTTGCTCGGCGCCACGCCGCCCGTGTCGACGAGGGCGCCCTCGCTGGTGCACTTGTCGATGAGCTTACCCATAGCCTCCGCCAGGCCGGCGGGAGGTTGGGACTCGCGGTACTTCTCCGAACTGCGGATGAAACTCAGGTACTTCATCGTCACTCCCTCTGCTCGATACCGGTGTGTCCTTCGCTCGGGGGTGCTGGATGCCTCGCGGGCAGGCGGCGCCCCGTGAATGCGTCGAACGGGCGGCGCCCGGATCGACACGCGCCGGCCGAATCGTCCCTGGCGGCCCCGATGCCCGCCCACGCCGCCAGGAAGCTTGACCGGCGCGGCACCCCCACCATATCCTCCACCCACAACCGCATACGACCATGAGGCCGCGGCGAAGCCGGTGCGAAGCCGGCGCTGTCCCGCAACTGTATCCCTCGCGACGCGCGAGGGGAGCCAGGTCGACCGCCCTCATCATGTCACGGACCCTCGAGGACAGGGCACGGCGAGCGCGCTCGGCCCCTGTCTTGCGAAACGAGGGGAGGAGCCGATGACCGAAGCCGAAGCCAGGGACCCCCGGAAGGCGCTCGTCGTCGTCAACACCGGCAACGGCAAGGGCAAGACCACCGCCGCGCTCGGCGTGCTCTTCCGCGCCTGGGGCCGCGGCTACAACGTCTGCATGCTCCAGTTCATCAAGTCCACCACGTCCAACTACGGCGAGAACCGCGCCGCGAAGAAGATCGGCATGGAGATCGTCTCGCTGGGCGGCGGCTTCACATGGCTCTCGAAGGACATCGAGAAGGACAAGGCGCTCGCGCGCGACCTCTGGGAGCAGTGCAAGCAGCGCATCGCCTCCGGCGAGTACGACGTCGTGGCGCTGGACGAATTCACGTATCCGCTGGCCTACGGCTGGCTGCCGACGGATGAGGTCGTGGCGTTCCTCAAGACGCGCCCCGCGCGCACGCACGTCATCATCACCGGCCGCGACGCGCCGCAGGAGCTCATCGACTACGCGGATCTGGTGACGGAGATGCGCGAAGTCAAGCACCCCTTCCAGCAGGGGCTGAAGGCCCAGCCCGGGATCGAGTTCTGATGGACGAGCACCGCCGCACCATTGACGCCGCCGCCGCCGCCATCCGCCCGCCCGACGCCGCCGCGCGCGACGCCGCCCGCGCGCTCCAGCTCCGCCTCACGAAGCCAGCCGGCGCCCTCGCCCGCCTCGAAGACCTCCATGTCTGGGCGGCCGGAGTGCTCCGGGACGCGACGCCCGCGCCCCCGCGCAAGCTGATCGCCGTCGCCGCCGCCGACCACGGCGTCGCGATCGAGGGAGTCAGCGCCTACCCGCAGGACGTCACCGCGCAGATGGTGGCCAACTTCCTCGCCGGCGGCGCCGCCGTCAACGTCCTGGCGTCGCACGCCGGCGCGCTGGTGCGCGTCGTCGATGCGGGCGTCCGCGGCAAGCTGACCGACGCGCGCCTGCACGTCGCCAGGACGCGCGGCGGCACCGACAGCATGACGCGCGGCCCGGCGATGTCGCGCGACGAGGCGGCGACGCTCGTCGCGCGGGGTGTCGAGTTCGCCCGCGCCGCCGCGGCGGAAGGCTTCGGCGCCATCGCGCTCGGCGACATGGGCATCGGCAACACGACGGCGGCGGCCGCCGTCACCGCGGTGCTGGCGGGCGCGCCGCCGCGCGTAACCACCGGCCGCGGCACCGGCGTCGATGACGCGGCCTACGCGCGCAAGCTCGCCGCCGTCGAGCGCGCGATTGCCATCAACGCGCCAGACGCCGCCGACGCCATCGACGTGCTGGCGAAGGTCGGCGGCTTCGAGATCGCCTTCCTCGCCGGCGTCGCGATAGGCGCGGCCGCATCCGGCGCGATCCTCGTGCTCGACGGCTACCCGACGACCGCCGCCGCGCTCGTCGCGGCCGGCGTCGCGCCCCCGTCCGTCGACTACATGCTCACCTCGCACCAGTCGGCGGAGCCGGGCCATCGCGTCGCGCTGCAGCACCTCGGCCTGCGGCCGCTGCTCGACCTGGAGATGCGGCTCGGCGAGGGCACGGGCGCCGCGCTGGCGATGACGCTGCTGGATGCGGCGCTGCGCATCCCGCGCGAGATGGCGACCTTCGACTCCGCCGGCGTCAGCCACGGCGACCACGAGACGCAGCCGGAGGCGTGACCTCCTTCCTCGACGCGATCGAGTTCCTGACGTGCGTGCGCTTGCGGCGGACGCAGGCCGCCGACATGCGCCGCGTGGCCGCGTCGCAGGCGTGGTTCCCGCTGGTGGGATTGCTCCTCGGCGCGGCGCTGCTCGGCTTCGACCGGCTGGCACAGCGCGCCTTGCCGGAGGCCAGCGTCGATGTGCTGCTGGTCGTGCTGCTCGCAGTCCTCACCGGCGCGCTGCACCTCGACGGCCTCGCTGACGCCGCCGACGGCCTGCTCGGCGGCGGCGACCGCCAGCGCCGCCTGGAGATCATGCGCGACGTGCACGCCGGCACCTACGCCGTGGTCGCCATCGCCGCTGTCGTCGCGATGAAGTGGGCCGGACTGGCGGCGCTCCCGCCCGGCGTGCGCTTCGAGGCGCTGCTGCTGGTCCCGTGCCTCGCCCGCTGGTCGATGCTGGTCACGTCGGCGGCCTTCCCGTACGCCCGTCCGGACGGCATGGGCGCCGCCTTCCACGAGAGGGCGTGGCCCGTGGCGACGATCGCCGGCACAGCGACGGCGCTCGCCGCGTCCGTCGCGCTGCTCGGCGTGGGCGGCGTGCTGGCGCTGGCGTTCGCGGCGGGCTGCGCGCTCGCCGCGGGCGTCGTCGCGAAGCGCGCCGTCGGCGGCATGACGGGCGACCTGTACGGGGCGACGATCGAGATCAGCGAGGCGCTGCTGCTGCTGTGCATCGCGGCGCTCGCCAACCGCGGCTGGATCGGCGCGTGGCTGCTGCGCTGACGCGGCGACGCCGTACACTGCCGCCATGCTGACGCTGATCATCGGCGGCGCGCGGAGCGGCAAGAGCGACCTCGCCCAGCGCCTCGCCGCGGGCGCGCCGTCCGGCGTGCTGTTCATCGCCACCATGCTCCCCGGCGACGACGAGACGCGACGGCGCGTGGCCGCCCACCGCGCCGCCCGCCCCGCGTCCTGGACCACGATCGAGGCGCCCGACGACCCCGGCGCCGCGATCGAAGCGCACGCCGCGGCCGGCACGTGCGTCGTGATCGACTGCCTGACGCTCTGGACGAGCAACCTGCTGCTCGCCGCCGCCGGCGAAGGAACGGACGTCCCGGCTGACCGTGGCGCGGCCGCCGTCGCCGGCATCGTGCGGCGCGGTGCGGCACTGGCGGACCGCGCTGCCGCGCACGACGGCGACGTGATCGCGGTGACGAACGAGGTGGGGCTGGGCGTCGTCCCGGCGACGCCGCTGGGGCGCCTCTTCCAGGACGCGCTCGGCGGCGTCAACCGCGCGTTCGCACGACGCGCCGGCCGCGTCTACAGCCTCACCGCCGGCCTGGCGCTCGACGTGACGGAGCTAGGCGCGCGGCCGCTGGAGACGCTCGGCGGATGATCCCGATCTACGACAGCGAGCGCTCGCGCACGTTCCCGTGGGTCAACCTGACGATCATCGCTCTCAACTTCGCCGTGTTCCTGTACGAGATCGCGCTGAGCCACCGCTCGGCCGGCATCGGCTTCACGCAGCTCGATACGTTCATCTATCACTGGGGCAACATCCCGGCCTGCACGCTGGACCAGTTCGGGCAGCACGCGCTGGAGGCGAAGAGCCGCATCTGCGCGCAGCAGCCGCACCCCTCGTGGACGATCATCACGGCCATGTTCATCCACGGGAGCTGGCTGCACATCCTGGGCAACATGGTGTTCCTCTGGATCTTCGGCGACAACGTCGAGGATTCGATGGGGCACCCGTTGTACCTGCTGTTCTACCTGCTCGCTGGCGCGATCTCGGCGTTCGCGCAGATGTCGGTCAGCGCGACGGAGCTGACGCCGGCCATCGGCGCCAGCGGCGCGATCGCCGGCGTGATGGGCGCGTACATCGTGCTCTTCCCGCGGGCGACGGTTGCGGTGATCATCCCGATCTTCTTCTTCATCCCGATCCCGCTGCCGGCGCTCGTGCTGATCGGGCTGTGGTTCGTCGCGCAGCTCTTCAGCGGCTTCGCGACGCTGGGGCCCACCACGGTCGGCGCGGGCAGCGGCATCGCCTACTTCGCCCACATCGGCGGCTTCGTCGCGGGGGCGCTGCTGGTCAACGTCTTCGCCATCCACCGCAAGCGCGGGCCCCCGCGGCGCGCCCGTGGCCCCACCGACGCCTGGTAGTCGGGCGGATGCCCTAACCTTGACGTGCGCGTTAGACTCTGGGGCGGTACAATGCCCCGAGGATTGTGAATATGAGCACCAGGCGCCCGGCCGCCGACCCTCCGTCCGAAGCACAGGCCTACCTCCAGATCGGCGAGGTGGCGGACCGCACGGGCGTCACCCAGCGCACCCTGCGCTTCTACGAGGAGAAGGGGCTGCTCAAGCCGCCCTCGCGGCTGGACGGCGGATTCCGTCTCTATTCGGAGGACGATGTCCAGCGGGTCGAGCGCATCAAGCGGCTGCAGACGCTGCTCGGCTTCACCCTCGCCGACATCAAGGAGATGGTCGAGGCGGAGGAGATCAAGACGCAGATCCGCGCCGAGTACCGCGTGGACGCCGAGATCTCCGAGCGCAGGGCCAAGCTCGCCAGGGCCACCGAGGTCACCGAGCGGCAGGTCGCCATGATCGACCAGAAGCTCGCCGCGCTCCAGGATATGAAGGCGCACCTGGAGCAGAAGCTCGCGCAGTACCAGGGCTGGATGCAGCAGCTGGACGAGAAGGCCGCCGTCGGGGCGCGCCAGTAGCCGCCGCTAGGCCGGCGCCCGCCCATTCCCGCGCGGCTCCTCGTCGTCGTCCTCGCCCTCCTCGTCGTCTTCTGAGTACACGCCGGCCGGCGTGCCACGCCACACGGTGACGATGAAGTCCGCCCGCTCCGGGTCGGTCGTCAGCACCAGCCGCTCATCGACCTCCGCGATCAACTCCTGGATCTCGTCGTCGTCGGCATCGGCCGGCACGCAGAGCGTCGCGTGGACGAAGCCCTGGCCCGTGAAGTGCAGGTCGACGCGGCCAGTCTCGTCGCCGTCCGCCTCGATGGTGTAGCTCTCCGAGTACGGCGTGCGAACGTCGCGCTCGAACTGGTACGTCGCCATGGCGCCCCTCCTACTGCGCGCAGCATACGCTCGTCGGGGGCGGCTGTGAAGCGGAGACTGGCGGCGCAGGTCTGACCTGCCGAGCAGCCGATGGTCCATGGGCGGAGGTAACTTGATGGCCCGGTCGAGATCCTCCGGGCAGCGTGTCCCGGCCCCGTATAAGCGATGGCCTCACGAAGGAGATCTGCGCCGGAGCCAGGCTCCGCCCAGCAGCAATGCGATCGCGCTCCCGGCGATGACCTCGATGCTCACGCTGGGCAGGCCCCCTCGCCCAGCAGCGGCTCCACCGCCAGTCCCGGGCAGGCCGCGGAGGGGCACGGTGTCGGGGATGCCGGGTGTGCCGAGCGGGCCGTCCGGCACAAATTCCGGTACAGGCGGTGCGCCGCCCACCAACCCGACACAAGATCCGTCGGCGCGGACGTAGATGCGCGTCGCGAAGTCGGGACTTTCGAACACCCGCTGACCATGTTCGTTCGCCGCGGGCGTCGTCACCTCCCGATATCCGGCAGGGATCTCGCACTGTCCGACCAGGACCGGCTCAGGAAGCGGCGTGGGCACAGCGGGCAGTGCACAGGTGGTCTCCGCGATATGCCCGATCATCTCACCGGTGATCACCCGGCCCGCCGCGTCGTACGCGGTGAGTTGGACGCTGAACGATGCCACGAACCAGCGGTCCTGCGGCGGCAGGGAGGGCAGCGTCAGAAGGAACGAACGCGCCGTCTCGCCGAACGATGCCGTCACGTTGACGTTGCGGTTGTCGGCCTCCAGGGGCGGGTTGCAGATCGGCCGCGCAGCGTTCGTCCGGACGACGAACACGTCGCCCCGAAGCGTGTAGCCGATGGCGCCCGGGACGCCGGCCCAGGTGAAGGTATCGACGTCGTCGAATGCCAGGGACAGCGCGGCCGGCGGGGAGACCGGGGTCGCGGCGGGCGGCGCGGCAGGCGGCGAAATGGGTGTCGCGGCCTGGGGCGGTGGCGCGGGCGGAGTCTGTGCGCGCGCTAGCGCCGGGATCAGCGCTACGGTGGCCATCACGGCGAACCAAACCAACGCGCGGACGCCGATCATCATGTGCGTACAACGCCCTGCGCGCCGGAAAGTTAACCTCGGCCCGCGGATCACGTCGCATCGGGAAGCAGCCATCGCACCCTCCCACCTCTCCCACCTCGCGCATCCCACCTCCCGCTTCCCGTCTCTCGCCTCTCGCTTCCCGCTTTCCCCGCCCACTCGTACACTGGCGACACCACCCGGAAGGAGCCGCCGATGGTCCTTGAACGCCTGAAGCTCGATGGCAAGGTCGCCGTCGTCACCGGCGCCGGCCGCGGTCTCGGGCGGCAGATGGCACTTGCGCTCGCGGACGCCGGAGCCGACGTCGTCTGCGCCGCCCGCACCGCAGAGCAGATCGAGCGCACCGCCGCCGACATCCGCGCGCTCGGCCGCCGCACCATCGCCCAGCCCACGGACGTGCGCGACTCCGCCCAGTGCGACGCGCTGGTCCGGCGAGCCGCCGACGAGTTCGGCCGCCTCGACGTCATGCTCTCCAACGCCGGCATCGGCGACATGCGCGGCGCCAACGCCGAGCTGTGGGACGTCGACGACGCCGACTGGCGCGACACGCTCGACGTGAACCTGTCGAGCGCCTTCTACTGCGCGCGCGCCGCATCGAAGCAGATGGTCGCGCAGGGCCACGGCGGAACGATCATCAACCTCGCGTCCGGCACGGCGCTCCGCGCCTACCCGATGAGCTTCGGCTACGGGGCGGCGAAGGCCGGCGTCATCGCCCTCACGAAGTCGCTGTCGGCGATGCTCGTGAAGCACGGCATCCGCGTCAACTGCATCATCCCGGGCTTCGTGCGGCAGGGCCCCGCCCGCAACGAGCAGGAGCAGGTGTTCGCCCAGACGCGTGGCCGATACCTTCCCGCGCAGCGCCTCGGCGAGGCGTGGGAGCTGGGCCCCCTCGCCATCTTCCTCGCGTCCGACGCCTCCAGCTACGTCACGGGCCAGGGCTTCGTCATCGACGGCGGCGGCCTCGCGGGCGGGCTGGCGCCGATGGGCTTCGCCCCGGAGGTCGCGCTGTGAAGAACGAATGGGGCGACGTCCGCCTCGGCCTCGATGCCTTCGACCTCACCGGCAAGCGCGCGCTGGTGATCGGCGCGGGAGGTGCGGCCGGCCGGGCGATCGCGCTGGCGCTGGGCGAGGCGGGCGCCGATGTCACTGTGTCGTCCGTCACCAACGACGGCGAGGAGGTGATGCGCGCGCGCCGCGTCCAGCAGGAGCTGGTGAAGATGGGCCGCAAGTCCGCCACCGTGGCGACCGACGTGACGCTGGGACAGGGCGTGCAGGTGATGGTGCGGCAGGTCGCGAAAGATATGGACGGCATCGACGTGCTGGTGAACGCGCCCGACCTCTTCCTCGGCAAGCCCGCGGAGTCCACGAGCGACATCGACTTCAACCGGGTGATGCAGGTGAACCTCGCCGGCACGTTCCACGCCTGCCGCGCCGTCGGCAAGGAGATGCTGCGGCAAGGGCGCGGCGGCCGCATCGTCAACGTCGCGTCGGTGCTGGGCGAGCGTGCCATCGCCAACGCCGCGGCGTATTGCGCGGCGCAGGCCGGCGTCCTGAACCTGACGCGGGCGCTGGCGACGGAGTGGGGCCCGCACGGAATCACGGTCAACGCCATCGCGCAGGGATGGATGGAGCACACGCCGGCCATCGGCAACCCGGACCCGGCGGCGAACCAGACCGTGCGCTTCGTGCCGATGAAGCGCGCCGGCGCCGCCGACGAGCTAGGGCCGCTGGCCGTCTACCTCGCGTCCGACTCCTGCGGCTACATCAGCGGCCAGGTGATGTTCGTCGATGGCGGCCTGACGACGCACCTCTAGTGTCCGAGGCAGAGCCATGCCCACGGTCCGCGTCCGCGGCATCGACATCTACTACGAGGAGCACGGCGAGGGCCCCGACCTCGTCGTCGCGCACGGCCTGCTCGGCAGCATCGCCGCGCTGCCGCAGTTCGGCGAGCGCCTCGAGGACATCGCCGCGCGCGGTGTGCACGTCGTCGCTTACGACGCGCGGGGCCACGGCCGTTCCGGCTACACGACAGCTCGTGCCGATTATGCGTGGACGGCGCTGGCCGAAGACATGCGCGCGCTCATGCGCGCGCTGGGCATCGAGCGGGCCGCGATCTATGGCGGCTCGATGGGCGCGGGCACCGCGCTACTGCTCGCGCTCGCACATCCGGAGGCCGTCGACCGGTTGATCCTGCGCGCGCCGCCGGGGTTCGGCGCGGAGGCGCGCCCCGCCCGGCGGATGTTCTCCGGCGCGCTGGCGACGATGTACAAGCTGCTGGGCGTCCGCATGACGGCAGCTATCGTGGCCGCCCTTCCGGCGAAGCGAGCAGGCGACGCGTCGCAGCGGCGCAGGCTCCGCGTGCTGCTCGCCAGCCAGCGGCGCGCGGCGATCGTCCCCGCCATCCGCGGCCTGCTCGGCGGCGCGCCGATCCCGGTCGAGCGGCTCGCCGAGATCGCCTGTCCGGCGCTGATCCTGACGCACCCCGTCGACCCGATCCACCCGCTCTCCTCGGGCGAGATCTTGCACCAGCAGATGCCGCACGCGAAGCTCGCGGTCGCGCCGTCACCGACGTACTGGGAGGAGCATCCGGAGGCACTGACGCACGTCGTCGCTGCGTACGTGCGCGGAGATACGATCGCCGAGGGGCTGCCGCCGGGATCGGCGCACCGCCACGTTCCTGCGTGACCAAGTGATCCTCGGGGGTGCCGCGCTCGCATATGATGTCAATCGATGGTCGCATCGATTGGAGAGGGGAGGTCCGCGATGATCCTCGTATCGGGAGGGACTGGTTTTGTCGGGTCGGCGATCGTCGCCGAGTTGGTGCGCCGCGGCGAGAAGGTCGCCGTGCTGGGGCGCGACGCCGCGAAGATCCGCGCGCGCTTCGGCGCTGACCTGCAGGCACGCGCCGGCGACGTGCGCGAGCCGGCGGCGCTCGCGGCCGCCATGCGGGATGTCGACGTGGTGGTGAACGCCGTCCAGTTCCCGAACTCGCCTATCGAGAACCGGCGCAAGGGGTGGACGTTCGAGGAGATCGACCTCAAGGGCACCCGCCACCAGGTCGACGCGGCGAAGGCGGCCGGCGCGCGGCGTTTTGTGTACGTCAGCGGCGTCGGCGCGGCCCGGGACGCCGGACGGCACTGGTTCCGCTACAAGTGGGAGGCCGAGGACTACCTCCAGCGGAGCGGCCTGGAGTGGGCCATCGTCCGGCCGACGTGGGTGTACGGACCCGGCGACGTGTCGCTCAACCGCTTCCTGGGATTCGCGAAGCTGCTGCCCTTCATCCCGATGTTTGGGAACGGCAAGCAACCGATGCAGCCGGTGTTCATCGATGACGTCGGGCGCGTGTGCGCCGATGCGGCGACCAGACCCGAGGCCGCCGACCAGCTATTCGAGCTGGGCGGCCCCGACGTGATGAGCATGAACGAGGTCGTCGCGACGGCGCTGGAGGTGGCGGGCAAGCGGCGCGCGCTGCTCCACCAGCCGGCGGCCATCGGCAAACTGCTCGGCACGCTGGCTTCCGCACTGCCGTCGCCGCCGCTCACCGCCGACGCGATCGACTTCATCACGGAGGCAGCCGTCGCGGACAACACGCTGGCCGTGCAGGTGCTCCACGCGAGGCTGACGCCGCTGCGCGAGGGGCTGGCGAGCTATCTCGGCAAGCGCGCCTGAACGCCCGACGGTGGTACAGTTTTCATAACTTGCGGCGCGGCGCCAGCGGATCATAGAGTTCATCAAACTTTACCGAGGTGCCCGTGATCAGGACGCGCGTGTTCGAGGTGCTGGAGCAACGCGGCCAGAAGCAACGCTGGCTGCTGGCCGAACTGCAGCGCCGCGGCTACCGCGTCAGCGAGGGGTACCTGTCCCAGATCAAGGCGGGCACCAAGCAGCCGGGCCGGCGGTTCATCGAAGCGGCGTGCGCCATCTTCGGCATGAGCGAGGACCGGCTCTTTTTCAGCGAAGGAGCAGCGGACATGGCGAGCAGGGGCGGGGCGAAGGCACAGGCCAGGACCACGGACAAGGCCGGCAAGCGCGAGAAGGGCAAGATCAACGTCGCCATCATCGGCGTTGGCAACTGCGCCTCCTCGCTCGTGCAGGGGCGCTACTTCTACCAGGACGCGCGCGAGGGCGAGCTGATCCCCGGCCTGATGCACATCAACCTGGGCGGCTACCACATCCGCGATATCAACTTCGTGGCGGCGATCGACATCGACCAGAACAAGGTCGGCAAGGATCTGTCCGAGGCGGTGTTCACGGCGCCCAACAACACCTACAAGTTCAGCGACGTACCGCACCAGGGCGTGCGCGTCTCGCGCGGCATGACCCACGACGGCCTCGGCAAGTACCTGTCGCAGGTGATCACGAAGGCCTCCGGCCCCACCGATGACATTGTCCGGCTCCTCAAGGAGACCGAGACGGACGTCGTCGTGAGCTACCTGCCCGTGGGCTCCGAAGAGGCGACGAAGTGGTACGTCGAGCAGGTGCTCACGGCAGGCTGCGGCTTCATCAACTGCATCCCCGTGTTCATCGCGCGGGACCAGTTCGGCTACTGGCCGAAGCGATTCCAGGAAGCGGGGCTGCCGATCATCGGCGACGACATCAAGTCGCAGGTCGGCGCAACCATTGTGCACCGGGTGCTGACGCGCCTCTTCCGGGACCGGGGGGTGCGACTGGACCGCACCTACCAGCTCAATTTTGGCGGCAATACGGACTTCCTGAACATGCTCGAACGGGAGCGGCTCGAATCCAAGAAGATCTCCAAGACCGGCGCCGTCACCTCCCAGCTGGACTACGAACTGCCCGCCGGGGACGTGCACGTGGGGCCTTCGGATCACGTGCCTTGGCTTCTTGACCGCAAATGGTGCTACATTCGCATGGAGGGCACCACCTTCGGCAACGTGCCGCTGAACGCGGAGGTGAAGCTGGAGGTGTGGGATAGCCCGAACTCTGCCGGCGTGGTGATCGATGCGATCCGCTGCTGCAAGATCGCGTTGGACCGCGGCCTGGCCGGGCCGCTGGAGGGGCCCTCGGCGTACTTCATGAAGTCGCCGCCTCGCCAGTACCCGGACGATGTCGCGCACGACATGGTGGAGGAGTTCATCGCGGGATGAGGAGCGCTTGCTCGACAGGACCGTCTACTGGCTGTTCCGGCTCGCCATCGTCGTAACGCGGCCGCTGCCGCTTCCGGTGGCGTACTGGTTCTCCGAGCGGATCGCCCTCGTCTGCTATTGGGTCATCTTCCCCCGACACCGCAAGGCGCTGAACGCGAACCTGGCCCACGTCCTCCAGAGCGACGACGCCCGCTACGTCGATTCGGTCGCGCGGCACTCGTTCCGCAACTTCGGCAAGTACGTCGTCGACTTCATCCACTACCCCGTGATCACCGCCGAGGAAGTAAAGAGCCGGCTCCGCTTCGACCAGTGGGACGAGCTGAACGAGGCGGTCAACTCGGACCGCGGCGTCATCGTCGCCACGCTCCACTTCGGCAACTGGGATCTTGGTGCCGCCGCGCTCGCCGCCTTCGGCTACCCCGTCAACGCGATCGCCGAGAACTTCCACTACGGCCCCATGAACGAACTGGTGCAGGGGTCGCGCAAGAAGCTCGGCATGAAGGTGATCGGACAGGATCGCCTTGGACCGACCGTGTTCAAGGCGCTGCGGCGCGGCGAGACGCTTGCCATGCTGGTGGATGTCGCATCCGAAAAGGTTGGCATCCGCGTCGACTTCTTCGGCGCGCCGGCGCTCGTCTCGTCCGCCGCGGCGCGCGTGGCGCTGCGGACGAACGCCTGGGTGATCCCGGCCGTCGTCCTGCGCGGGCCGGAGGACGACACGGTCATCCGCCCGATCATCGACTCGAGCCTGCGTGACTATCGGCCCACCGGGGACGCGGCCTACGACGTCCCGGAGCTGACGCGCCTCATCATGCACTCCATGGAGCGGACGATCCGGCGCTACCCGGAGCAGTGGTTCATCTTCCGCCGCATGTGGAAGCAGTCGTCCCCCGTCCGGGCGCGCCCGGGCAAGCTGGCCGAAGAGGTCTGACGCCGCATGCTCCCCTCCTGGGTGCCACGCCCGAGCAAGTGGCGCTACTACCTGATGGTGGCGGTCATCAACACGATCGGCCGCTTCCCGCTCCGCTGGCGCTACGGCATCGCGCGCTTCGTGGCCGACCGCGTGTACGACTGGGGCCCGCGCATCGGGCCGAACGTCCGCAGCAACATCCGCCACGTCCTGGGGCCTGCCGCCAGCGATGAGGAGGTGGACCGAGTCGCCCGCGACTGCGCGCGCAACACCGGCCGTTACTACGCCGACGTGGTAGGGATGCACCGCATGGACGTGCGGCGCTTCTTCGACCATGACCTCGTGCTGGAGGGGTTGGAGTACGTGACCGACGCCCAGAAGGCGGGACACGGCGTCGTGCTCGCCTCGGCGCACTACGCCAACCCCGAGTTCGCCGTGCAGGGGCTCCTCGCCACCGGCATCAAGGTGTTCGCGCTCGTCGAGCCGCTGGACCCTCCCGAGCTCGGCCGGCTGATGCGCAGCCTCCGCACCGTGCACGGGCACCGCTACGAGCCGGTGAGCTTTGCCGCCATCAAGCACGCCATGGCCTGGCTGCGCGACGGTGGCGTCGTCGCGATCCTCGTCGACCGCGACATCCAGAAGCGCGGCATCGTGCTGGACTTCTGCGGCGCGCCCGCGCGCTTCCCGACCGGCGCCGTGGACCTCGCCATCCGCACGGGCGCCGTCCTGCTCCCCGGCTGGGTGCGCCGGGAAGGCGGCTTCAAAGTCCGCGCCAGCGTCGGCCCACCGCTGCCGCTGATCATCACCGGCGACCACGACCGGGACCTTCGCACCAACACGCAAGCGGTGCTGGCGCGCTTCGAGCGTCACCTGAAGGAAGATCCCGGCCAGTGGAGCGTGCTCGACCGGATCTGGCCGGACGACTTGCAGCCGGCGGCGCGTGGACTCCCCGAGCACGGCGCTCCCGGCGAGGAGCAGACGGTACACTAGCGGCAGCCGGCCGCCCGTCCGGACGCCGGGACCGGAGCGCGCACCCTCGAGCGCGATGTGACGCAGCGTGGGAACAGCAGACCTCCATATCCACACGCGCTACGGCGATGGCATGGCCACCGTGCCCGAGCTGCTGCACTTCGTCGGAGAACGCCGCGACCTCGACGTGATCGCCGTCACCGAGCACGACACGCTGCGCCCGGCCGATGAGGCGCGCAATCTGCACGCCCGCGGCGCATACGCCTTCGACCTGGTCTGCGGCATGGAGGTGACCACGCTCGATGGCCACCTGCTGGCGCTGTTCATTGATGACCCGGTCGCCAGCTTCCGCCGGGTGGAAGAGACGCTTGCGGGCATCCACCGTCAGGGTGGACTCGCCATCGTGCCGCACCCGCTCTCCTGGCTGACCCGCAGCGTCAGCGCGCGGGTCCTGGAGCGCGTCGCCGCCAGCGCCGACCCGGCGGCGCACTTCGACGGCATCGAGGAGTACAACCTGAGCCCGGCCGGCCGCGTGTCGTCCGGGCGGGCGCGGCGGCTCAACCGCGAGCGCTTCCACCTGGCAGCGGTCGGGTCCAGCGACGCGCACTTCCTCCAGTCGATCGGCAGCGCGCGCACGCAGTTCCAGGGCCATACCGCGGAGGCACTGCGCCGCGCCATCGAGGCGGGGACGACGTCCGGCGTGCCCGGACGGCCGCCGCGCCTGTCCGAACTGGGGTACCGAAACATCGCGCTGCAGCAGTGGCGGGGGATGATGGCCACGCCCCGCGCGATGGGTTGGGCGCCGACGATCCGCAGCTTCGTCGTGAGCCACGCGCGCCACCGGCCCCGCCCCACCACGCCACCGCCTCACGAGGGCGGTCCGCGATGAAGGTTGCCCTGGTCTCACCCTATGATTGGACCGTCTCCGGCGGCGTCAACAACCACATCGCGCACCTTGCGGAGCGCTTCGTGGAGATGGGCCATGAGCCGCACATCATCGCCGCGGGTTCGAAGCCCGTGGCCAGCACCGTCTGCCCGATTACGACGATCGGCCGGCCGATCCCGCTGCGGGTGAGCGGCTCGGTGGCGCGGATCACGCTGTCGCTGCGCACGACCGGCGCCGTGAAGCGCGTGCTCGCCGGAACCGACTTCGACATCGTGCACGTCCACGAGCCGTTCATGCCGACGCTGCCCATTCAGTTCCTGCGCTACTCCACGACGGTCAACGTCGGCACGTGGCACGCCGCGCGCGAGTCGAACTGGGCGTACGTGTACGGCCGCCGGCTGATCAAGCGCTGGGCGCGCAAGCTCGACGGGAAGATCGCGGTGTCGCCGGCCGCCGTCCGCCACGTCGAAAAGTACTTCCCCGGCTACTACAACGTGATCCCGAACGGCGTGGACCTCGAGCACTTCGCGGCGGACGTGGCGCCGCTGCCGGAGTTCAGCGATGGCAAGCGCAACGTCCTCTTTGTCGGCCGTCCGGAGAAGCGCAAGGGGCTGAAGTACCTGATCCGGGCGTTCGTGGGGGTGCAGCGGACGATCCCGGACAGCCGCCTGATCGTCGTCGGCGCGGGGAAGTTCGACCGGTACGAGAAGGCGGTGCGAAACGCGCGCCTGCGCGATGTGGTGTTTCGCAGCCACGTCCCGTTCGGTGAACTGCCGCGCTACCACCACACCGCGCACGTCTTCTGCGCGCCCAACACGGGGTTCGAGAGCCAGGGCATCGTGCTGCTGGAGGCGATGGCCGCCGGCCTGCCGATCGCCGCGTCGAACATCGACGGGTTCGCCGGCGTCGTCACGAACGGCGTCGAGGGCCTGCTGGTGCGGCCGGAGGACGCGCAGGCGCTCGCGGACGCGCTCATCGAGCTGCTGCACGACCCGGCCCGGTCGGCGGAGATGGCGCGGCGCGGACGCGAGCGCGCGCAGTATTTCAGCTGGGACCGCGTCAGCCGCCAGGTTATCTCGTACTACGAGCGCCTGATCTACGAACGCCAGCTCGTCGAACGGACGCGCGCGGCCGCGCCTGCCGAAACAACCGTGTAGCCGGGTGGGCGCGCCTACCGCCCCACGCTCGCCGCGTCGAGTGCGGCGATCTCGTCGGCGGCAAGCGCCAGCTCCGCTCCGGGGAGCAGCGCCGAAAGCTGATCCGTCGAGTTCGCGCCGATGATCGGCGACTGGATGCCCGGGCGCGTCAGCTCCCAGGCGAGCGCGGCCGCCGCGATCGTCGTGCCGTGCGAACCCGCTACGCCCGCCAGTGCGTCCACCACGGCGTAGCCTTCATCGTTGAGGTACTTCTTCACGCCGCCGGCGCGCTGGCTCGCCGGCAGCGGCTGCCCCTTGCGGTACTTTCCCGTGAGGAAGCCGCCGGCAAGCGGGCTGTACGGGATGACTCCGATGCCGGCCGTCACGCAGAGCGCCGCCAGCTCCTCCTCGTACTCCGCGCGATGCACGAGGTTGTGGTGCGGCTGCAGCGTCGCGAACGCGGGCAGGCCGCGCACCGAAGCCGTGTCCAGCGCCGCCCGGAGCTGGGCCGCAGAGTAGTTCGATGCGCCGATGTAGCGGACCTTGCCCGCCGCGATCAGCTCCCCGAACACCGCGAGTGTCTCCTCGATCGGCGTCCCCTCGTCGGGCCAGTGGCACTGGTACAGGTCGATCGTATCGATCTGCAAGCGACGGAGGCTGTCCTCGACCGCGCGCGTGATGTGCGCGCGGCTCAGCCCCTCGCCGTCGGCCCCCTTCCACATCTCGCCCCGTACCTTCGTGGCGACGACGACGTCACGCCGGTTGCCGCGCGCCTGCAGCCAGCGCCCGACGATCTCCTCGGCCTCGCCGCCGTGGTTCCCCTTCGCCCAGCGGCTGTAGATGTCCGCCGTATCGATGAAGTTGCCGCCGGCCGCGACGAACGCGTCGAGCACCTCGGACGATGCGCGTTCGTCGGCCGTCCAGCCGAACTGCATGGTGCCGAGGCACAGGTTGGAGACGGCAAGATCGGTGGCGCCGAGCCGCGTGGTCTTCATGCATGCAGGATAGTGTGGTGCGCGTCGATGCGACAGGTGCGCCGGGTGGCTATCGCCCGCGGATGGGCGCTTGTACGCTGGCCGCGTGCTCGCCGCCCCCCACCTCGAAGATCATCGGCTGTTGCATGCCGCCGCGCTGATGGCGTTCTTCGGCGTGGGGATGTACGCCGCGTCGTTCGGACCAGCCCTGCCCTTCCTGGCCAGCGACCTCGGCGTCTCGCTCGATACGGCGGGCCTGCTGCTCACCGCGCTGTTCATCGGCTCGATCACCGCGTCGGCCTCCGTGGCCATCGCGCTGCACGGGCGCGATACACGCATGCTCTCACTCTGGGGCCTCGCGGCGGCCGCCTCAGGCATGGCGCTGCTCGCGGCCGCGCCGGGGTGGCCGGTTGCCCTGGCCGGCGGCGTCGTCCTGGGCGCGGGAGACGGACTGGTCGTCGCCGCGCTGCACATCCTGATGAGCCGCACGTCACGCGATGCGCCCGCCGCCATCAACCGTCTGAACTTGTTCTTCGCGTTCGGCGCGATGGCCGGGCCCGTCTGGGCCGGCGTGATCCTGGCGAACACGGGCGAGCGCTGGCCCGTCTTCGCGGGGATCGCGGCGTTCGAAGCGCTGACGCTGCTCGTCATGCTCGCCGCGGCGGCGCCGGAGCACACGCCGATCCCCGCGCCGGACGAGCCGTTCCGCCTCCCCGGAAACGCCACATCGTGGACGATGGGCGTAGTGCTCTTCCTGTACGTCGGCGCGGAGTTCGGCCTGGGCACGTGGGTGTCGTCGTACACGCGCGAGACGGCGCACGCCGGCGTGCTGGCGGGCGCGCTCCTCACGTCCGGCTACTGGGCGGCGCTGGCGCTCGGCCGCATCGTCAGCGGGATCTACTTCGCGCGCGGTCGCGAGGCCAGCCTGCTGCTGATCGCGTCGGTCGCCGGCGCCGGCGTCTCGTCGCTCGCGCTGGCGATCGTGTCCGGCAACATCGCGCTGAGCGCGGCGGCCGTCGCGGGCGCGGGGCTCTGCCTCGGGCCGATCTGGCCGACGACGCTCGCCATCGCCAGCGCCAACGCGCCGGGCAACGTCACCGCGGCGACGGTGACGCTGGGCAACGCGGGCGGGCTGGCGATCCCGTGGCTCCAGGGGAAGGTCCTCGTCGGCGCCGGCCCGCGCCAGGGTGTTGCCGTGACGGCGGCGCTGTGCGGGCTGATGTTCGCAATCACTGCCGCCTTCAGGTCGCGCCGCAGGCCGGCCGCTTGAGCCAGGCGCCGGCGTCCACGATAGTCTTGTTCACAGGCCGAACGCCACCGGAGGTTCCATGTCCGAGATCACACACCGCACGCTCAAGACGAACGGCATCAACGTCCACCTCGCCGAAGCCGGCGACGGGCCGCTCGTGCTGCTCGTCCACGGCTTTCCCGAGTCGTGGTACTCGTGGCGCCACCAGATCCCTGCGCTGGCCGCCGCCGGCTACCACGCCGCCGCCGTCGACGTGCGCGGCTACGGCCGCAGCGACGCGCCGGAGCTGATCGAGGCGTACAGCATGAAGGAGATGACGGCCGACATGGCCGGCATCGTCGATGCGCTCAGCGCGAAGCCCGCCGTCATCGTCGGCCACGACTGGGGCGCGCCGATCGCCTGGACCAGCGCCGTCCTCTACCCGGAGCACTTCCGCGCCGTCGCCGGCATGAGCGTGCCCTTCCTGCCGCGCGCGCCCATGCCCCCGACCCAGCTCTTCAAGCAGGTCTTCGGCGACACGTTCTTCTACATCCTCTACTTCCAGGCGCCGGGCGTCGCCGAGGCCGAGCTGCAGGCGGACGTGCGCCGCTCCATGCGGCTCTTCCTCTACGCCGCGTCCGGCGACGCCCCGCGCGATGCCGCCGGCTGGGTGAAGCAGAAGGACGCGAAGTTCCTCGATGGCATGCCGGAGCCGGCATCGCTCCCGGCATGGCTCACCGAGCAGGACCTGGACTACTTCACGGCGGAGTTCGAGCGCACGGGCTTCCGCGGCGGCCTCAACCGCTACCGCAACATGGACCGCGACTGGGACGAGCTGCCGCACCTCGCCGGCGCGAAGGTGACACAGCCCGCGCTCTTCGTCTGCGGCGACCGCGATGGCGTCATCGCCATGAACCCGGGCGGCATCGAGGCGATGAAGCCGTTCGTGCCCAACCTGCGGCGCGTGGTCATGCTGCCGGGCGCCGGGCACTGGACCCAGCAGGAGCGCCCGGACGAAGTCAACGCCGCGCTGCTCGACTTCCTGAAAGGACTATGACGATGCGCATCGGCATCAACCTGGGCGGCGACGTGCCCGTCGCGCAGCACGTGCAGCAAGTGATCGACGCGGAGGCCGCGGGCTTCGAGTCGGCGTGGTTCAGCAACATCTTCGGCACCGACCCGATGACCGTGATCGCGCTCGCCGGCGCGCGCACGGCGCACATCGAGCTGGGCACGGCCGTGGTGCCGACGTACCTGCGCCACCCGTTCGCTATGGCGCAAGAGGCAGTGACGGTGCAGGCGGCCACGTCGGGCCGCTTCGTGCTCGGCATCGGACTCTCGCATCACGTCGTCGTCGAGAACATGTGGGGGCTCTCCTACGAACACCCGGCGCGGCACATGGAGGAGTATCTGAAGGTGCTGCTGCCGCTGGCCCGCGAGCACAAGGTCGGCCACGCCGGCGACCTCTACCGCACGACGGCGACGCTGGCCGTGCCGGACGCGGCGCCGCTGCCCGTGATCGTGGCCGCCCTGGCGCCGCGCATGCTCCGCCTCGCAGGCGAGCTGGCGGACGGCACCGTCACCTGGATGACGGGCGTCCGCACGATCGCCGCGCACGTTGCTCCGAAGATCAACGCCGCAGCCGAGGCGGCGGGGCGTCCGCGGCCGCGCGTCGCCGTCTGCCTGCCCGTCGCCGTCACCGAAGAGATCGCCGCCACGCGCGAAGCCTGCGCCCGCATCTTTCAGATCTACGGCCGCCTGCCAAACTACCGCCGCATGCTCGATAAGGAGGGCGTCGAGGGCCCGGCCGACGTCGCCATCCTCGGCGACGAGGCGGCGGTCGAGCGCCAGCTCCGCGATCTGGCCGCCGCCGGCGCGACCGACTTCATCGCCGGGATCGTGCCCGCCGGCGCAGACACCGCCGCCTCCATCGCGCGCACGACGGCGTTGCTCACCGGGCTCATCGGCAAGACCTAGCCGCGCCCCGCCCGCAGCGGCAGCGCGGCCTTGTGCGCACGGCCCGCCTGCATGATCAGCGCCAGCTTCGCGCGGTCCTGCAGCACCGCGATGTCCGCCAGCGGGTCGCCCGCGACCACCAGCAGGTCCGCCAGCTTCCCTTCTTCGATGGTGCCGACCTGCTCCGCCATGTGGAGGCACTCGCTCGCCGTCGTCGTCGTCGCCACGATCGCCTGCATCGGCGTCAGTCCGCCGGCGACCATCAGCTCCAGCTCCTCGGCGTTGTGGCCGTGCGGCCCGACGCCGCTGTCCGTGCCCATGGCGATGCGGAGGCCGACCTGCGCCGCCCGCCGGAAGCTCGCCCGGTGGTCCTCCATCACCTCCTTCGACTTCCGAAGAGACTGCGGCAGGATGCTGCCCGGACTGCGCTCCGCGTTGCGGAGCACCCACACCGGCGCGACGAGCGTCGGCACCAGGAACGTGCCGCGCCGCTGCATCTCGGCGATCGCCTCGTCGTCCAGGAACACCCCGTGCTCAATCGATTCGACGCCGGCGAGGACAGCGTTCTTGATCCCCTGCGTGCCCTGCGCATGCGCCATGCAGGTCTTCCCCGCCGCTCGCGCCTCCTCCACCGCCACCGCGATCTCCGCCGGAGTGAACTGCGTGTGCCCCGGCTCGTCGGCGGGCGAGAGCACGCCGCCGGTCGAGCACAGCTTGATGAAGTCCGCCCCGGCCCGCAGCATGCCGCGCGTCGCCGTCCGCACCTCGTCCGGGCCGTCGCAGATGTTCTCCGGGAACTCCGGCCCCCACGGCGCTCGCGTCCGAACGCCCGACGGCATCGTGGCGTCGCCGTGTCCGCCGGTCTGCGACAACATGCCTACGGCGATGCGCATCCGCGGCCCGGGAATCAGGCCCCGCTCGATCGCCAGCTTGAACCCCTGCGGCGTGCCGCCAGCGTCCCGCACCGTCGTTACGCCGGCGTCCAGCGTCGCCAGCGCGTTGCGCGCACCCTCGAAGAGCTGGAGCGACGGCGGCGTCAGCAGCCGCTCTTGCAGCGACCCCGGATGGAACAGCAGGTGGACGTGGCAATCGATCATGCCGGGCATCAGCGTGCCCCCGGCCGCGTCGAACATCTCGGCGTCGCGCGGCATGTCGATGGCGGTCCCCACCCGCGCGATGCGCCCGTCCTCGATGATCACCGTGGCGCCGGCGATGGGATCGCGGCCGGTGCCGGTCGATCAGCGTCGCCCCGGTTACGACCGCTGTCATCTTGTCTCTCCCTGCTCGCGCACCCTGAATGCACTCGCGGGCATGCTACGACAGCGGCGCGCCGGCGGCGACCGCCAATGTGTTATGACAAGTAACGGGCGGCCGTCAATGTCGCGCCTCTCCGTACCGATACTTCCCCGATGCTGAGCACTGCTGTCGCACGTGCCCGTGAAGGCGCGCGCCCATCCGACCGCCTTCAAGCACGGCGACGCGAGCAAACGCCGCAGGCGCTCGCACGCCTCGTCGTCATCGGCCTCTTCATCGCCCTCTGGCTGCTCCTGCTGGTCATCGGTCTGCCGATGCCCACGCCGTTCCTCGCCGTCCTCTGCTGCGAGGCGCTGTTCTTCGTCGTCTACCTGCGCGTCGTCGCGCTGCTCCCGTCCGCGCGCCAGATCGAGCGCGCGCACTACGTCATGCTCGCCGCGGAGATCATCTTTCACACCACGATGGTCTACTTCCTTGGCGGCGTCGCCTGGCTCGGCGCGTTCGCCTACGTCTTCGGTCTCATCTTCACCAACACCTTCCTCGATCTGAAGCGCGGGCTGATCTACACGACCGGCGCCGCGGCTGCCTTTCTCGCGCTCCTCGTCCTCGAGGCGACAGGGGTCGTGCCGTACTACACCTACCCCCGTGTCGGGCTCTTCAGCTACCGGGACGGCCGCTTCGTCCTGACCACGGCGCTGGGCGGCGCGGGCGTCTTCTACAGCATCTACCTCTGGACCAACTGGGTCGGCCGCCAGCTCCGCTCGGAGCGCGACTCGGCCGTCCGGTCCCAGGACGCGCTGCTGGAAGCGCGCGTGGGCCTGCAGCGGGCGAACAGGGAACTCGAGGAGCGTGTGTCCGAACGCACCCGCGACCTCGCCCAGGCGAACGACGCATTGCTGGCGAACGAGGAGATCCTCCGCAAGACGATTGAATCCACCACCGACGGCCTTCTGGCGTTGACGGCGAACTCGCAGGTCCACACCAACGCCCTGTTCCGCCAGATCTGGGGCGTGCCCGACGACGTGCTGAACAGCCGCGACCGGCCCCGCCTGCGGGAGCTGATCGGCCGCCAGATCGACGACGCGGACGGGTTCCTGAAGCGGTTGAGCGAGATGTTCCTGAGCGCAGAGGAGCACTCCGAGACCCTCCGTTTCAATGACGGCCGCACGATCGAAAGCTACTCACGCCCGCTCATCATGGATGGCCGCGTCAATGGGCGCGTCTGGAGCTTCCGCGACATCAGCGAACGGGTGCGCGCCGAAGCCGCCCTGCGCGACCGCGCCGACCGCGACGCCCTCACCGGCACGCTCAACCACGCCGTCATCACCGACGTCGTGCGCGATCTCATCGAGCGCGAGCCAGGCCACCCGTTCGCGGTGGCCATGGTCGACATCGATGGTATGAAGGCCACCAACGACACCTACGGCCACCAGGTCGGCGACCGCGCCCTCGCCGTCGTCGCCGGCGCGATGGCCCGCGACGGCGCGATCATCGGCCGCTACGGCGGCGACGAGTTCATCGCAGTGCTTCCCGGCGCCGGCCGTCCCGCCGCCGAGCGGTATCGCGAGAGCGTGACGCGGGAACTCGAGGGCACATCCGTGCAGATCGGGAGCGTCAATCTCACGGTACCAGTCGTCGTCAGCATGGGGATAGCGGTGTACCCCGCCGAGGCTGTCGGCGTGGAAGACCTGATCAAGCTGGCGGACAGCGCCATGTACCAGCGGCGCCGCGAACAGCGCCGCCGCACCGCGGGTCCGGCATCGCCACGCCCCGCCGGAGACGACCGCGAGGCGCAGATGGTGGGCGAGATCGTCCCGCTGTTGACATTGGCGGGGACGCCGGGCGACAAGCTACGACTCGTCGCGCACCAACTTTCTATCGGCGCCGGCTATGAGCTGGTGAACTTCGAGGTGTTCGATGCGGACGTCCTCGGCACGTCCAACAACGCCGCCTCAGGCACGCACGGCGCGCCGGTGACGCCTGAGGCGTTGGAGGTCGGCGCCGAGTGGCTCAAGGAGCGCCGCATCCTGCCCGAACATCCCGGCCTCGGTCCCATTGTCCGCGCGACGCGCGCGCCGATCATCCTCGACGACGTCCAGCACGACGAGCGACTGACGCCGCTCGAGCGCCGGCTCGCGGCGGCGACGGGCGTGCACTCCGCCGTCCTCGCGCCGATGTACTGGCACGACGAGATGGTGGGCGTCCTCTCGGTCCACGCCGGCCGGACCCATGCCTTCAGCGCCCGCGACGCGCAGTTCCTCAACGCCGTTGCCACGCAGGTGACGGCGATCGTCCGCATGGCCGCTACCTCCGCACGCCTGGAACGCGCGCAGGCCGAGACCGTGCTGATGCTGGCGGCCGCCGCCGAGGCCCACGACGCCACGACCGGACGCCACCTGCAACGCGTCCGCACGATCAGCGAGGCCATCGCCCTGGAGCTGGGCTACACCGCGCGCGCCGCCGGCGAGCTGGCCCTCGCGGCGGTGCTGCACGATATCGGCAAGATCCGCGTGCCGGAGGCGCTGCTCTCCAGCGCCCAGCGCCTCGATACCGATGAGTGGTCGATCATGCAGCAGCACACCGTCTGGGGCGCGGAGTTCCTGCGCGGCCGGCCCGGATTCGACCTGGCGGCGGCGGTGGCCGAAGCGCACCACGAACGTTGGGACGGCAGTGGCTATCCCCACGGCCTCGCCGGAGAAGAGATCCCGGAGGCCGCGACCATCGTTGCCGTCGCCGACTGCTTCGACGCAATGACGAACGACCGGCCCTACCGCATCGGCCGGCCCGCGTCGGCGGCCGCGCGTGAAGTGGAAGCATGGTCCGGCACGCAGTTCAACCCGCGCGTGGTGCAGGCGTTCTTGCGCCTCTGGCAACGCGGCGCGCTTCCCGGCGACCTCACCCCACCGGAGGAGCAAGCCGCCGCGTGAGGCGCAGCGCGCGCGATCAGTCGATGAGCGTCGCCAGCAACTGGCGCGCGCTGGCCACGTCCGGCACGCGGTAGAGCGCGCGCGTGTCGCCCTCGCCGACGTGCACGGTGAGGCTGCCCTCCGGCACCGCCGCGAACAGGTCCTCGTCCGTGCGGTCGTCGCCCATCGCCAGCACGGCCTCGCGTCCGTCGCCCTGCGCCAGGATCAGCGGCACAACGTTCGCCTTGCTGACGCCGCGCGCCCGCACCTCCAGCACCATGTTGCCCGGGAGGATCTCCACCGGCAGGCTCGCCAGCGTCTCCTCCAGTACCAGCCGCAGCTCGCGCGCCTGCGATGCCACGAAGTCCCGGTCGCGCGTGTCGGCCGCGGCTGCGCGGTAGTGCCACGCGAGCGACACGCGCTTCTCTTCGACGAACGCGCCCGGCGTCGTCCCGGCGAAATGCTTCAGGATCGGCTGCACCCGGCGCTTCCAGTCCGTCGCCGGGCCGCCATGCTCGATCCACGCCGCCTCCGGCCGCATCCGCGACGCGAACCCATGCTCCGCGTGCAGCCCGATCGGCAGCGCGCCCAGCCACTCAGCGAGCGTCTCTCGCGGGCGGCCACTGACCACGTGCACCCGGATGCCCGGCCGATCAGCCAGCCGCCGCAGCAGCTCGATCAACTCCGCATCCGGAGGCGCCGCGTCGGGCGTCGGCGCGAACGGCATGAGCGTGCCGTCGTAATCGAGGATTAGCGCCATCTCGCGCCGCTCGCGGACGCGCGCGACGAAGCGCGTCAGGTCATCCGACGGCTCCCGGGTGACGACGGCCGGTGCCGCCGGTGGGTCGCGCCGCAGCTCATCCATGAAGGTCTCCGCCCAGCGGTGGACGTCGTGGGACGCGACACGCCGCCGCATCGCGCGCATCCGCTCGCGGCGCTCCTCGCGCGGCATCGCCAGCGCCGTCCGCACGGCGGCTGCCACTTCGTCGATATCGTACGGGTTGACGAGCAGCGCCTGCCCCAGCTCCGCCGCCGCGCCCGCGGACTTGCTCAGCACCAGCACGCCGTCCTCGTCCGTGCGCGTCGCGACGAACTCCTTCGCCACGAGATTCATCCCGTCGCGCAGCGGCGTCACCAGCATCACGTCGGCGGCGCGGTACAGCGCCGCGATCCGCTCCGGCGACAGCGACGTGTGCATCCGGTGGATCGGCGCCGATGTCGGCGTGGCGTAGCGGCTGTTGATCCGGCCCACCATCTCGTCGATGCGCCGGCGCAGGCCGGCGTACGCTTCCACCTTCTCCCGCGACGGCACCGTCACCTGGATCAGGCGCAGGTCGCCGCGCAGCTCCGGCGCGCTCTTCAGCACGCGGTCCACCGCCAGCAGCCGCCGCGGCAGCCCCTTCGTGTAGTCCAGCCGATCGATCCCGACGAGCAGCTTCGTGCCGCCACCGTCCGCCCGGATCGCCGCCGCTTCGTCGCGCACCGCCGGATCGTCGCCCCGCGCGGACCACGCCTGCGCGTCGACCCCCATCGGGAACACGCCGAAGCGCACCCGTCGTCCGGCGTACGTCACGCCATCGAGCTCCGCGTCCAGGCCCAGCACGCGGCGCAGCGCCTCGCAGAAGTGCCGCAGGTACCCGTACGTGTGGAAGCCCACCAGGTCCGCGCCGAGCATCCCCCGCAGCACCTCTTCCCGCCAGGGCAGCACGCCCAGCAGCCCCTCCGGTGGGAACGGGATGTGGAGGAAGAAGCCGACGCGCGCGTCAGGCGCCAGCTCGCGCAGCATGCCGGGCACCAGCACGAGCTGGTAATCGTGCACCCAGATCAGGTCGCCGGGCTCGCGACGAGCGGCGGCGGCGCGCGCAAACCGCGCGTTCGCAGCACGGAACGTGTCCCAGCCGCGCAGATCCGATGGCACCTGGTGCACGAGGTCGTGGAAGATGGGCCAGAGGATGCCGTTCGCAACATCCTCGTAGAACGCCTTCACCTCGCGGTGGCTGAGCGGCACGGCGACGGCGCGCAGCTCGTCAAGCCGCGCCGTCAGCGCTTGCTGCTGCTGGCCGGAGAGTTGCGGCAGGTCGCCCGGCCAGCCGATCCACAGCCCGTCGCAGCGCTCGTGCGGACCGATCAGGCCGGTGGCAAGGCCGCCGTTCGATGGCTCGACGACCAGCTCGCCGTCCTGGACATGCGCGGTTACGGGAAGACGATTGGAAACGATGACGAGGCGGTTCATGCGGGGCACCTCCGCTGCAACACCGGGTCCACATTGGCCGATGGCAACAAGACGGACAGGGCCAGACACCCTGCTCTCGAGGTGCTGTACCCTCTCATGTGCCTGCGAGGTTAGCTGACGGGTTCGGTCTGAGAAGCTGACCTACTCGCACGTTGCGAGATTCACCCCGAAAGTTGGTTCCCCCGCTCCGCTTTCGCGGATTCGGCCGTGCTCCGAGTATATCAGACGTCCGATGTTGGGGGGGCAAGGGCAACGAGGCACGATCTTCGCGCTTGTGACGAGATACTCAAATCGCGCGAACCTGCGCGCGGCCGTGCGTGCCCGGGGACGATGCCCGTGCGCCGCGCGCGGAAGCCGTGCGCACCATCGCGTCATCGCCCTGTGACGACAACGCGATCAGCCGCGCCCACGCACGATCGGCGTCAAGCGCGGAAGCGCGCAGCACCGTGCGGCGAAGATGGTGTGTGGAAAATGGTCGGGGCGACTGGATTCGAACCAGCGACCTCCTGACCCCCAGTCAGGTGCTCTACCGGGCTGAGCCACGCCCCGAACCGCCCCGATCTTATCACGACCGAACGCACCCCGCCCAGACGCCCGTCCACGGTCTCGGCGTGTCCACGCTGCCGCACTCCGGTCGCGCACATGTTGCGAATGCCGGACACAGCCGCGGGGCGAGGGAGGCGTCTGTAAGATCGCCCGGCGATTTTATGGACACCCTCTTTACGCCCGGGTGTTGGTTTCCAAGCTGGATGACCGAAGGTCAGTGGAGTCGAAGAGGATCACTGACCTTTCTGCCTGGCGGCGAGCGACCGGCGATTACGTGCCATGAGACGCGCTGTTTTCGTCGGCGGCGCGGAGCCGGTCATTGAGTTGCCTCTGAACCAACTTGCGCCCCGCCCTTCCAGTCAGAGTGCCGAATGGGCCTCGCTGCCAAGTGAGGGTGAGTTTCCCGCCTCCCGGAATCTCGATCTCGCAGTCCTTGAGTGGCGCGAGTGACTTCTCGAAGTTCTCCGCGGTGTACTGGCGGCCGAGATTGAGATCGCATCGGTGCGACACGGCGGCGAACACACTCAGCATAAGTTCCATGCCCATCGGTCGCGTGAGCATGTAATTCTTGTTGTCACCCCAGGCCTCGGGCCACATACGCTGAATGCCCTTCAGGTATTCCTTCATGACTTGCGCTTGAGCCGCAGGGGAATTGAGACCATACAGGATGCCGCCGCTTTCCGTGTGAGGCCCCACGCACAACTTCATGTGCTTGTTTGTCACCCAGGCTCCCTTGTCGTCATCGCTCGTCTTGATCTTGCCTGCGAGCGGAGAGTCGGCGTCAGTCGCCAATCGCTGGATCACGTCCATCGTTGCGGCGGAGTCGGACGGAAGTTCTTTGATCTTGTAGTAGAGAGAAAGAAGATGAACGTCCGAGACTTTGACTTGCTTGCTGTTGATATCGGCAAACACCTTGCCGCGTAAGTGCTCGTCCGCCTTGTATAGCGCGACGACGGGCAAATCGAAACTCCACCCCGTCGCTGTACTCAAAGCCCGCGAGCCTGTGCTGACCGTCGAGCACATACGCGAACTTGCCGGCGTGGTCAGGGAACTCTATTGCTACCTCTCCTTCACGACCCGACTCCCTAACAACAACGTCGTCCGTGAGGCTAACCACAAGCGCGTTGGGGAGAATTGACGTGTGATCCTTGATGTACTCGCCAATCTCCTTTGCGCGCTTCGGATCGAGGATTCGCTGAATTTCATCGGGGTTGTCTTTGCTCTGAGGCGTGACGTAGCATATCTGCTTGAGCCGCTCGGAGTTCATGGGGAACAGGTACAGATCGAACCCCTTCTGTTTCAGTACGTGGGCGGTCACTGTAAGTTGAGCCATGCCTGTCCCCCTTCTAGCTTGTTTGACTTCTTGAGGTTGCACTTGGCACAAAGGAACTGGAGGTTATGCGCTTTGGATGGGCCTCCGAGCGACGCGGGCACGACATGATCAATGTGGAGCACCACGCCCGGCGGTTCTGCTTCGCACTGGGCGCAGCGGTGAGGCTTAGACCAGAGTAGCTTCAAGTATTCGCCGTACGTCACGGGATCGCGGTAGTGCTTCTCGTATCGGGATCTCACGGCGCTGAACAGGGTCTTCAAATCGCTGTCAGACCAATCGCGCTTCGTGTGTTCACGAAGGATGTCGCGAAACTGTCTGAGGCCGTCCTGCTTGGCTAACAGTTCGCGAGGCGCGACGGCGTCTTGTGCCAACGCGGAAACGAGCTGCTCGTCTAACGCCCATTCGACAAACGAGTAGAACGAGCTCGGATCTATGCCGAGACACCGGAGCAATAGCGCGACCCGATCAGGGGGTTCCGCAGTCGTGGGCATCTTGGCAGCTCCCTCTTCGCGTCAGAGACCTCGCACGTTGCTTGTTGTAGAGCCTAACGCCCCGATGCGTCAACGGCGGTCGCGTCCGGGCGTCGCGGTAAGTTCAGGGGGCTAGAACAGTTTGAAGGCGGAGCGGCCCGTCAGGTGCTACTCGAAAATCGCGCGAACGGTAGATAATTTCTTGATCTTAGCTTCGGATCGCAGATACGAGAACACAGCGTTAGCGCAGAGTTAGCCCCCAGTCAGGTGCTCTACCGGGCTGAGCCACGCCTCGGACCGCCCCGATCTCATCACCTGGCCGCGGCTTCGCGCAGACACGCGCCCCGTTCGGGCGCACGGCGGCGCAGCCGCTACGCGCCCGCCCGCCAACATGTCCAATGTTGCCGAATTCTCACCGGGGGCCGCGTTCGCGCGCCGATCATCACGGGTAGAATAACCCCCGGTGCGCCGCCGCCAGCGCAGGGGGAGCGGGGCGCGCAGCCGCCATCGCACACACCGATGGACGGCACGCAAATCTCACGCAGGAGGCGAAGAGCATCAGGGGCACGCTCAGCCCGCGCTCGTTCCAGGACAGGCGAGCGCGTTTCATCAGGCACCGGACGCCGGGTCCCGCCGCGCGCCACCCCGCGCGCAGCAAGCACAGGCCAATCACCCACGGCCTGGTGCTGATCGCAGTATCTCTCGCGGTCGCCTACGCCGGCGTCACGGGTGGCGCCCTGCGATCGCACACGCCCGCGTTCGCCGCGCCGGTCACCGGGCTCTCGCTGCCCGGCGTCAGTTCCAGCGTGCCGGTGGTGGACGAGACTGTCCTGCGGCCGCTCGCCATCAACAAGACACTGCGCGTGGTAGAGCCGGCGCCGCCGGAGCAGCAGCAGGTCGCGCAGCAGCTCCAAGCGCTCGCCGCCACGCCCACGCCCATGCCGACGCCCTCGCAAGACGCCGTCGTCCGCGCCGCCTCCGTCGCGCCGCCGCCCGACCTGCCGCCGTACCAGGTCTACACCGTGCGCGCCGGCGACACGATCTCGTCCATCGCGGCGCAGTTCGGCATCCACCCGGAGTACATCGTCGCCAACAACGCGGAGATCCAGGACGCCAACTTCCTCGTGCTGGGACAGTCCCTGCTGATCCCGGCGGGCGACGGCATCCTGCACGAGGTGAAGTACGGCGAGACGCTCAGCGACATCGCCAGCCAGTACAGCGTCGATATCTCGGCGATCACCGGCTTCGCAGCGAACCACATCACCCGCCCGGACAACATCACCGAGACGGAGTTGATCTACGTCCCGGGCGCCGTCATCCCGGCCCCCGCGGCCGCCCCGGTCTCCGCGCCGGCTCCCTCCGCCGCGCCGACGCCCGGATCAGGCGGCGGTAGCGTCACGGCGCCGCCCCCCGCCGCCCACGGCCCTCGCTCCGGCAAGGGGCTGATCTGGCCGGTGCGCGGCCCCATCTCCAGCTGCTACTGCCCGTGGCACCCGCTCGGCATCGATATCGACGGCTACAACCTCGCCGGCGCGCCGATCGCCGCGGCGACGGACGGCACCGTGATCTTCGCCGGCGGCAACGCCTGCTGCTCCTACGGCCTCTACGTCGTCGTGATGAGCCCTGGCGGCATCCAGACCCTGTACGGGCACCTCAGCTCAATCGCCGTGACGCAGGGCCAGCACGTCGCGCAGGGCGCCACCCTCGGCATCATCGGCTCCACCGGCTACTCGACAGGACGGCACCTGCACTTCGAGGTGATCGACAACGGCGTGCGCGAGAACCCGCTCGATTACCTGCCCGGGCCGGTCAACTGCGAGCCCGGCCAGTGCCAGTAGCCGCCGCCGGCACGCGCGACTGAGCCACGGCGTCTCCATCGAGCCTGCCGGGAGCGGATGCGCGCGCACGATGCGCCGGCCGGCCGCGCACGCGGCGGCCGCACCGTGCTCATTCCATCAGGGAACGTCGGTCAGCCGAGGACGCGGCCGCCCACGACGATCGCGAGGCCGGCGGCGGTGACCAGCGCGAACTCCAGCAGCACGTTCCGATCCAGGTGCTCCGTCAGGTAGTGCGAGATCACGCCCGTGGCGAGGTAGAAGACGAGCAGGATGAAGACCCCGGCGAGGAAGCCCTCCAGCGGGATGAAGTAGAGCACCCAGCGCGCCTCCGCCACGATGACGCCGATCACCGCCGCGAACACCAGCGCCCGCATCGGGTCCGCCTCTGCCTCGCGGAAGATCTCGATCGACAGGAGCATACTGATCAGGCCGGCGGCGAACGCGGCGGGCAGCAGGGCGACGCCGAAGCCGTAGACCACGGCGTAGAACCCGAACGCCGTCAGGTACGTGATGACGTTCAGCACGAAGCGCGCCAGCGGGAACGACGGGTGGTCCGGCTCCACGGAGACGTGCTCGGCGTACAGCGCCGCCGCCATCAGCACGCCCGCGCCCATGATCGCCGGGACGGCCCAGTAGCCCAGCACCACGTCCTCGAGGAACAGCCCCGATGACAGCGCGAACAGCACCGGCACGAACAGGTACGGCGCCGTGTCCGCGATCGTGTGGAACTCGCCTGCCGGATGGGAGCGGATGATCCCGTCCGCGCCGAAGCCCACCAGCACCGTCACGGCGAGCAGGATCCACGGCCGCACCGGGTCGATGCTGACGAACAGCGCGAGCCCGATCGCGTACACGAGCGCGAGGAGCGGGATGCGACCGGCCCGCGAGGCGCCGCGGAGGTGGAAGCCCGGCGGGACATCGGGCAGTGGCGGGGCGCTCCGTTCGAGCGTGGAGGATGTAGCCATAGGTGTCGTCTCGGTGACAAGCGAACGCCCCGAAACCGGGGCGTGAACCTGTCGTTTCAGGACGCGCCGATCTTATCGGCGACGGGGCCGGGGTGTCAACCAACGTGGGCGGTTTTGAATCTGCGGCGCCGGGTGATCTCAGCGCCGCCGGCGCTTCGCCGCGGGCTTCTTCGCAGCGGTGGCGCGCGCCGCCGCCGGGCGCGTAGCCGCGGCCGCCGCTCGCCGCCGCCGCGCGGGTGCTGCGCCTGCGTCGCGCGGGCGCACGCGCACCGGCGGGGCCGCCTTCGCCGCGCGCTGCTCCTTCAGCCAGCGGATCGGCTCCTCGCCATACACCTCCGCCCCGTTGAGCCACCACATGCGTTCCCGCGCGTCCGCCGGCACGTCCAGCAGGTCGAAGATCGTGTCCCAGCGCCGGATGTGCTCGGCGATCTTCTCCGGCGACGTGTCCGAACCGAAGATCAACTTCTCGAAGCCGATCTCGTGGCCGATCAGCCGCCGCTCCACGGCGTGCCGCTCGATCGTCGTGCCGCCGGAGAAATCGAAGTACACGTTGTGCCGCCAGCGGGCCACGGACGCCGCCTCGTCGTAGTTCCCCGTGCCGCCCAGGTGCGCGCCGATCAGCCGCAGCGCCGGGAAGTTGTTGGCGATCGTGTCGAGGTGAAACGGCCGCATGCGCATCGCGGAAACGTTGCGGGCGCCCTGGAACAGCTTGCTCCAGCGCGCGTACGCCTCGGCCGCCGACTTGTCGCGCCGCGGATGCGTCACGCGATAGTCGATGCCGCCGCCGATCACGCCCATGTGCAGCAGGACGGGCCAGCCGAACTTCTCCGCGGCCTCGTACACCGGGAAGTAGTCCGGGCAGTCGTAGTCGCGCAGCACGCCGATCATCTTCAGCCCGCGGTAGCCCATGCGCTTCAGTTCGCGCAGGTCCTTCGGCGTCGTCGTCTCCGGGTCGATCATCGCCGTCGGGATGAAGAGATCCGGGTACTTCTGCGCCAGCTTGATGGAATCCTTGTGCGAGATGCCGAAGCGGCCCCCACACAGCAGGTTCGCCTTCGTGATGCCGGCGGCCTTCGCCTGCTCGTACAGGTGCTGGACCGGCGGCGCCGGGTCGGCGTCCGGCTTCTCCCAGTTGCGCGGGAAGTGCATGTGGATGTCGAAGATCTTGCGCACGGGCGGCCTCCGGCCTAAGAACATTGAACGTGGAACCCGGACCCAGGGCTCCGATTCGGCGCTTCCATGGTACGGCGCGAGAGGGGGCAACGGTACGGTGCCTGGCGATGCCGCGGGCCAGACGCTGCCTACGCCTTCGTCGTCTTGCCTTTGCCGTCGGGAATGAGGCCGGTGCCGCTCTCGCGAAACGCCTTGCGCTCGGCGGGGGTCGACTGCGGGCGGTCGAGCCGGTACTTCTTCACCAGGTTGTCGAACGACAGGTCGGGACTGGAGGCGTCGATCATCTTGTCGTACTTCGGGTCCAGTTGGTCGATCTGCGATTTCAGCGAGAGGTGGAACTGGAAGTTGCTGATCAGGCGCGTCAGCTTCCTTCCGCCGCACTCAGGGCACGCCGGCGCGAAATCGCCGTCCGGCACGCGGCGCGTGATCACCTCGACGAACTTCTTGCAGCGGTGGCAGGCGTACTCGTAGATCGGCATCGTGGGAAGTGCCCCAGTATCTCAGCGCCTCAGTACGCGTCCAGTGTAGCAGCGCCGGGCGCGATCGACGCAGGGCAGCCGCGACCACGGCCCAGCAGGGCCCCGACGAATACGCAACCGGAGCATTGCATTTCACAGCGGGATGGCGTAACATGCAATGAGGAGGTTGCATATGGACACGACGACAACGACAGACAGCATCCAGAAGGAGATCATGCTAAAGGTGCCGCGGTCCCGCGCCTGGCGGGCGATCAGCGACCCGGCCGAGTTCGGGGCCTGGTTCAGCGTCGACATGTCCGGCGTCACGTTTGAGCCCGGGAAGCCCGTCCACGCCCGGATGAGATACCCGGGCTTCGAGGGCCACGCATTCGAACTCGTGGTCGACCGCATCGAGCCGGAGCGGCTCTTCTCGTTCCGCTGGCACCCCTACGGCATCGACCCGCAGCACGACTACTCGGACGAGCCGATGACCCTGGTCGTGTTCGAACTCGAGGAGGTCGCCGGCGGCACCCGGCTGACGGTGACCGAGTCCGGGTTCGACGCTATCCCGCTCGCCCGCCGCGCCGAGGCGTTCCGCATGAACAGCGATGGCTGGGCGGAGCAGATGCGGAACATCGAGGCCTATGTCGTCAAGACGCCCTGACCCGCGCGGCCGTGGGCGGCAGATCGCGGCGACGGCGCCGATCTTCGCGGCCCTGGGCGACGAGACACGGCTCGGCCTCGTCACACGCCTGGCTTCAGGAGACGCCCTGTCGATCGCGCGACTAACGGAGGACACGCGCCTGACGCGCCAGGCGGTGACGCGGCACCTGGAGGTGCTGGCGGAGGCCGGCCTCGTGCGGGGTTCTCGCCGCGGCCGCGAGCACGTGTGGCGCCTCGAGCCAGCGCGGCTCGCGCTCGCGCGGCGCAGCCTCGGCCAGATCGAGCGCTGGTGGGACGAAAAGCTGGGCGCGCTGAAAGCCTCGCTGGAGCCGTAGCCGGCACACTGCCGCCGCTACGCGCGCCGCTCCAGGATGTAGCCGGCGATGTCTTCGAGCGCCGCGCGCGCCGGCGTGTCCGGCAGCTCCCGCAGCGAGGACAGCGCCCGGTCGCGGAAGTCCCGCGCCACGTCGTAGGCCTCGTTCAGGATGTCCGAGTTCAGCACCATGTACACCGCCTCGGCCACGAGATCGGCGCGCGGCTTGCGGCTGCGGAACGCCTTCCTGATCGGATTGTCCTTCGGGTGGCGCTCCATCAACAGGAGCGAAGGCAGCGTCAGCGTCCCCTGCAACAGGTCGCTGCCGATGGGCTTCCCCATCTCTCGCTCGTCGCCGGCGAAGTCCAGGATGTCGTCGACGACCTGGAAGGCCATCCCGACGTTGAGCCCGAACACGCGCAGCGCCTCGCGCTCGTCCGGCGTGCAGCGCGCGACCATCGCGCCGCCCTCGGCCGATGTGGCGAAGAGCGACGCGGTCTTTCCCTCAATGCGGCCGAAGTACGACATCGTGTCCTGCCCGTATTCGTACGCGCTCATGTCCTGGTGCAGCTCGCCGCCGGCGATCGCCATGATCGTGCGGGCGAAGAGGCGCACTACCTTCGTGTTGTCCGTGCGCGCGATGAGGTCCGCCGAGTGCGCGAACATATAATCGCCCAGCATCACCGAGGCGGAGTTGTTGAACAGTTCGTTCGCCGTCGCCCTCCCGCGCCGTGAGGGCGACCCGTCGATCACGTCGTCGTGCACCAGCGTAGCCGTGTGCAGCAGCTCAATCGACGCGGCGAGCGGCACGTGCAGGTCCGGGTTGTAGTCGCCGAACTTGCCGGCCAGCAGCGCGATCGCCGGCCGCACACGCTTGCCGCCGCCATCGAGCACATGCTCCAGCATCCGCGAGAGCGCCGGGAAGCTCTCCACGTGCCTGATGCGGTCGAGCGCGTCTTCCACCAGGCGCAGGTCTTCCGTGACGGGGCCGTAGATGGATGCGACCTTCACGCCGGGCCCCTCCCCGCTGTCGCCACCGTCACGCCAAGCAGGCGCTCCGCGTTGGCGGTCGTCGTCTCGGCTACCTGCTCCACGGACAATCCCTTCAACTCGGCCACGCGCAGCGCCGCCTCGGCCACGTACGCCGGCTCGTTGCGCGTGCCGCGGTAGCGCTGGGGCGCCCCGTACGGGCTGTCCGTCTCCAACACCAGGTGCTCCAGCGGCAGCGCGCGCGCTACCTCCGCCAGCATCGCCGCCTTCGGATGCGTCACCGACGTGTGGACCGAGATCATGAACCCCAGATCCACGTAGCCGCGCGCCGCGGCGGCGTCACCGCTGAAGTAGTGCATGACGCCCAGCGGACGCCCGTCCGGGAGGGCGCCGCCCAATTCGCGCGACCACGCCGACAGCACCGCCAGCATCTCCTCGTCCGCTTCCCGCGCGTGCACGGCCACCGGCTTCCCGACGCGCCGCGCCGTCTCCAACTGTCTGCGCAGCACGGCCACCTGCCGATCCCGCGGCGACAGGGTACGATAGAAATCCAGCCCGATCTCGCCGATCATCGCCACGCGCGGCCGCCTCGCCATCTCCTCCAGCGCGTCCAGGTCGGCGTCTGTCGCCTCCGCGGCATCGTGTGGGTGTACGCCCGCCGCCGCCAGCACGTCGGGCCGGCGCTCCGCCAGCGCCAGCGCTTCGCGACTGTCCGTCGCGTTCGAGCCCAGCGTCACCATCAGCTCCACCCCGGCGGCCCTGGCGCGGTCCAGCGCGGCGTCGCGGTCCGCGGCGAATGCGCCGTCGTGGATGTGGCAGTGTGTATCGATCAGGCGCATCATCAGGCTGTGAGCCGCGCCTCCCCTTCGACAGCCGGCTGCTCGATCTTCCTGAACAGGGGTTCCGGCTGCTGCAGGAGCGTGCCCGGCTCCAGCCCGGGCGCTTCCCATCCGCCCGCACCTACATCGCCCGCCAGCCCCAGAAACTCGTGGATGCGCTGGCTGGAGAACGGCAGGAACGGGTAGAGCGCCACCTTCAGCGCGTTTATAGCACAGAGCGCCGTGTAGAGGGACGTGGCCGTGCGATCGCGGTCGACCTTCGCCGTCTTCCACGGCTCCGTCTCGTTCAGGTACACGTTAGCCGCCTGCGCGTGCGACATCGCCGCCTGCAGCGCCGCCTTCAGCCGCACCGCCTCCAGGTCCGATGCCACGGCCCGAAGCATCAGAGCGCCCCCGTCGAGCAGGCGGCGGTCGCGCGGCTCCAGCACGCCGGGCTTCGGCACCCGCCCCTCGAACGTGCGGTGCGTCATCTGGAGCACGCGGTTCACCAGGTTGCCCCACGTCGCTACCAGCTCGTCGTTGTTGCGGCGGACCAGCTCCGCCTCGGTGAGATCCGTGTCGGAGTTCTCCGGCAGGTTGGCGGCGAGGCAGTACCGGATGGCGTCCGGCTGGTACCGCTCCAGGTAACTCAGCACCGGCTCGCCGACCTGCTCGCTCTTCGATGCCTTGGCGCCCTTGAACGTCACGTACTGGTTCGCCGGCACATCTGTCGGCAGGTTGAGGCCGCGATAGCCCATGAGGATCGCCGGCCAGATGATCGTGTGGAAAGGGATGTTGTCTTTCCCGATGAAGTAGTAGCTGCGCGCCTCCGGGTCCTCCCACCAGCGGCGCCACGCCTCCGGATCCCCGCGCAGCTGCGCCCACTCTTTCGAGGCGCTGAGGTAGCCGATCACCGCCTCGAACCACACGTAGATGCGCTTGCCCGGGCCAAGGTCTTCGACCGGCAGCGACACCCCCCACTCGAGGTCGCGCGTGATCGCGCGGTCGTGCAGCCCCTCTTCCACGAAGCCGATGCTGAAGTTCAGCACGTGCTTGCGCCAGCCCTGGCGGCTGCGCAACCACGCGAGCAGCGGCTCCTGGAACGCGCTGAGCCTCAGGAAGTAGTGCTCTGTGTCGCGGGCCTCCGGCGTGGCGCCGCTCATCCGGCTGCGCGGGTCGATCAGCTGCTCGGGATCCAGCGTGCGCCCGCAGTTGTCGCACTGATCCCCGCGGGCCTTGTCGTAGCCGCAGTAGGGGCACGTGCCCTCGACGTAGCGGTCCGGCAGGAAGCGCCCCGCCTGCGGATCGTAGAACTGCGACGTGGTCCCCTTGTAGATGTAGCCGTGCTCCATCAGGCGCAGGAACACGTCGTGCGTGACCTGCGCGTGGTTCTCCGTCCCGGTCGTCGTGAACAGGTCGAAGGAGATGCCGAGCTCCTGCCAGTAGCGCAGGAACTCCGGGTGAAACTCGTCGACCACCGCCTGGGGCGAACGCCCCTCGTTGTCCGCGCGCACCGTGATCGGCGTGCCGTGCTGGTCGCTCCCGGACACCATCAGCACCTCGTTACCGATAACCCGGTGGTAGCGGGCGAAGATATCCGCGGGCAGGTACGCCCCGGCGATGTGGCCGAGGTGCAGCGAGCCGTTGGCGTAAGGCCACGCCACGGCGACCAGGATCCGGCGCGATTGTGAATCCGTACTCAATGTGCGGTTATTCTAGCACTCACATCTTTGTCGCGGTGCCGGGCCGTGTGTGCCACGCGCATCTCAGCGCGGAGGCCGGTGCCAGGCCGCGTACGCCGCCCTGCGAGACAGCCCGAACTCCGACATCAGCGCCGCCACGCCCTCTTTCGCACCGAAGCCGTCGGCCCGCAGGCGAGCAATCGCCGCTGCTACGCCGCCGCCGCCCCTCGCTAGCGCCGCCACGGTGCTTGGACCGCCTTCGATGACGAGCGTGAACTCGCCGCGCGGCTCGCCGAAGTGCGCGATGGCCCCGGCGATTGTGCCCCGCCAGATCTCCTCGTGCAGCTTCGTCAGCTCGCGCGCCACGGCGATGCGGCGGTCGCCGAGCGCCGCCAGCGCGTCGGCCAGCGTCGCCCGCACCCGGTGCGGCGACTCGTACACGACGAGCGTATCGCCGGACGCCCCGGCAGCGGCCAGCGCGCGACGACGCGGCCCGGCCTGCCTCGGCAGGAAGCCAAGATAGTGGAACCGGCGCGACGGCAGGCCGCTCGCCGCGACCGCTGCGACCACAGCCGACGCGCCCGGCACCGGCACCACCGTGTGGCCCGCGGCCACCGCCGCCACGACGAGGTCGTACCCCGGGTCACTGATCCCCGGCATCCCCGCGTCGCTCACCAACGCCACGTCGCCGTCCTCGAGCGCGCGGAGCAGCGCCGGCGTGCGGGTGCTCGCGCTGTGCTCGTTGTAGCTCGCCAGCCGCGGCGCCCGGATCTCGAAGTGGGCGAGCAGCTTCCGCGCCGACCGCGTGTCCTCGGCCGCGATCAGCGGCACCGCGCGCAACACCTCCAGCGCCCGTAACGTGATGTCGCCGAGATGGCCGATCGGGGTCGCCACGAGGTATAGCGTCCCCATCAGTGGCGACCGCCACGTGGCCGTATGGATGGACCAGGAACAGTCCACGCGCTATAGCAATTCAGTAGATTCTCCGAAAAACGCTTGACCGGTCGCGGGACCCGGAGATACACTTTCCTAAATCATACCCCCGCGAGCCCTTCGGGGCGGACCTGAACGAACGATGAACTGAACAAGCAGGAACCGGTAGGAACCCTCCGCCGGCCTCGATCGCTCTATACCCCGGCCCGGGGACGAGCGACGGGGACCAGCAGCGAAGCCTCAAGGCGGGCAGGCCCGGCGGCATAGTTGGAGGTACCCGAACCATGTCACAGCCCCAGTTCAAGCAGATGCGGCGCGCCTACGGATTCGACGACGTCGCCATCGTCCCCGGCGGACACCACACCATCAACCCCGAACTCGTAGAACTCTCCTTCAAGCTCGGATCGCTCGACTTCCCGCTGCCGTTCATGGCCGCGGCCATGGACGGCGTGGTGGACGTGAAGATGGCCACCGAGTTCTCGAAGCTCGGTGGCCTCGCTGTCTTGAACCTCGAAGGGGTGCAGACCCGCTACGTCGACCCCGACCCCATCCTGGCCGAGATCGCCGCCGCGCCCAAGCAGGACGTCACCGCTCTCATGCAGAAGGTCTACTCCGCGCCCATCCAGCCCAACCTCATCGGCGAGCGCGTCCGGCAGATCAAGGCCGCAGGCGGCGTCGCTGCCGTGTCCGCCACGCCCATGAACACCAAGAAGTTCGCCCCCATCGCCGCCGAGGCAGGCGTCGATGTCTTCGTCGTCCAGTCGACGGTCACCAGCGCCCGCCACGTCTCCCGCAGCGAGAAGGGCCTCATCTTCGACGAGCTCGTCCGCCAGATGCGCGATGTGCCGGTCGTCGTCGGCAACACGGTCACCTTCGCTGCCACGAAAGAGCTGATGGAGACGGGCATTGCCGCCGTGCTCATCGGCGTCGGCCCCGGCGCCGCCTGCACCAGCCGCGAGGTGCTCGGCATCGGCGTGCCGCAAGTGACCGCCACGATCGACGCCGCCGCCGCCCGCGACACGTACTACCGCGAGACCGGCCGCTACGTCCCGATCATCACCGATGGCGGTGTCAGCAACGGCGGCGCCATGTGCAAATCGTTCGCCGCCGGCGCCGATGCGGTCATGCTGGGCAGCATCCTCGCCGCCACGCGCGAGGCTCCCGGCCGCGGCCACCACTGGGGCATGGCCACACCGCACGGCGAACTGCCTCGCGGCACCCGCGTCAAGGTGAAGATCGATAGCACGCTCCAGCAGACGCTCTTCGGCCCCACCTCGCGCACCGACGGACGCGAGAACCTGGTGGGAGCGCTGCGCACCGCCATGGGGACCTGCGGCGCCCGCACGATCCGCGACTTCCAGAAGACGGAGATGGTGATCGCCCCGGCGATCAAGACCGAGGGGAAGTCCTACCAGATCGCGCAGGCCTGAACAGGATCGGTTGTACGGCGACGGAAACGAGGCGCGCCGTGTGGCTCCACTTCGCCTGCCGAGATTGAGATGCGGGCGCTACTCCAGCCGGAACGGCTTCGCCAGCAGGCCGACGATCTGCTGCATCACGCCGGGATGCCGATCGCGCTTCTGCTCCCTCGCCTGGTGCACGAACTCCCGGTCGTAGGCAAGGCGCCGGTGCGGCGTCCCGAGCACCTCGTACGCCTCGTTCAGCGCGCGCAGCTTCTTCGCGGCCGCGCGCGTAGGCTGCTGTTTCAGTTGGTGCGCCGTCTGCCAGTACGTCTCTTCGATCACCCGCACGTGCGAGCGCGGCGCGATCCCGATGACCTCGTAGTAGTCCTTGAACTTGGCCACTGACCCTCCACCGTCACAGCGATGGCCCGAGGCGCCCCTGGCGCACCCCGCACACCCTACCCATAGAATCGACCGCCGCAGGCCCGCCGTTACACGGGGCGACCAGGTTTGTGCCGCTGTAAATCAACCTTCGTTGTCGCCGGCGGGCGCTGCTGGCTATACTACGGGCGCTCTGCGGAAGTAGCTCAGCGGTAGAGCACCTCCTTGCCAAGGAGGGGGTCGCGAGTTCGAATCTCGTCTTCCGCTCCATCCGGCACCAAGGCGCACGGCTCAGATTCAGAATCGCTCGATATCGAGCGAAATGGGAGATGAGCCGTGCGCCGTTCCGTTGGCCGCCAGCATGCCGGGCCCCCTGATGTTCTACCTTCGGGCGCCCGCCGGACGATCTCCTCCTCCTCAACGAGTGGGTGCTCGTCCTCCGCGGCGACGGCGCGTCCCCATGGACCATCGAGGGCACATGGACCCGGGCGCCAGCCCACGGCTTCCTCCGCCAGGGCGGCGTCCCAAGCCTGACGATCGCCACGGCGGGACACCTCCGCGAGTGGCTCACCGGCCTCCGCGAGCGGTGTGGACGCGGGCGCACGGCCTCGTGAGGTAAGCGGTTACCCGGTTGTGCGCGTGACCCCGGCCAGGATCTTCTCGATCGCGGCATCCTGCGCTTCCAGGTGCGCCTGGATCTGCTTCGCTTCTTCCAGCACGGCCGCCGCATCGTCGTACGTCGCCTGCGCGCGGGCGTCGGCCGCCGCCGCCTGCACGTTCTGCCCGACGATGATGATCGGCAGCAGCACCAACTGCAGGAACGTCTGGGCTATCCACGCGATGATGATCAGCGAATTGCCGGTCGTGAACGCGGAGGGGGCGCTGATTAGCGCGAGCAGCGTGAAGAGATACGCGCACCACATGGTGCCGACGATCAGCGTGATCTTGAGACCAACCTTGGCGTTGATCCGCCCGATCAGCCCCGGCCCGTGCACCTCGGCAACGGCAGCGGCGACCTTCGGCGGGCCCGCCGCCTTGCGGTTCTCCATATGCGGATGCGGGATGTAATCGAAGAGGTTCGACATCGGGTCAAGGATAACACGGTCGCCGGCGATGTCCTTCCCGACCGCGTTGACGACCTCTGGCCATCGGCGTAGTATCTGCCCGTAGTCGGCGCGACCTCGGTTCGCACGCTACGGAAGGAGGGCGCAGATGCCAGGCACGACGGCTCGAAAGGCGCAAAAGCCGGCTCCCACCAGGGAGGACGCAACGCTCATGCTCCAGGTCGCACAGCTGGGCGCACTTCGCGGCGTCCATACCGCGAGCAACTGGGTGTGGAGCGATAAATTCCTCCCAGACTACGGCGAGTTCATGAAAAATACCCACGCGGCAGCGAGGGGTACGGCGCCGCGCGCCTCGTCTCGACGCATTACGAGACCATCGGGACGCAGAAGCTGATCCACCAGGACCTCCTCTTCGATTGGCTGCTCGTGACGGGCATCTGGGACCGGATGAAGGGCTTCGTGCTCGGCGAGCGGCGCGACGCCGGTGAGCCGAAGCTGGGCGAGAACTTCCAGAAGATGGCGGCGGCGCAGGCCCGCTACCTCCGGTCCACCCGCGCCTGAACCGCGCCGTAGACCGGCCCGCGACTGCCCCGGATCCCGCGCTGGCACCGGTTCCGGTCAGTTCATCTTGCGCCGCCCGGCGCCCGCACCGGTGCACCGGTGCGGTGTGCCACGAACGATGGCCCTCGCCCACGTCGCGCCCCAGGAGCCAGTGCCTCGCCCCGGCTCCACGCTGCGCGCCTTGACCGCGCTCCCGTTGCCTGTGTATCGTAGATGCAACTTCTTGCAAACGCGGAGATCGGCATGAGCTGCGAAGCCGCCACCGTCAGCCTCATGCGCCAGGCCGGCCACAAGATGACCCCCCAGCGCATGATGATCCTCAGTTCGCTGCGCCACTCCCCACGCCACCAGTCCGCCGTCGAGATCTTCGAGCAGGCCAAGGCCAGCTACCCCTACATGGACATCTCGACGGTCTACCGGACGCTGGACGTGCTGAAAGACCTCCGCCTCGTCTCGGAGACGCACATGGGCGGCGCGGAGGCCACCTTCGAGTGGGTCGCGCCCGAACGCCACCACCACCTCATCTGCCGGGACTGCGGTGGCGTCACCGAGATCGACGACGTGTACCTTCGCCAGCTCGGCGAGCAGGTGGAGCGCTCCGAGGGCTTTCGCGCGGACATCGATCACTTCGCCATCTTTGGGCTCTGCAAGCGCTGCTTGAGCAAGCTCGATCAAGCCTAGCCGCCTGCGGCGCCACCTGGAGCCGGACACATGGATCTCATCGCTGCTTTCGCCTCCCTCCCAATGCCGCCGCTGCCCGTCCTGTCGATCGTCGGCACCATCGGCGTCCTTGGCGCGGCGCTCGCGCTCGGTTTCCGCCACGGCATCGATTGGGACCACATCGCCGCCATCACAGACATCACCAGCACGACCGCCGGCAGCGTGGACCGCGACGAACGCTGGCTGACAGGCGAGCCCGGCGTCATGCTCACCGACGAGTCGCACCACGCGCTCGTCCACCAGGTGACGCTGACACCGGTGACTGTCGGCGCGCCGATCGCGTCAGCCCACGCGCACGATCACATGCACGGTCCGGCGGCGGCGCCCCCGCCGGGCGGCATTGAGCGATTCGTCCGCCGCCAGAAGCCGTCCATGCTGCTCGCCACCATGTACGCGCTCGGCCACGGCAGCGTCGTCTTTCTGCTGGGCCTCGCGGCGGTGCTCGCCAGGCAGTTCCTGCCGGCCTGGATCGACCCGATCATGGAGCGCATTGTCGGCGTCACGCTGCTCCTGCTCGCGGCGTACCTGTTCTTCTCGGTGTTTCAGTACTTCCGCTCCGGCGAGGAGTTCCGGCTGCGCAGCCGCTGGATGCTCGTGTTCGCCTGGGCGAGGAATGCGTTCGAGGGCGCGCGCTCGCGCGTGCTCGGCACGCCGCGCCAGCACGTCCACGAGGCGCGGCAGTACGGCTTCAAGACGGCCTACGGCATCGGCATGATCCACGGGATCGGCGCCGAGACCGGGACGCAGGTGCTGGTGATCACCACCGCGGTCGGCGCCGGCAGCAAGGCGGCGGGCATCGTTGCCCTCAGCATGTTCGTCGTCGGGCTCCTGATCTCGAACACGGTTGTCGCGCTCATCACGACCGTCGGATTCGTCTCGGCGCGCCAGCGCCAGACCATCTACGTGGCGGCGGGCCTCTTCGCCGCGGTCTTCAGCCTCTTCGTGGGGAGCTACTTCGTGCTGCAGTCCGCGCACGCGCTGCCCAACCTGGACCAGTATTTCCACTGGGTGGGCGGCGGCAGCGCCAGGTGACAGCGCTGCGTGCTTGACTATTGAGCCGCCGCATTCGTCGCCACCACGATCGAGCTAGCGGACCCGGGCGGCGCCGACCACTCCGGTCGCAACATTGACGCCCGAGAGTGAAGGGCACACACGTTCATCCGTCGTGCCCGTGTCAGTGTGCCAACACGGCGCCGCGCAGCCTATGCCGCGCCCCGGCGCGTATGAGTCACGGCGCGCCTGCGATGCCTTTCCCCGGGCGCGCCGTGTGTGTCGATGCGGTTGTTCAGGTGGCCACGACCCGCGCGGGCCGTTACGGGCCGCAGGGGTGCGTCGCGTTCATCGCCGCGGCGACGTCCGTCGCGCTCAGCGCCGTGTTGTACAGCCGCACTTCGTCGATGTCCCCCGTGAACGACCGGTACGTCTGGCTGTTGTACGCCCACCGCC
>DASQHL010000143.1:0-14924 GCA_035632115.1 Dehalococcoidia bacterium | reverse complement strand
GTCTGTTGGCTGTTGTCTGCTCTCTGCTGTCTGTCGTCTGCTGTCTACCGTCTTGATGTTCGCCGTTTGCCGTTTGATGTTCTGTCCGCCGCGCCTACCCCATCGTGATCACGGCCCGGTTCACCTTCGTCGCCTCGCCCTCGCGCATCCACTCGCTGTTGTTGAACGCCTCGTTGATGTCCGCGAGTTTGAACTTGTGCGACACCACGTCGCCGTGCGGGTACTTGTTCTTCGTCCGTACCAGGAAGTCCAGCGCCTCCGGGATCACCCACGGGTCGTACATGATCACGCCCTGGATCCGCTTCGACCCCCACACCAGTTGCGACGGGTCGATCTCCGTCGTCCGCCCGAACGAGATGTTGCCGATCTCCAGGTACGTGCCGCCCTCACGCAACATCTGCAGCCCCTCCGGCACCACCGCCGGCACGCCCACCACCTCCACCACCACGTCGCCTCCCCGTCCGTTCGTCAGCCCCTTCACCTTCGCGATGCGGTCCATCGGCCCCGGGTGCTCCGTGATGTCGATCACCTCGTCCGCGCCGAACTTCTTCGCCAGCGCCAGCCGGCTCGGCACGCCGTCGATCGCGATCACCGCGTCCGCCCCCATCTCCTTCGCCACCGCGATCGCGTTCAGCCCCAGCCCCCCGGCCCCCTGCACGACGACCGTGTCGCCGTACCGCAGCCCCGCCTTCTGCAAGCCGTACGTCACCTGCGAGAGCGCGCAGTTCACCGGCGTCGCCATCTCGTCCGTCACCTCGTCCGGTACCTTGAACACCCAGCCGCCCGGCTTCAGGTAGTAGTACTCGCCGTAGGCGCCGCTGAACCGGCTGATCGTCGGCCCCATCGTCGCCAGCTTCGCCGGACACGTCGCGAACTCGCCCTTGTTGCACTGGTAGCACCGGTGGCACGGGTAGAAGTACGCGTACGCCACCCGGTCGCCTTCCTTCAGCGGCCGCCCCAGCGAGTCTGTCTTGATCGCCGATCCCAGCGCATGCACGCGCCCCGTCATCTCGTGCCCCGCCACCGACCCGGCCATCGCGGCGAATAGCGGCGAATCCCCACGCCAGATGTGCAGGTCCGACCCGCAGATCCCGCCCATCGATACCTTCACGACGATCCCGCCCGGCTCCGGCGCCGGCACCTCGAACTCTTGGATCTCATACCCCTTGCCCGGGCCGAGCAGCACCGCCGCCTTGCCTGTCGCCATCGCGTTGTCGCACCTTTCTCAGTCGTCGCGCCTCCGCATCATGCTCCGGGAGACGGGACTGCATTCTCAGCCGCCTCGCACGCAGTGTCAACGAATCGCCCCGCCCGCCGCGTTTGCGCCCGCGCCGTAGCATTCATGACGCCCCTCCGCGCTTGACCCACCACCGACCCCGTGATACTCGTGATACCGGTCACGAACGGCCCCCTCGGGCCGCATCGCACCCCTGTCCGTCAGGAGCGGAATCGTGCGCCAGTTCCGGCGCGCGCTCGACTATGACCTCCTTCCAGCGCCTCCTCCTCGTCACCATCCTCGCCACGTTCGCGCTGGTGGTCATCGGCGGCATCGTCCGTGCCACCGGCTCCGGACTGGGCTGCCCCGACTGGCCGACCTGCCACGGCAGGCTCATCCCATCCTCGGACAAGCACACCATCATCGAGTACTCGCACCGCACGGCGGCGTTCGTCGTCGGCCTGCTCTTCCTCGCCGTCACCTTCTTCACATTCAAAACCGAGCGCCGCCGGCCCCTCGTCTTCTGGCTCGCCTTCACCGCCGGTGTGCTCCTGCTGGCGCAGATCATCCTCGGTGGCATCACGGTCAAGAAGGAGCTCCCCGCCGGCATTGTCGCCGCCCACCTCGGCACAGCCATGGCCTTCATCGGCGTCATGATCGTCACGCTCACCATCTCGCTCATGCGCGCGCGCGGCCGCAGCGTCCCCCGCTTCGCCACCGACGACGCCTTCAACCGCCTGGCGATCGTCACCGCCGGCGCCGCCTTCGCCACGCTCGTCCTCGGCTCCTACATCAGCGGCACCGATGCCTCCCTAGCCTGCCACGGCTGGCCCCTCTGCAACGGCAGCGTCTTCCCCGGCGGCGGCAGCGCCGTCGGCCTCCACTTCCTCCACCGCCTCCTCGCCGGCCTCCTCGGCATCCTCCTCCTCGCCCTCATCTATCTCGCCTTCGAGCAGCGCCGGCGGCAACCGCTGCTCGTGGCCCTCACCCTCGCATCCGGTGTCGCCTACCTCGCGCAGGCCCTCGTCGGCGCGGCGAACATCTGGACTGACCTCGCGGCGGGCGTTGTCGTCACGCATCTCTCCCTCGCCGCTCTGCTCTGGTGCTCCACCGTGCTGATCAGCGCGCTCGCCTTCTACCTCCCCGGCCGCGAGGCGGACGAACCGGCCGCCGCCGCCAAGCGCAATGAGAGGACGGCCCAATGGGTGCGATAGGCTCAGCCATCCGCCGGCCCGCGCTCTCCTTCCGCGAGACCGCCGCCGCCTACGTCGCGCTGACGAAGCCGCGCATCATCTCGCTCCTCCTCATCACCACCATCCCGACGATGATCCTGGCCGCGAAGGGCGTGCCCTCGCTCTGGCTGATCGCCGCTACCGTCGTCGGCGGGTCGCTCGCGGCCGGCGGCGCCAACGCCATCAACTGCTACATCGACCGCGACATCGACGAGATCATGCACCGCACGCAAGGCCGCCCGCTCCCCCTCGGCCGCATGGAGCCCATCAACGCCCTCGTGTTCGCTCTCGGTCTCGAAGCGGCGGCGTTCGCGCTACTCGCCCTCTCGTCGAACATCCTCGCGGCGTCGCTCGCGCTCGCTGCCACGCTGTTCTACGTGTTCGTCTACACGCTCTGGTTGAAGCGCACCACGCCCCAGAACATCGTCATCGGCGGCGCCGCCGGAGCCGCCCCGCCCCTCGTCGCCTGGGCCGCCGTGACCGGCCATGTGGGCCTCCCCGCGATCGTGCTCTTCGCCGTCATCTTCGTCTGGACCCCGCCCCACTTCTGGGCCCTCTCGATTAAGTACCGCGACGACTACGCCCGCGCCGGTGTGCCCATGCTCCCCGTCGTTGCCACGCTTGCCTCCACCAAGACGCAGATCTTCGCCTACGCCGTCGCCCTCCTCCCCGTATCGCTCGCCCTCGTGCTGACTGGCACCGTGGGCTGGATCTACGCCGCGAGCGCCGCCGTCCTCGGCCTTGCCTTCATCCGCGAGGCCTGGCGCCTCCGCTCCGATGTCCGCCCCGGCGCCGCCATGGGCGTCTTCCGCGTCTCGATCTACTACCTCGCCCTCATCTTCTTTGCCGTCGCCGCGGATCAGCTCATTCTCCGCTGATTGGAGCCGTCGCGGTGACAGTCCCGTAGATTCGGCATGCATTGGCGCTCACCCGATTGTGGGAACTCTCACGAGCACTTGACGCTACGCCATGCGGCGGGAATAATTCGGCCGTCGGCGACTCGAACCGGGGGATCCCTCATGCTGCGTTCCGGCACACGCCTCAGCCGAACCCTCGTCGACTTCGCCGATCCTTCGCCCATCAGCCTCACCACGCACGGCAACCCGCAACGATCCTGGGAGGTTGGCTAGCGTGCCCGGTCGCCTTCCATCGCGCCTCGGCGCTGCCGCGTCGCTTCTCGTGCTGTCTGTGCTGCTCTCCAGTTGCGGCGTGTTCGGAGGACCCCAGAACACCTTCTCCCCCGCTGGCGAGATCGCCCGCGACCAGAAGAACATCTTCCTCTTCACCATGTGGCCCGCCCTCCTCATCCTCGTCCTCGTCGAGGGCATCCTGATCTTCATCCTCATCCGCTTCCGCCGCCGAAAGGGCGATCCCGGCCTCCCTGCGCAGGTGCACGGGAACAACGCGCTCGAGATCGGCTGGACGATCGCCCCCTTGATCCTTCTCGCCTTCTTCGTCCCGCCCACCATCCACGGCATCGTCACCCTCGGCAAGACGCCGAAGGACGCCATGAAGGTCGAGGTCACAGGTCTGCAGTGGGTCTGGCAGTTCGACTACCCCGACCCGAACGGCGGTACCCCCATCCAGGCCCCTCCGAACGAGCTGCATATCCCCGTCAACCGCGACATCGGTTTCACCCTCAAGTCCACCGACGTCATCCACAGCTTCTGGATGCCCAGGCTCGCCGGAAAGACCGACGTCATCCCCGGCCGGCTCAACCACATGTGGATCAATGCCGATCAGATCGGCACCTTCTCCGGGCAGTGCGCCGAGTTCTGCGGCCTCGGTCACGCCCAGATGCGGTTCAAGATCGTCGTGCAGTCGCAGGCTGATTTCGATGCATGGCTCAAGCAGCAGGCCGCCGCACAGCATGCCGGTTCGCCGGCGCTGGCGTTCCACGGAGACTAGCTATGGCAGGCGCAACCTACACTCCGCGACGCGTGACCATGGGCGAGGCCATCCGCCAGTTCCGTGATGATGCCGGCTCGTACAAGGGGATCTGGAGCTGGATTACCACCGTCGACCATAAGCGCATCGGTGTCCTCTACGGTGTCACCGCCTTCATGTTCTTCCTCGTTGGCGGCCTCGAGGCACTGCTGATTCGCGTCCAGCTCGCCACCCCGAATGAGCACTTCCTCAACCCCGACCGGTACAACCGCATCTTCACCATGCACGGCACCACCATGGTCTTCCTCGTCGTGATGCCCCTGAGCGCCGCCTTCTTCAACCTGCTCGTGCCTCTGATGATTGGCGCCCGCGACGTCGCCTTCCCCCGCCTCAACGCGTTCAGCTACTGGCTGTTCTTGTTCGCGGGTCTCTTCCTCAACCTGAGCTTCTTCACCGGCGGCAACATCCTCAAGGGTGATATCGGCGCGCCCGACGCCGGCTGGTTCGGCTACGCGCCCCTCACGCTCAACCGCTTCTCGCCGGACAACGGCATCGACTACTGGATGCTCGGTCTCCAGCTCCTGGGCGTCGCGTCGCTCGCCGGCGGCTTCAACTTCATCGTCACCATCTTGAACATGCGCGCGCCCGGGATGACCCTCTTCCGCATGCCCGTCTTCATCTGGATGACCCTCGTCACGTCCTTCCTGATCATCTTCGCCATGCCCGTCATCGCCGTCGCCCTGTTCGAGCTCTCCTTCGACCGCCTCTTCGGCGCGAACTTCTTCAACGCTGCCGCTGGGGGCACGCCACTCCTCTGGCAGCACATGTTCTGGCTCTTCGGCCATCCCGAGGTCTACATCCTCATCCTCCCCGCCATGGGTATCGTCTCGGAGGTGTTGCCCACCTTCGCGCGGAAGCCGCTCTTCGGCTACCCCTTCGTCGTCTTCTCCGGCATCGCCATCGGATTCATGAGCTGGGGTGTCTGGGCGCACCACATGTACACCACCGGCCTCGGCTCCGTCGCCAACTCGGCCTTCGGCGTGTCGACGATCCTCATCGCCGTGCCCACAGGCGTCAAGATATTCAACTGGCTCGCCACCCTCTACGGCGGCTCGATCAGCTTCAAGACTCCGCTCTACTTCGCCATCGGCTTCATCGCCATGTTCACCATCGGCGGCCTCACCGGCGTCACCCACTCCATCGTGCCCGCCGATTACCAGCAGCAGGACACCTACTACGTCGTGGCCCACTTCCACCAGGTCTTGTTCGGTGGCGCCATCTTCGGGCTCTTCGCCGGCGTCTACTACTGGTTCCCCAAGTTCACTGGCCGCATGCTCAGCGAGGGCTGGGGCAAGATGCATTTCTGGCTCATGCTCATCGGCTTCAACCTCACGTTCGAGCCCATGATGGTGCTCGGACTCCTCGGCATGCCCCGCCGCGTCCAGACCTACCCGGACGGCTACGGCTGGGGCTTCTGGAACATGATGGCCACCGTCGGCGCCTTCATGATCGCCGCCTCCATCCTTGTCTTCATCTTCAACGTCATCAAGAGCCTGCGCCACGGCGAGATCGCTGGCGAGGATCCCTGGGACGCGCGGACCCTCGAGTGGACTATCCCCTCGCCTCCGCCTCCGTACAACTTCGCCCAGATCCCCCAGGTCCACTCGCTCGATGACTTCTGGCACAAGAAGTACGCCGAGGATCCGGACGGCGTCCCCGTCCCCGTGCCCGCCGGCGCGTCGGACCACGCCGCCGCCGATGCCCACGCCGATGCTGGCCACGGCATCCACCTGCCATCACCTTCGTACTTCCCGATCATCGCCGCGTTCGGCCTCCCGCTGATCGCGCTGGGCTTGATCTACGACGTCAGTTTCGTCGCCGTTGGCGCCGCCATCACCATCGTTGGACTCTACGGCTGGGCCCTGGAGCCCGCGACGGCCGACTAGGCCCTGAGGAGGAGACAGCTTCGTGGCGCACGCACCCACCGCAGGGCACCTGGAGACCAACACCGGCCTCGATAACCGGAAGCTGCTCATGTGGCTCTTCCTCGGCTCCGAGTGCCTCTTCTTCGGGTCGTTTATCGCCGCCTACCTGCTCTATCGGGACCGCAGCGTCGTCGGACCCTACCCCCACGACCTCTACGACATCCCCTTCACGTCCGTCAGTTCGTTCGTCCTGCTCATGAGCAGCCTCAGCATGGTGCTCGCGCTCGCCGCCATCCAGCGCGGCGACCTCCGCCAGATGCGCGTCTGGCTGCTCGCGACGTCCTTCCTCGGCCTGCTCTTCCTCTCCGGACAGGCCTTCGAGTTCACGCAGTTCTATCGCGAAGGACTCTCCCTCCACACCAACATGTTTGGCACCACGTTCTTCGTCCTGACTGGATTCCATGGCGCGCACGTGACTGTCGGCGTCCTCATCCTCATGTCCATCTACTCCCTGTCCCTGAAGGGCCATATCACCGAGGAGAACGCCCTGAACGTCGAGCTCGCGGGCCTGTATTGGCACTTCGTCGATATCGTCTGGATTGTGATCTTCACGCTGGTGTACCTTATCAAGTAGGAGTCGCCAGGGTGTTCTTCAACGACCCGTCTCAGCTCGTCGGCATCCCCCTCCTCGTGATTGGCGTGGCCGGTGTGCTGGTGGCTGTCGCGGCGATGTTCGCGTACTGGGTGAAGCCCTACTAGGAGAGCCGGATGTTCTTCAACGACCCCTCGCTTCTCGTCGGCGTCCCGCTTCTCGTGCTGGGCATCCTCGGCGTTGGCGTCGTAGCCCTCACCATGCTCGCCCCTCAGCCGAGCCCTGCTGGCGCCGTCGCCGTCCACCGCGGCCATCCCGGCCCCATGGAGTACGTCCAGATCGGCGTGACCCTCGCGGTCATCACATCGATCGAGGTCGCCATCTACTACGTTAACATGCCGCAGAAGCTGTTCATCACCACCCTCATCGTCCTCTCCGCCGCCAAGTTCTCACTCGTCGTTCTCTTCTTCATGCACCTGAAGTTCGATAGCCGCCTGTTCTCAACCGCGTTCGTCGCCGGGTTCATGCTGGTGCTGGCCGTCTTCACGGTCGTGCTGACGACCCTCGGCGGAAACATCATCTAGACTCGACCGCAGGGACTCCCCGGGGCGCCCATGCGCCCGCGGCCAGGGGGAATTGAACGGCTGATGTTGCTTCCACTCCTGCACCAGGCCTCCGGCCCATACGACTTCCACTGGTCGCTCCACGCTGACGTCGTCCTGCTCTGCATCTTCGTCGAGGCCATCTACCTCTACATCGTCACCCAGCTGCGTGATGTGCTGTCCGATGCCGGCCGTGTGCGTCGACGCCAGGCGATCCTCTTCACCGCTGGCGTGCTCTCCGTCTACGCGGTTGCCGGCACCCCCGTCCACGACCTCAGCGAGCAGTACCTGCTGAGCTTCCACATGTTCCAGCACGCGGTCTTCATGCTCGTGTCGGCGCCGCTCCTCCTCGCTGGCATCCCCGCGTGGGTCTGGCAGGCCCTCTTCCGCACCGTCCCAGGAACGTTCCGCGTCGCGAAGGTGCTCGTGCATCCCATCGTCGCGTTCGCGCTGTTCAACGCCGTCGTCCTCGTCACGCACTTTCCCTTCGCAGTCGACTACGCGCTCAACCACCACTGGTTCCATTTCTGGGTCCACGCCGCTCTCCTCGTCTCGGCCATGATGATGTGGTGGCCCGTACTGAGCGATGTCCCAGAGCTGCCGCGTATGTCCGCCCCCTTGCAGATGGGGTACCTCTTCCTCCAGTCGATCGTCCCCGCCGTCATGGCCTCCTTCATCACGTTCTCGGACAGCGTCGTGTACCCGTTTTACGAGAAGGCTCCCCGCACGTGGGGCATCAGCGCCCTCGAGGATCAGCAGATGGGCGGCGGCCTCATGAAGCTGTTTGGCAGCGTCGTCCTCTGGTCGTTCATCACGGTCGTCTTCTTCCAATGGTGGAACCGCGAGGAACGCGAGACGCGTGAGCCCACGTGGCACGAGGTCGATACGGAGCTCGAGCTGATGGGCCTCAACCGTCGAAGGTAAGGCCCCCTACTCGCCGCTGGCCCTCTACTCCCTGCTGCCCGGCTCGCCCGGGCCACCTCCCCGGCAGGGCGCGATGGGCGTCTCCGGAGCTGCTCTTGATCCCCCGAAGCCACCCCACCCCGCCAACGGCCGGCGCCTGGCGTGCAAACGCAGAGCGGGCCGCCCATCGGCGGTCCGCTCTGTCTTCCGCTACCCCTGCTTGAAGCTGATGAACCCCTCTATTTGACGACGATCGTCCCGTCCATCTGCGTCGGATGGAAGTCGCAGCGATACTTGTACGTTCCAGCCGCCAGGTTCAGCACGATCGTGCCGGTGCCGCTTCCGCTGACCGAAGCGGGCTTCGAGCACGGGTCTGTGCTCTTCGCCGTGCAGATCGCCTCGGCGTACGCCCCGCTCGCGTTCGAGACGTGGACGTTGTGGACCGACTGCCCCGTGTTCTTGATGTCGAACGTGATGGCGGTCCCGGCCGTGATGTCATATGTCGGATTCTTCGCGCCGCTCGCGTTCAGAAACTCGAAGTCGGCCATCTCGATCAGCGGATTGCCTGACGGCGTCCCTGCCGCCGCCGGCGTCGGCGCCGCCACCTTCTTCACTTCCGCGTGCCGGTTATCGTACACCGCTGCCGCCGTCCCCGCGACGCCGAGCGTGCCCAACGCGACTACGAACACGCCGATGATCTGCCACCGCGGCACCGCCGGGTGCGAGGCGAAGTACCAGGAAATCCCCAGGATCCCCAGCGCGATCCCGGCCGCCAGCGGCGTCGCCCACTCGCTCGGCAGCGTCAGGTACACACGCGACAGGCCATAGATGATCAGCAGCGCGAACGCCAGCACCCCCACGGGCACGAACAGCGCCAGCGCCATCCGGTCGTACACCCGCGATGGCGCGGCCCCCGTCGTCGTCTGGTCGGACTGCATCCGGTGCACCTGCACGCCGTCCGATGTCAGCACGTTCTTGTGCTGATTGACGATGCTCGCCGCGTTCGGCTCGCTCGCGGAGTAGTCGGCCAGCGCGTTGTTGGTGGCCCAGCGCGTCTCCACAACCACCAGCACATCGCCCTCTGGGTTCGCTGAGCGCGTCACGCTCATCCCCCGCGAACCCGGCTGCCCCGCTACGAAATCGCGGTGCGCATCGAGCTCCGACAACAGCCCGCCCGGTGCCAGCGCCTCGTCGAATTTGGTCGCCGCAATGCGAGCCAGCACGGTCTGTACATAATCCATGTTCACCTGACCTGTGATTCGATCCCCGGCCCCGTGGAGGCTCTACGGGCGCCCTTGCCCAAAGCCAGCCTATGGTATCCCGCCCGATGCCTAAGCACTAGGGTGGTGGAGCCTCCATCCAGATACGAAAACGTCCCTCAGTGCCCGGCCGGCGGCGTCCCCGGCAACGGCGCCGCGAGGACCTCCCGCAGCACCGCCTCGACCTCGCCCTTGGCCGTCGGCCCCTCGAACTTCGCCGCGATCCGCCGGTCCCGCCCAATGACGAAGATCCACGGTTCAGACTGCAGCCGCCACTCCCGCGTCGCCCGCACCGGCTCCTCGATGTTCGACTGCCGCAGCGGCCCCAGGTCGTACGGCTCGATGTGGATGAAGATCGCCTGGTCGTGATACGCCGCGTACAGCGGGTCCATCACCGTGTCCATCACCGGCGCGCACGTCCGCGACGTGCAGAATGCCGGCGTCGCGAACGCCAGCACGATCGGCTTGCCCGTCTTGAGCGCGTCCGCCACCGTGATCTCGTGCATCGCCGTCCGCGGCGGGTACGACGAGTCGATCGCCTCGATGTTCGGCGCCGTCGCCACCGTCTGCTGCTGGCTGGGCGGTGCCGGCTCCCCCACCTCCGGCTCTGACGAGTGCTCCAGCACCGTGAACCGGTACGGGATCGGCTTCAGCGCCTTCCCGCCACGCGTGATGCTGATCTGCACGCCCCAGTCCCCCGCTTTCGTAAACGTCGCGTGCGCAACGTACACCCCCGAGGCGCCGCTCGTCGTCTCCCGATTTGCGTTCTGCGAGTCCACGTACGCAAGCGTAATCGGGACAAACTGAGCCTCCGCCTCCGAGAGAAAGACAGGTGCGCGCCCGCTCAGGTCGTAGAACCGAAGGTGCACGCGCGCGTCGAGCACCTGGTTGTCCTGCCGGTCGGTCAGGCCGATGCTCACCCTGTTGTCGCCCACCGCCAGCGACTGGTTGTTGATCTGCGGGCACACCTCGCAGCCGCCGAGCGTCACCACCGTCGGAAACGACACCTGGCTCGTCCCGGAAGCTGGTCCGCCACCGCACGCCGCCACCACCGCGGCCGCCGCCAGGAGCACTCCGGCGAGCGCCCGCCCCGCGCCTCGGCTGATCATCGGTCCGGGCTGACGCTGCGGCCTGTCCCGAAGAAGAACACCGCGCCGGCCAGCAGCACCAGCACCGCGAAGTCCACCGGGAGCCCGAACGAACCCCCCGACCCGTCGGCGTACAGCGCCAGGTGCATCATGTCCACGCCGTAGGAGAGTGGGTTCACGCGCCCCAGCACCTTCAGCCACACCGGCAGGTCGTTCAACGGGAAGAACGCGCCGGAGAAGAACAGCGCCGGGAACAGCACCAGGTTCATCACCAGGTGGAACCCCTGCATCGAGCCGATACGCGACGCCAGCAACTGCCCCAGCCCCGAGAGGAAGAAGTTGAGCAGCGCGATAGAGAACACCGCCAGCCCCAGGCTCGGCGCCACGCCGTACTGCCAGTTGAAGTGGATAGCCGGGATCAGCGACGCCACCGCCAGCACCAGCAGCGCCTGCGCCGCTCCGATCACCACCGAGCTCAACGTCTTGCCGAGCAGGATCACCCGCGTCGAGTGAGGCGACGCCAGGAAGACCTTCAGGATGCCCGAGTCCCGGTCCTGGTAGTACGACGCGCTCGAAAACGTCGACGAGAACAGCGCCGTCATCACGATCATGCCCGGCGTCAGGAACGTCACGTAGTCCTTGATCTTCTTCGGGTCCAGCCCGTCCGAAACCCCGGTGCCCAGGATGGCCAGCAGCATCAGCGGGAACACGACCGACGAGTAGAGCTGCGAGCGCGAGCGGAAGAACGCCCGCAGATCCCGCGCCAGCAGCGCCGCCACCGCGTCGAACTGCCTCACGGCTCCTCCCCGCCCGCGCCGTCCGCCCGCGGGGTGATCGCCTTGCCGACGAGCTGGAAGTACACATCCTCCAGCGTCGATTCTTCGATCTCCACCCCGTGGATCAGGTCGCCCGACTGCTGGAAGATGCGCGTTAGGAACGGGCTCGCCGCGTCCACGGTGACGTGCGTCGTCCGCCCCGCCACTCGCACGTGACCGACGTCGCGCCACGTCTGCATGATCGCGATCTCGGCCACCGGGTCGTGCTTCCAGGCGATGCGCACGGCGTCGCGCCGCAGGTCGCGCTTCAGTTCGGCGGGCGTGCCCTGCGCCACCAGCCGCCCCTCGTCCAGGAGCGCTACCGTGTGGCAGTAGCGCTCCGCCTCGTGCACGTCGTTCGTCGCGAGCAGCAGCGTCCGCCCGTCTGCGTTCGCCTCCAGGAGATGCTGCCAGAGCCGCTGCCGCGAGTCCGGGTCCAGCGCCAGCGTCGGCTCGTCGAGCAGGATGAGATCCGGCGCTGTCAGCAATGCCCGCGCCAGCTCCAGCCGCCGCTTCATGCCACCGGACAGCGTCGCCGTCATCGCCCCCGCGCGGTCGCCGAGCCCCACGCGCGCCAGTAACGCCTCGGTTTCGCGCGCCGCCTCCCCCTGCGGGCGGCCGAACAGCCGCGCCTGCAGGCGCATCGTCTCCCGCACCGTCATCGTCGGGTCCAGCGACGGCTCCTGGAACACCATCGCCATCCGCCGGCGCAACCCGGCGCTGAGCGGCTCGCCCAGCACCCGCACCTGCCCCGACGCCGCCAGGCGGCGGCCGATCAGCACGCCCAGCAGCGTGCTCTTCCCGGACCCGTTCGGCCCCAGCAGTCCGAAGATCGATCCCGGCGGCACCCGCAGCGTCAGGCCATCAAGGGCGGCGCGTTCCCCGTAGTGGTAGCGAAGATCGGAAATCTCGACGGCCGGCGGAGCGGCGGCGTCCGGCGTCAGGGCGGGGAGGTCAGGCGGGGTCGAACGCTTCAAATCATGCCGGGCTGAATCGCCGCGGTCAGCATAACAGGGCCCATCCGCCCGGAGAATGGACGCGCGGCGCTCTTCAATCTTCGCCTCGATACCGGCCACCGCACGGTTGCGGCGGCGGCTCGGCGGCAGTTAGTGTACAGTAGACACGAAGTCGAAAGGTCGCGCTATGCGCATCCTCCGCGTCGCCCTTGCCCAGGTCAACACGACGGTCGGTGATCTGCCCGGCAACACGGCCAAGATCATCGAGTGGACGCAGCGGGCACGCGCCCTGGGTGCCGACCTCGTCGCCTTCCCCGAACTCGCCGTCACCGGCTATCCGCCAGAAGACCTCGTCCTCCGCCGCTCCTTCATTGAGGACAACCTCGCCGCCCTCGACGAGATCGCGCGCGCCACGACAGGCATCGTCTCCATCGTCGGCTTCGTTGACGCCAACGACGACATCTACAACGCCGCCGCCGTTATCTCCGGCGGCAAGCTCGTCCATCGCTACCACAAGCAGTTCCTGCCCAACTACGGCGTCTTCGACGAGGATCGCTACTTCCAGCGCGGCTTCGAGTCCCCCGTCTTCGTCATCGCCGGCGTCGACGTGGGCGTGAACATCTGCGAGGACATCTGGTACACGGAAGGCCCCACCCGCGACCAGGCGCACGCCGGCGCCGAGGTCGTCGTCAACATCAACGGCTCGCCGTACAGCCGCGCCAAGGGCACCTTCCGCGAGGGCATGATCTCGACCCGCGCCAACGACAACGGCGTCGTCGTCTGCTACGTCAACGCCGTCGGCGGCCAGGACGAGCTCGTGTTCGACGGCCACAGCGTGATCTACGACGAGACCGGCCGACTCGTCGCGCGCGCCGCCCAGTTCCGCGAAGAACTGCTGGTCTACGACATCGACGTCGAGGGCGTCATGCAGACCCGCCTCCACGACCCGCGCCACCGAAAGGAGCGCCTCGCCGTCCGCCAGGCCGGTCCCCCGCGCAAGGTCCCCGTCAGCGACGCACCCCTCGCGCCCGATCGGCCGGCCATCTCGCCCGCCGTCGCCCCCCTGCTCGATCCCATCGCGGAGGTGTACGACGCGCTCGTCCTCGGCGTCCGCGACTACATCCGGAAGACCGGCTTCGAAACCGTGCTCGTCGGCCTCTCCGGCGGCGTCGATTCGTCGCTCGTCGCCGTCATCGCCGCCGACGCGCTTGGCCCCGAGCACGTCGTCGGCGTCTCGATGCCATCCCGCTTCTCGTCGGAGGGCAGCAAGACCGACGCCCAGGCCCTGGCCGGCCGCCTCGGCATCCGCTGCCTCACTATCCCCATCGAGGGCGCCTTCACCGCGTCCCTCGACATGCTCGCCGGCTCCTTCCAGGACACGCAGTTCGGCGTCGCCGAGGAGAACCTCCAGGCCCGCATCCGCGGCAACGTCCTCATGTCCCTGTCCAACAAGTTCGGCTGGATGGCGCTGACCACCGGCAACAAGAGCGAGATGGCGACCGGCTACTCCACCCTCTACGGCGACATGGCCGGCGGCTTCGCCGTGATCAAGGATGTGCCCAAGACGCTCGTCTGGGATCTCGCCCGCCACCGCAACCGCAGCGCCGGCCGCGATATCATCCCCCGCGCCGTCATCGATAAGCCGCCCAGCGCCGAACTCCGCGCCGAACAGCTCGATACCGACACCCTGCCGCCCTACGACGTCCTCGACCCCATCCTCCAGGCGTACGTCGAGGACGACCGCAGCGTCGCCGAGATCGTCGCCGCCGGCTACGATGCAGCCCTCGTCCAGCGCATCGTCAAGATGGTCGATCGCAACGAGTACAAGCGCCGGCAGGCGCCACCCGGGATCAAGATCACCCCGCGTGCCTTCGGTCGCGACCGCCGCCTCCCCATCGCCAACCGCTACCGCCCGCGCTGACGAAGGAGATAGCCCCGGCTCGCTTGATACCTGCTTGCCGTGCCAGATGGAGAAAACAATGACCGTAGTCCGCGGCCTGATCTTCGATTACGGCGGAGTCCTCTGGGACATGCGCTGGGACGTCACGCGCGATCCCGAGGCCGAGCACGGCCGCCGCGACCGCGCCATCGTCGAGACCCTCTATGGCTCCGAGACCTGGCGCCAGATCGAGGTCGGCGTCGGCGACCGCGAGGCCTGGCTCTCGTCCGCCCATCACGACCTCGAGGCCGCGGCCGGCCGCGAGCTGCCCCCGCTGCACACCCACTGGCGGGACCAGCAGCACCTCATCGCGCCCAACATCGACCTCATCCGCCGCCTCCGGCCCCCGTACCGGACCGCCGTGCTGAGCAACGCCGACAACACCCTGCGCGGCCGCCTGCGCCAGCACGGCATCATCGAGCTATTCGATGATGTCGTCGTCTCCGCCGACGTCGGCATTGCCAAGCCGGACCCCCGCATCTACACCCTCGCCGCCCGCCGCCTCCACCT
>DASQHL010000142.1:0-18888 GCA_035632115.1 Dehalococcoidia bacterium | reverse complement strand
TGGGACGGGGTTCTCACCGCTGGTTTCCCATGGTAGCGTTTCGCTAAACGCCAACCAGCTCTGGTTCGGCCTCTTCGGCGCTGTCCGATGGCCCCTCGACCAAACCAACCTGGCGGAGCATCGCAGTAAACGTGGCCCTTCGAGCTTGGCGGCTGTTGCGAAGGGCGAGCGTGCGCTTCCCATCGACGACCTTCTCGCCCGGGACGAGGACGCCCTCTTCAAGCCAGAGAGGGTTCTGGCGGCTGAAGAATGGCACCACCCCGCCGTCAGGGGTGGGGACCACGTCGCACAGGCGCTGCAACGTCGACATGTCCGCACCTGAGTCTTTCATCATCCTCCCGACACCGATCAACGAGTTGATAACGTTGGCCGAGTCGACCAGCGATACACTTCGCGCCCTTTGGCGATCCGCGAGGTTCAGCCTGCCTAGCTCGGGTAGCACCTTCACCAGCTCATTCCAGAAGGAGACCATGTAAGTCACGTTGGCCTGTAGGTTGTCGTCGTGCAGATCAACGCCATCGAAATGCTCCTCGAAGGCCCTGCTGATCGTCCCGAAGGCGGCCAAGCGCGGGTTCCTCTGCGACAGTCGATCCCGCACCGTATCAACGTTGTCGTGTCCGAGGTGGGGCGACTGGCGCACGAACTCAGATGCTAGCTTCTGCGCCAGGACCTTCGGGAAGAGCCACTTCGCCCGCGTCGCATCGGCTGGCTTCCCCTCCTGATTGAGCGCGTAGAAGATTCGGTTCTCCTCGCTGGCCGAGACTCCCCAAATCCGCACCGAAACCGGGAGGCTGGTGTCGAAGCCGCTCCCCCGCTGACTGCTCTCAACGGCGGCGCGCAGTGCCATGTGCCGGTGGTAGCTATCCGGGATGGTCGCCTCGCCGCTGATAAAGAGCTTGCCACCGTCCGCGTCGTACCGGAGCGTCGACCCTTCCTCCGGCCTGAAGTTCCACATCACTGTCCCGATGATTGCCCGCCCGTCGATCAGATCCTGAGTCCACTTGTCGATCTTCTCCTGATCCACTTGAGGCTTGCCGGTGACTGTGTCCCGGCCTCGCTGATGGTCGTCATCGATGCGAAGGAATCCACGCTTGATGAAACGAGCAACAGTACCAGCCGTCACGACGGTGTCGTAGCAAGTGTTCCCACCGTCACGCGTTGGCATTGCCCTGATCCCCATTTCGAAGTCGGCTTGGTCCATTTTTCTACCTCCTCTACGAAGTACGAGTCATTGATGGGTCTGTACGAGCTCGATGAGCAATGATACCCCCGGTAGTACGAGCCTGTCAACTCGTACTGAGCGCCAAAAACATATACAAAACTCTCAAATGTGCGCGATCTGCCAAAAAGCGACTGCAGAACCCCGTACCTGGGTCTCAGCGATGCACCGCTCCCGCACCGCCCCCCTCCGCCGCCTCGACGAAGCGACAGCCGCCCGCAAGCCCGTCCTGCGGTGGTAGGCGACAATCACCCCGCCGCCACCCGCGGCACCGTCATCTGCCCGTGCGGCAGCACGCACACCGACGGCTCCCGCCCCGCCGCCGTCCGCCGCTCGTCGATGATCCGCGCCAGCGCCGCCGTCACGTCCGGCGCATAGCTCAGGTGCGCCGCCTCCACCGTCTCGCGCGGCAGCGATGAGCAGAGCCACACATCGCAGCGCGCCTGCACCATCGCCTGCACCTGCACCTGCCACTGGTCGAACGCTGTCTCGTGCCCCTCGCTCTCGATCCCGCGCAGCAGCGCCTGCGGGCTCGCCTCGCCGTGCAGCAGCTCCACGTACTCGTCCCCGCCCACGCCCTCCCGGCACTCCGCCACGAGCAGGATCGCGCCGCCGGGCGCGCACGCCTGCGCCGCCACCGACATCCCCTTCACTGACTGGTACAGCACCAGGTCCGCCGGATAACCCATGTTCGTGACCACCACGACGTCGTACAGGTGCGGGATCGGCCGCACCGCCTGCCGCGCCGCCTGCGCGATCGCCGCGTCGTGCGCCGCCGCCAGCTCGCCCGCGAAGACGCCCGTGATGCGCTGCCGCTCGTCCAGCGTCACGTTCACCGTGAACGACGGTTCGGATCGTAGCGCGACGTCGCGCATCTCCTCGAAGATCGGGTTGCCGTCGGTGACGCACCACGTCGCCCGCGGGTGGCCGATCATCCGCGCGCCGTGGTTCGCCATAATCGCTTCTGCGCCGGCGATGCCGGGCATCACGCCCTTGCCCCCGCCGGAGTACCCCGCGAACAAGTGCGGCTCCACGAACCCCGTGACGATGCGTAGGTCAGCCTCCAAGTACGCGCGGCTGAGCCACACCTCGACGCCCCTCGCCGTCGTCATCAGGTACGCCTGCGTCGAGCGGCCCCTCGCCACGTGGTCGACCACCCGGTAGCGGCCGAGGATCGCGTCACCGAGGATGCGGCGGTGCTCGTCCGGCCGTGACGGCCGGTGCAGTCCCGTGCCGACGACGATCGTGACGTCGTCGCGCGCCACGCCGGCCGCCTCCAGCGTCTCGAGCAGCGGCGGCAGGATCACCGCGTTCGGCACCGGCCGCGTCACGTCCGATACAACGATCGCGGCCCTCTGCCCGCGCCGCGCGATCGTCGCAAGCGGCGGCGACGCGATCGGCCCGGCGATCGCAGCCCGGACAGCCGTGCCCGCGTCGGCGAGCGGCGGCGTGCGCTCCGGCACCAGCACCGTCGCAGCATCCGGCACCTCCGCGTCGAGGCCGTGTTCGCCGTACGGAAGGCGGATCAGCATGCGGGATTACGCGCCCCGGCCCGCGGGGTCGATTGCGCGCGCCGACTGCGGCTCTCCCCCCGCGACGCCCGTCTCGTCGTCCTGCCAGCGCACCTCATACAGGCGTACTGCCTCGTCGAAGCCCTTCGGCACGAACGCGCCGCGGTCCGTGAAGCGAAACCCCTTGCCCGCGCACAGCTCCCGCACGACGTTCGACACCACGATCTCGCCCCCGTCTGCCGTCGCAGCGATGCGCGCCGCCAGGTTCACCGCCGACCCGAAGAGATCGCTCCCCTCGGCGACTGGCTCCCCCGCGTTCATGCCGATGCGCACCCGCACCGCGTCCGCGGCCGTCGCGTTGTGCGCGGCAAGCGCGCGCTGGATGGCGACGGCGCATGCCAGTCCCCCTGCCACTGATGCGAAGGTCGCCATGAACCCGTCGCCCATCGTCTTCACTTCGGAGCCGCGGTGCGCCCGCAGCGCGTCGCGCGTCACGCGCTCGTGCAGCCGAAGCACTTCGCGTGCCCCCGCGTCCCCCAGCCGCTCGGTCAGCGCCGTCGACCCCTCGACGTCCGTGAACATGACCGCGACCGGCGCGCGGGAGCCGCCCGGCGCGGCCGCGGGCGCCGCGCTGTGCTCTGCTCCGAGCAGGAACTCCGCGGCCATGCGCGTGACCTCTCTCATGTCGTCCGGCCCCGGCAGGTGGCTGCGACTCTCGATCGCCACCAGGCGGGCGCCGCGGATGCCGCCGGCTACCTCCCGCCCGCGTTCGAACGCGATCGCGCGATCCCCTCGCGCGTGCAGCACCAGCGTCCGCGCCCTGATCTTCGGCAAGTGTGCGCTCACGTCCGTCTTCATGTTGGCTTCTAGCATCAGCGCGGCTTCTTCGCGCGTCGCCGCCGCGCGCGAGAAACGCAGCCACTGCTGACGCTCCTCCGCCGTCGCATCCGGCGAAAAAATGCTGATGAACGTGTCGGACGCGATTCCCCACTCCGCGCGCACGAGCGCCACCAGCGCATCGCCCGCCGGGCTGCTCAGGGGCCGCGCGAACGTCCCGTACAGCACCATGCCCGACACGCGCCGCGGGTAGTGCGCCGCGTAGGCCATCGCTAGTGGTCCGCCCTCGGACATGGCGAAGAGCGACAGCTTCTTGACCTTCAGATCGGCCACCACCGCCTCGATGTCCCGCATGCGCGCATCGAGCGAAAAATCCGTGATGCCACGGTCGGAGAGGCCGGTGCCGCGCTTGTCGTACACCACCAGCCGGAAGCGCTCCCTGAACGCGTCGTGCCCGGCGCGAAACGACGCGTGCTCCTCGCTCAGTTCGATGTGCGTCACCCACCCGGGGACCCACAGCAGCGTCGGACCATCCGGATTCCCGGACACCGCGTAGCCGATACGGATGCCGTCCGACGTCGTGCAGAACCGGACGTCCTGTGCCATGGGATCGAGTATACCCCCGGCGAGGTGCGGTGGAGCCGGTCAGGGCGTGAGGGCCGCCTACGTTCGCGCCTGGCGCTAGCCTTCGTCCCGCGTCTCCGGCACGGCCCGCTGCTCGCGCCCCTTCGGCGCCGCCGGCTTCGCCGATCCCGCCGTCGCCACCGACGAGCCGATCTGTTCGATCGTCGTGAAATCGTCGTCGGCCAGCGGCGCCAGCTCGCCGCGCCGGTGCGCGTCGTACAGCTCGAAGAGCTGCTTCTTGTGCGGCCGCTTCTTGCCGATCGGGCACGCCTGCCAGTCCGCCAGCGACTCGTCGCAGTAGCCCCAGCGCTTGTCGCCGCACTTCGGCTGGATGTACTGCGCCAGCTCCGGGAACGCCCGGTGGATCTGCGCCCGCATCTGCGACGCCACCTGCCGGAACTCCCACTGCGCCCGCGTGCAGAGGCGCAGGTCGCAGATGTGCAGCAGCTCCAGGAAGTTCACGACCACCTTGAAGTTCGTGTTCGCGGCGTTCGGGATCAGGAACCGCGCGTCCTCCGCCGGGATCCCCGCTTCGATCATCTCCTGGTACAGCTCACCCAGCCGGTCGAACGCCTCCTCCATCTTGTCGCCGAAGCCCGCCCGCTTCACCGTCTCAGGCACCGTGTACGGGAACTCGCCCTTCTTGAACGCCACGTACCGCTGGCTCTGCTGTTCGAAGCTGATCCCGATCTTGTGCCGCACGAACTGGTGGCTGAACGCCCGGCTCACCCCCGAGATCGCGAACTCGAACCACACCTGCTCCAGCGGCGATGCGTGCCCCGTCTCCAGCCGCTTCTCGATGAACTCCCACATCTGCTCCCGCGTGATCCGGTCCGACGCGATCCGGTCGACGATCGTCTGCGGCGTCAGCGCCGAGTACGCCGTCCGGTAGGCGACGTACAGCGACCGTGCCGGGTCGCTCGTGTGGTCGATGAGCCGTACGTTAATGGCCATTGCGGAATCTCTTCGTAAGTCGCTGGTTCGCCTGCGCAGCACGGGCGTGACGCGATCGTGCACGAATTGTAGCGGACGTGTGCTGGGCGGGTGCGCTCGGGGTGTGCCCCGTTACGTCTCGTGGCGGCAGGCCCGTCGGGCGGTCCGGGTATGCGGGGCCCGGCCCCGCCTAGAGCGAGTGGAACGCCGTGCCCCGCAGCAGCAGCACCACCAGCGCCGCCCCGGCGATGAACGGCGCGTACGGGATCGGGTCGCCCTTGCTGCGCACCCGCGTCACGAGCATCAGCGCGGCGGCCAGACCGCCGGAGATCGCCATCAGCAACATCGCCGGCACCACCAGCGTCAGCCCCAGCGCGAAGCCCACGAAGAACGCCAGCTTCACGTCCCCCATGCCCATCGCGCCGCCCGTCAGGATCGAAGGCACGAACAGCAGCCCGCCGAACACCAGCCCGCCGAACACCACGTCGAGCCGGTTCGCGTCGTTGATCGTCAGGCCCACGATCAGCGCGCCCAGGATCGCCGGGTACGTCACCGCGTTCGGCACCCGGTACGCCAGCAGGTCCGTCGATGTGCAGATGATCAGCGCCGACACGTACGCCGCCACGATCGGCAGCTGCCAGCTGTCCGCCGCGTACCGCCAGCCGACCAGCGCGAACAGCGCCGCCGTCGCGGCCACCACCATGGTGCGGCGCAGCCACCAGCGGTCTGTCAGCAGCGCCGGCATCGCCAGCGCCCCCGCCTCGCTGTGGAGGTCCAGCGCCGTCGCTCCCGGCCGCCCCGCCGCATCGTCGCCGTCCGAATCGCCGCGCTGATACGGCTCCTTCGCCATGCGCGCGATCAGGTTGTCCAGCGCGAAGCCGGCCACGCAGCCTGCGAGCATCATGATGATGATCGTCACGAGAGCTCCTCGATGGGATGATCGGCCACAGCGTAGCAACTCAGCGTAGGGGAACCGCCTAGCAGGGTGCCGCTTCCGGTTACGCCGGCCGCGCGTGTGACGCCGGGTTCGACGTGTCGATCCATGTGTCCGCCAGGTGCTGCGTCTCCCCGTACCACGCCGGCATGTGCGAGTTGCGCACGTACCCCCACGTCAGCCGCCGCTCGATCGGCGCCAGGTACTCCAGCCGCGCGTTCACGTTGGCGATCAGGTAGTCCTGCACGTCCAGGCCAAGCTTCCGCCGCGCTTCGGTGGAGAACTCGCCGCGCTCCTTGTCGAGCATCGCGTCCAGCTGCGCGTCCTGCAGCCGGTACGTGTTCATCGGCTGCCCGCTCCGGAACTGCGGGTAGAGCCACGAGTCCACGTCGTATCCGCCATCCTCGAACGCGAACGTGAACGGCGCCACCCCATCTGTCGCCCCGTCGATGTTGCGCGCCAGCGCCGCCGCGATGAACACCCCGCCCGTCGGGTCCACCACCGGCGTGATCGCCAGCCCCAGCGCGTCCCGCAACTGCTGCTGCACGAACGCCACCGCCCGGTCCGGGATCAGCCGCGGCACCCCGGCGAACAGCACGCGCACCTCGCCCGGCTCCTGCCCTCCCAGCGCCGCCGACCACAGCTGCTTCGCCTGCGCGAGGTCCGCGGCCCGCCCCGCCGCGTCGCTCCGGTACCCCGGCCGCCGCTCCAGCTCCGGCGGGGCGATGCTCCACTGCCCCATCAGTGGCGTCACCGGCCCCGTCAGCTTCGCCGATGCCTGCCCCGAAACCGGCGGATAGAGCAGCGCCGCCAGCCCCGCCCGGTCGATCGCCAGGTGGATCGCGCGGCGCACCCGGTCGTCCTTGAACGGCGCCCGGTCCAGCAGCAACCGGCTCGCCAATAGCCCGCCCGCGTCCGACTCCTCCAGCACGATGTCCGCCAGGTTCGCCTTGTGCTCTTGGTCCAGCACCCTCACGTCGGAAAACCCCGTCGTGTCCACGTTCGCCCGCTCGAACGCGATGCGCTGGAACGCGTCCTCCTGCGGCGTGTAGAACGCGTCGTACCCCGCAAGGTACGGCCGCCCGATCCCTGCCGCGCGGTCGTCGTCGCGCGCGAACCACTCCGCGTTGCGCCGGAGGCTCACGAGTTTGCCCGGCTGGAACGCTTCCAGCACGAAAGGCCCCGTCCCGATCAGCCCCGCGTCGCTCGCGATCTGGCCCCCGGCGCCCACGGTCTCCGGCGCCACGATGAAGGCGCGCCGCCCGGCCAGGTAGCTCACGAACGGTGCCGTCGGCCGCGTCGTGGTGATCTTCAGCGTCCGCGCGCCCGTCACCGTGATCTTGTCGATCGCCATGAACCCGGACCGGTGGATGAAGCGGCGCGCCTGCGGGCTGTTCGCGTCCAGCTGCCGCTCGATGCTGAACTGCACGTCGCCCGCGGTGAGCGCGCGCCCCGCCGTCTGCGGGTACGCCGTCCGGAACCGTGGCGTATCGTGGAAGCCGGCCCCTTCGCGCAGGGTGAGCAGGTACGTGGTCTTGTCCGGCTGCTCCGGCATCGCGGCCAGCAGGTCCGGCGCCAGCGCTCCACTGCCGGCATCGGTGCAGCTCAGCAGCCGGCTGTAGATCGCCGCGTGGACGTTGGCGATCGGCCCCATCTGCGCCAGGTGTGGGTCAAGGGTGTCCGGCTGCAGCGCGTCGAAGTTGTATGCCCGCAGGACGGAGCCGCGGCTGCCCGCCGCCGTCAGCGCCCTCCGCGGCCCGGCGCCGGTGCCCGCTGGCGCTCCGCTCTTCCGCTCGCAGCCGACGATCGCCGTCGCCCCGGCTGCCGCCAGCGTCGCCGCCGACGACGCGATGAACCGCCGGCGCGAGATCGGCTTCATCGCCAGCGCTCAGCGGCCGGGCGCGGCTCCGCCCCGCGGCTCCGCGCCGCTCGTGACGCGTCCGTGCCCGCGCTCAAGCCGAGGCCCGCGCAAGCTCCGGCTCAGAGCCTTCCTGCTCGCCCTTCCAGTCGCACCGCGTACAGCGCGCATTCCCGCGGCCCGCTGTCACGATCAGCCCGCCGCAGACGGGGCAGGGCTGCTTCAGCGGCCGCGTGCCGCTGGTGAAGTCGCACGTCGGGTAGTTTGCGCAGCCGTAGAACGTCCGCCCGCGCTTGCTCTTCCGCTCGATGATCTCGCCGCCGTCCTTCGGACACGCCACGCCCACCTTGCGCAGGATCGGCCGCCGCCCCTTGCACTCAGGGTATCGGCTGCACGCCAGGAACTGCCCGAAGCGTCCTCGCTTGATCACCATCGGCGATGCGCACAGGTCGCACACCTCGTTCGTCGGCTCCGCCTGCTGCGCCGCCTCTTCGCCAAGCGGCCGCGCGTTCTTGCACTCCGGGTAGCCGGAGCACGCCAGGAACTGCCCGAACCGCCCCCAGCGCACGATCATCGGCTTGCCGCACTTGTCGCACACTTCGTCCGTCGGCTGCTCCACCCGCGGCGCGTCGGCCGCCGCCGCCAGCGCTTCCTCCAGCGGCACGTAGAACTCCCGTACCACCGGCGGCCACTGCCGCTCGCCGGTGGCGACTTCGTCCAGTTCGTCCTCCATCCGCGCCGTGAAGCCGATGTCCACGACCGTCGGGAAGCGCTCCGAAAGCAGGTCGCACACGACGAACCCCAGCTCCTGGGGCCGCAGCGCCCGGCCGTCCTTCTTCACATAACCACGCTCCTGGATCGTCGACATCGTCGCCGCGTACGTGGAAGGTCGCCCGATCCCGTTCTCCTCCAGCGCCTTGACCAGCGTGGCCTCCGTGTAGCGCGGCGGCGGCTCCGTGAAGTGCTGCTCCGGCTTCACCTCCAGCAGCCGCAGGATGTCCGCCGCCGATAGCTCCGGCAGCGCCCGCTCTTCGTCTTCGTCCGACGCCGTGTCGCGACCCTCCACGTACACCTGCCGGAAGCCCGGGAAGCGCATGTGGCTGGCCGTTGCCCGCAGCAAGTACGGCTGGGCGTGCGCCGGCGCCTTCGCGTCGATCTCGACGCTTACCTGGTCGAACACCGCGTCGGCCATCTGGCTCGCCAGCATCCGCTGCCAGATCAGGTTGTAGAGCTTGTACTGGTCGGACGTCAGCGCCTTACGGACTGCTGCCGGTTCCCGCGAAGGCGACGTCGGCCGGATCGCCTCGTGCGCCTCCTGCGCCCCCTTCGATTTCGTCTTGTAGAACCGCGGCTGCGCCGGTACGAAGTCCGCGCCGAACTTCCGCCCGATGTACGACCGCGCCTCCTCCCGCGCCACATGCGCGATGTTCAGCGAGTCCGTGCGCATGTACGTGATCAGCCCGACCTGCCCCTGCCCGCCGATCGTCAGCCCCTCGTACAGCTGCTGCGCCACCGCCATCGTCCGCTTCGCCGAAAATCCGTACCGCCGCGATGCCTCCTGCTGCAGGGTGCTCGTGGTGAACGGCGGCGAGGGCCGGCGGATCTGCTGCTTCTTCTTCACCTCGCGCACGCTGAACGCCGCCGCGCGCAGGTCGCCGCTGACGGCGTCCGCTCGCTCCGCGCTCTCGATCTCCGCCTTCCGCGTGCCCGGCAGCCCCGCAAGCCGCGCCGTGAACGCCGCGTCGTCGGCGTCCGCCTGCCGCGCCAGCCGCGTGTCGATCGTCCAGTACTCCTGTGGCGTGAACGCCTGGATCTCCCGCTCGCGCTCGACCACCATCCGCAGCGCCGGCGACTGCACGCGCCCCGCGCTCAGCCCCCACCGGATCTTGTTCCACAGGACCCGGCTCACCTTGTAGCCCACCAGCCGGTCCAGCACCCGCCGCCCCTGCTGCGAGTCCACAAGCCGCATGTCGATCTGCCGCGGGCGCTCGAACGCCGCCTTCACCGCGTCCGTCGTGATCTCGTGGAACTCCACCCGCTCGTACGGCTTGCCGTCCAGCTCCATCGCCTGCGCCAGGTGCCAGGAGATCGCCTCGCCCTCGCGGTCGGGGTCAGTCGCCAGGTAGACCATGGAGGCCTTCTTCGCCGCCTCCTTCAGCCCCTTGACGATCTCCTTCTTGTCCCGCGGGACCAGGTACTTGGGTGCGAAGTCTTGCTCTACATCGACACCGAGCTGGGATTTGGGGAGGTCGCGCACGTGGCCCACCGAGGCCTTGACGTCGTATGCCTTGCCGAGGATTCCCGAAAGCGTCCGCGCTTTCGCTGGTGACTCTACGATCACCAGGCTCTTCCCTTTGGATTTCGCCATAGCTCCCTATCAATTCCCGGGCCCGTGCTGGCCCCGGTTGTTATACACGACGCGCCGCCTGCCTCAACAGCCTTCTCGGCCACCCGGTAGCCCTCCTGAATACGGAGGACTCCCCCGTCCGGACTCGGACGGCCGGTCGCGGCTTCGGGCCGGGCACAGGTTCGCGTTTGAGCGTAGCAAGCCTGTCAAGCCGCCGCTTCGGTAGCCCCGCCGCTCATGCCGACCTTCGGAGTCTGCGCCCGCCGCCTGATGACCGGGTCAAGCCGATAGTCTGTAGGCGCGCGCCGGTCCCCGTAGCATCAGGCGGCAAGGTCCACGAGCGAATCCAGGTGAGATCCATCTCCAGCCAGCACGATGTCCCCCAGCCCTGAACTCGCGGCCGCCCGGGTCGCAGAGTTCGTCCGGAGCGTCTACGGGCTCGATGCGCGGCAGGTTGCCCTGCTGGATCGCCTGTCCGACGCGGACCTCACCGCGTACCGGGTCGAGACTGATGACGGGCCGCTGTTCCTGAAGCTCAGGCGGGACGCCCCACCGCCGCCGCTCGCAGGATATCTCGCCGACTCCGGGATGACGCGGGTGCTCGCGCCCCTGCCGCCGCTCGATCGGCGGCGCCCCGGCGTCCTTGCCGGCTGGACAGCGACGCTCTATCCCTTCGTTGAGGGAGAGAACGCCTTCCAGCGGCCGCTGACCCGGCGGCAGTGGACCGCGCTCGGCGCCATCGTCCGGGCGGTGCACGGCGCCCAACCGCCGCCCTCCGTCACCGCGGCCATGCGCCACGAGACCTACGCGGACACCTGGCGCGCTCGCGTCCGCGCCTGCCTGGCCGCGCTCCCGTCCCAGCATCTTGATGATGACGTCGCGCGCGACCTCGTCCACGTGCTCGCCGCTAACACCCCCCGGATCACCAGCCTCGTCCAACACGCGGACAGCCTCGCCGCGTCCCTTCGAGACAGGGCGCTGCCACTGGTGCCCTGCCACGGCGATCTCCACGCAGGCAACGTCCTCGTCGACAGCGCCGGCTCGCTGACGATCGTCGATTGGGACGATCCGGTGCTCGCACCCAAAGAGCGCGACCTCATGTTTGTCGGTGCCGGCATCGGCGGCGTGTGGAATCGCCCGGAAGAGGCGGCTGCTTTCTACCGCGGCTACGGCCCCGCAACGGTGGACGCCGAGGCGCTCGCCTACTACCGCTGCGAGCGCGTCGTCGAGGACGTGGCCGTCTTCCACGACGCGCTCCTGCTCGGACGCGGTGATACGCTCGCCGAGCGGCAGCAGAGCTTGCGAAAGTTCGTTGCTGCCTTCCTTCCCAACGACGTGGTCGAGATCGCCGAAAGGACGTTCGCCGCCCTGTGACGGGGCGTGGGCTCCGGCGACCGGCGATGCGCGCAACCCGCCACCGGCTGCCGCCGAGCCGCACCGCCCGGCGGGCGCTTCACGGCAGAGCCGCTTCTCGCGCCCGCACGTAGTTCATCCGGCCGACCTGCTGCACCAGCCCCTTCAGCTCCAGCATTGCAAGCGTGCTCGTCACCGTCGCGATCGGCAGCCCGCAGGCCCGCCGCACGTCGTCCACGTGCGCCGGCTGCGGGCCCAGCTGGCGCAGCACCGTCCGCTCGTTCTCGTCCGCCGGCAGCAGCTCCGTCATCTCGATCTGGTGCGCCGCCATGCTCAGGTTCAGCTCCGCCAGCACGTCCTGCACGTCCAGCGTCGGCTTCGCCTCTCCGTCTTGGATCAGCTTGTTCGTGCCGCGCGACGCCGGCGAGTAGATGCTCCCCGGGATCGCGAACACCTCGCGGTTCTGCTCCAGCGCCTGCCGCGCCGTGATCAGCGCGCCGCTCTTCACGTCGCCTTCCACCACCAGCACCCCCAGCGAGATGCCGCTGAGGATGCGGTTCCGCCGCGGGAAGAACTCGCTGCGCGGCTGCGTCCCCAGCGCGTAGTCGCTGATCAACGCGCCATGGTGCGTGATCTCCTCCGCCAGCCGCTTGTGCTCCGGCGGATACACCAGGTCCAGCCCGCACGCCAGCACCGCGATCGTCCGGCCCCCCGCCTCGATCGCCGCCCGGTGCGCCACCGCGTCGACGCCGCGCGCCAGCCCGCTGACCACCGTCACGCGGTTCGCCGCCAGCCCGCGCGCCATCTCCTCCGCCACCTGCCTTCCGTACACCGTCACCCGCCGCGTGCCGACGACCGCCACGGCCCACTCGTCCGCCGGCGTCAGCGTGCCGCGCACGTACAGCACCGGCGGACGGTCGTACACCTCGCGCAGCTGCTTCGGGTAATCGTCGTCGTGCCACGTCAGCGCCCGCACGCCGTGTTCGGCCAGCCGCTGCACCTCCACGTCCGGGTCGATCGTCGCCCGCGCATCCAGGCACGCCGTGACGCTGCCGGCGTCCAGCCCCGCCGCTCGCAGCTCCCCCGCAGGCGCGTGCCAGGCGCGCTCCATCGTCCCGAAGTGCGCTTCGAGCTGCCCGGCGCACACCCGGCCCACGCGCGGCACGCGGCTAAAAGCGATCCAGTACTTACGTTCTACTTCGTCCATGTGGCACTACTATAGGCGGGACGCGCGCCTTCCGCCAAGCGCACCTACGCCCGCCGGGGCTTCATTCGCCCGCGGCCCGTGCGCTCTCCGGCGCCAGCTTCCCCGGCGCGGTCGCCAGCCGGTACACCCGCCAATCGCCCTGCCCGTGGAGCAGCACGTATCGCCCGTCGAGGAACTGCTGCAGCCGCTCGAACGGCGCGTAGCTGTTGCTCGAGACCACCAAGTACGCCGGCGGGTGCCGCTCCAGCGCGTCCATGATCTGCGGCTTCGCCCCCGGGATCAGCTCCCCCAGGAACGACGTGTAGTACCGCGCCGGATTCGTGAACCCGCCCGTCGGGTAGATCCACGGCAGCTCGCTCCATGTGTACACCGTCGTCCCGCCCCCGTCCGCGCGGATCGTCCGCACGATATCGTGGACCGCCACCACCTTGCCGTCGAACGCGTACTCGTACCGCAGGTCGCTCATCGTGCCGAACTGGTGCTCCACGAACGTCCGGTAGTACCGCACCGGATCGAGCTGGCGCCGGTCGCGGAACGCCACCGTGAACTGCCCGGCGATCAGCGCCGCGACCAGCACCCCCGTGACCGCCAGCAGCGCCCGGCTCAGCCCCTCGCGTTCGATCCCCAGCGGGTTGCCCGCGATCGTCAACGCCGCCGCCGGCGCCGCCTGCTGCAGGTAGTGGGGGAACGGAAACGTGCTCGATGTCGCCCCCGCGACGGCGAGCCCCAGCCACAGCGCCGGGAACGCCGCGAGCGTCACGGGCTCCCCGGCCTGCCGCCGCCGCGCCAGCCACGCCAGCACCAGCAGCGCCGGCAGCACCGTCGTCAGCCGTGCCAGCGGATTCGCCGCCGGTGCCAGGTCGGCGTACAGCCCCAGCGATCCCGCGACGGCGTACCAGTACCCGGAGAACGCCCCCTCGGCGATGAAGAACGCCGCGATGCCCGCCTGCACAGCCCCGAAGCCGCACGCCAGCGGCACCAGCGCGCGCAGCGGCCGCTCGTGCGTCAGCGCGATCATCAGCGCCACCGCCGCTAGGTCGAAGACCGCCACCTGCTTGAACCCCGCCGCCACGCCCAGCAGCAGCCCCGCCGCCACGTACAGCGGCAGCCCTCGCTCCGGCGCCCGCCGCTCCGCCACGACGAACGCCAGCATCGCCAGCGTCGTCGGCAGGATCATGAACGTCTCGGTCATCGCCAGGTCGCCCTCGATCACCGGCGTGTCCATGACGACCGCGAATAGCAGGCCCGCCGCCAGCGCCCGCCGCCGCCCGTACAGCAGCGCCGCCACCGCCATCACGCCCGCCTGCGTCGCCAGCACCACCCCGGTCGTCATCAGGTGCAGCGCGAACATCCCCGTCCCGAACAGCGACTGGATCCCCCCATACGTGAAATAGATCAGCGGCGGCTTGTTGTCCCACGCCTGCGCGTACAGCGTGCGCCCCTCGCGCATGTTCTGCGCGATCGCCGCGAAGATCCCTTCGTCCCCGTACCAGCGCGGCTCGTACAGCGACGGGTACCGCAGCGCGAACGCCACGAGGAATGTGATGGCGGCCAGCGCTGCCCACGGCGCCAGCGCCGCCGCTCGCGCGCGGACGCTCACCTGTTCGTCGGTCATCGGTCTGATCGTACACTGGCGCGCGCAGCGCGGCGCGACTACGGGACTACGGCGTCCTTCGCCGTCTCCACCTTGCGCGCCCGTACCTTCTTGATCCGCCGGCCGATCACGCTCAGCACCCGCAACGTGAGGCCGTCCACGCGCACCTCGTCGCCCGCCACCGGTACCTTCCCCAGCCGGTGGTACACGAATCCGCCCACCGTGTCGTAGTCTTGCTGTTCGTCCGGCTCGAACCCGAACAGCTCCGTCAGGGTCTCGATGCTCACCCGCCCGTCGAGGATCGCCTCCGTCTCGTTCAGCCGCTCGATCGGCGCCTCCTCGCGGTCGTACTCGTCCTGGATCTCGCCCACGATCTCCTCCAGCAGGTCCTCGATCGTCACGATGCCTGCCGTGCCGCCGTACTCATCGACGACGACCGCGATGTGCACCTTGCTCTGACGCAGCTCTGCCAGCAGCTCGTCCACCCGCTTCGACTCCGGGATGAAGTACGGCGGCCGCGCGATGTCCCGCAGCGGCGGCCTCCGCCCTTCGCTCACGCAGCGCAACAGGTCCTTTGCGTAGATCACGCCCACCACGTTGTCGATCGTGTCGTCGTACAGCGGGATCCGGCTGAACCCCTTGTCTACGATCAGCTTCAGCGCGTCGTCCAGCGTCTCCGACGCGTCCAGCGCTTCGATGTCGATCCGCGGCACCATGATCTCCCGCGCCGTCGTATCCTCCATCTCGATGATCCCCCGGATCATCTGCCGCTCCTCCTCCTCGATCGGCTCGCCGTCCGTCTCGATCTCCGCCAGCCGCAGCAGCTCCGCCGTCTCGTCCTCGCGCGGCTCGTCCGCCGTCCGTACCACCGCCGCCAGCGACCGGTTGATCGCGATCGCCACCGGCCCGAACAGCACGCGAAACGCGCGCACCGCCGGCACCAGCCGCACGCCCCACCGCTCCGGGCTCCGCGCCACGATCAGCCGCGGTAGCGCGTCGACCACCACGATCGCCGCCAGCACCCCCGCCGATACCAGCGCGAAGACGCCCCACGTGTGCCCTGTCTGCCGCGTGATGAAGAAGATGCCGATCGCCGTCGCCAGCACCACCGCCAGGTTGCGCGCTACCGCCACCGACCCCAGCGTCGATGCGCGCTCCTCCGCGTACTGGTGCAGCAGCTCCGCCCGCCGGCCGCCGCGCCCGGCCATCGCCCGCAGCCGCACCCGGCTCACCGCCGCCACGCCCGCCTCCGCCGCCGCTGCCACCGCGAGCAGCGCGAGCGCCAGGCACATCAGCAGCAGCCCCAGCACGCTGTCAACGTCCAGGGCCGTCCGCCTCCCGCTCCTCCGCCCCGTCGCGCCCCCGGATCCGCGCCGGCGCGCCGATCGCCGTCATCCCGTCCGGCACGTCCCGGTTCACTACGGACCCCGCGCCCGTCCGCGCGCCCTTCCCGACGCGCACCGGCGCCACCAGCATCGTGTCCGAGCCGATGAACGCGCCGTCGCCGATCTCCGTCCGGTGCTTGCGCGCGCCGTCGTAGTTCGCCGTGATCGTCCCCGCGCCGATGTTCACCCCGGCGCCCACCTCCGCGTCGCCGATGTAGCTGAAGTGCCCCATCTTCGTCCCGCGCCCCAGCCGCGACGCCTTCACCTCCGCGAAGTTCCCCACGTGCACGCCCGCGCACAGGTAGCTCCCCGGCCGCAGGTGGCTGTACGGCCCCACGTCGACGTCGTCCTCCAGCGTCGATTCCTCGAGCATCGAGAACCGCACGCTGCAGCCGTCGCCCACCCGCGCGTCCCGCAGCAGCGCCCCCGGCCCGATCTCGCACCGCGCGCCGATCGCCGTTGCCCCCTGCAGGTGCGTTCCCGGCGCGATCGTCGTGTCGAGCCCGATCTCCACCATCGCGTCGATGAACGTCGACGGCGGGTCGATCACCGTGACGCCCGCCAGCATGTGCCGCCGCCGGATGCGGTCGCGCATCGTCGCCTCCGCCTCCGCGAGCTGCACCCGGTCGTTGATCCCGCGCACCTCCGCCGCCTCCGCCGCCGCGACCGCCAGCGCCGGCGCCCCCTCGTCGTGCGCCATCGCCGCCAGCTGCGTCAGGTAGCGCTCGCCGTTCGCCGCCGGCGCGATGCGCGCCAGCCGCGGCCAGAGCCACGCCGCCCGCGCCGCGTACTGACCCGCGTTGATCGGCCGCGGCTCCCGCGGGTCGATCTCCGTCAGCTCCTTCGCCTCGACGATGCCGGTCACGCGCCCCTCGTGCAGCTCCAGGAAGCCGTACGCCTCGACGGGCACCTCCGCCGTCAACAGCGCCAGGTCGGCGCCGTCGCCGACAGCCGCCATCAGCCGCCGCAGCGTCGATGGCAGCACCAGCGGCACGTCGCCGTTCATGATCAGCACGTGCGTCGCGTCGCCCGCAGCCTCGCGCGCGCACGCCACCGCGTCGCCCGTCCCGAGGGGCCGCGGCTGCACGGCGAACCGCACGCCCGCCCCCGCCGCTCCGCGCACCGCGTCCGCCGCGGCGTCGCCGCCCACCACGACGATGCACTCCCGCACGCCCGCTTCGCGCACCGCGTCGATGACGTGCCGCACAACGGGCAGCCCCGCCAGCGGGTGCGCCACCTTCGGCAGCGACGACCGCATGCGCGTGCCCTGGCCCGCCGCCATGATCACGGCGACCCAGCGCGCGCCGTCAGGCGTCGGCGCTGCTTCGCGCCGCCCCGCGGCGTCCGGCATCGAGGTCTGGGGAGGTTCGTCTGAGGCTGTGTTCAAGATCCGTGCCCGCCGGTCCGCATCTGACGGACCGCGCTGGGTGAACCGATGGTAGCGGCGCTCATAAGAAGGTGTCAAGCAGCACCGCCGCGGCCCAACCCATCTCGCCTACGCGGCGCGTGGCCGCGCCATCCCGACGCGTTGCTCCGACGCCTCGCGCCACGCGTACGCGCACCACCAGAACGTCGCCCCCACGACAAGCACCCCTGGCGCGAACCCCAGCGCCGTGCTCAGCCAGCACGCGAACAGTGCTACGTGCAGCGCCAGCAGCAACGATGCCGCGCGCTCGTCATCGGCGCGCGTCGCGCCTCGCGCGCCGGCGTACCACGCCTGCAACCCCAGCGCCGCCGGCACGAACAGCAACACCAGGCTCTGCGTGTGCAGGTGCGGCGACGCCAGCAGCGGCACCACCACCGCCAGCGCGTACCCCTGCGCCGTCACGCTGCCCGCGCCAACGCGCCACCGCTGCGCCGCGAGCGCCAGCGCCGCCACGCCGATCGCCGCCAGCCCCGGCGCCCACCACCGCGCGTCGTCCCGCCCCGTCACGCTGACCACCAGCCCCCGCCAGTTCGACATCATCGCCGCGTTCACCTGCAGGTCCGTGCCGGCGCCCGGGTAGTGCGCGATGTACCGCACGTTGTCCGCCAGCGTCGCCGGGTCCGTCAGCAGCGCCGGCACCACGATCAGCGCCGCCCCCGCGCCGCACAGCGCCGCCAGCGTCCGCCACTGCCGCGCCACCAACAGCATCGGCACCACGCCGATCAGGAACTGCGGCTTCAGCACCACCAGCGCCAGCGCCACGCCCGCCCACGCCGGCCGCCCGTCGCGCAGCAGCAGCCACGCCCCGAGCAGCGCGCCCAGGATGATGAAGTCGACCTGCCCGAACACCACGTTCGCCACCACCGGAATCGATGTGACGAACGCGGCCAGGAAGACGCGCCGCGGCAGCCGCGGCACGCCCCGCAGCTCCCGCGCGAACACCCACGCGACCCCCCCCAGCAGCGCCACGTTCGCCGCCGTCCACACGGCGTACGCCGCCGCGAACGGCAGCGCCGTCAGCGGCGCGAAGAGCCACGCCGCCACCACCGGCAGCGGGTAACCCGTAGCGTGCGCCAGCGTCCCCGGGTACAGCGCCCGCTGCGCCGCCGCCTGCGCCGCCACGTCGTACAGCCGCCCGGCGTCCGTCCGCACCAGCTGCCCCGCCGCGTAGAAGCTGAGGAAGTCCCCGCCCGCTCCGCCCGTCGCCGTCACCACGCGCGCGATCCCCGCGGCGGCGAGTATCGCCGTCGCGAGCAGCACCAGCCCGGCGGCCGCCGCCGTCACGGGAAGCGCATATCTGTCGATCGTCCGCCTCATCGCAGAAGTATCGGCCGCCCTCCCCACCCGCCCGACTCGTAAGGGAACCCCCTGAAGGCTTCTCGCGTCCCGCTCCTCGCGTCCCGCTTCCCGCCTCCCGCTTCCCGCTCCTCTGCTCTCGGCTCTCTGCTCTTGGTTCTAGGTTCTAGGTTCCCAGGTTCTAGCGTCCCGCCTCCCGCCTCGGTCCTCCGTTCCCTACAATGCCGCACATGACCCGCGGCCCCCACATGACCGTCGACCAGATTCGCGAGACCTTCGTGCGCTTCTACCAGGAGCGCGGCCACCAGCTCATCCCCAGCGCCTCCCTCGTCCCCCACGACGACCCCACCCTCCTCTTCACCAG
>DASQHL010000141.1:0-13930 GCA_035632115.1 Dehalococcoidia bacterium | reverse complement strand
CAGCCCGCGTCGCGCGACTGTGAACCGTGAACTGTACACTTCCGCCATGACCGACATCGCCCACCTCCTCGACACCATCATGGAGCGCGTCCGCGCCGACTTCGCTTCCAAGAACAGGGCACGTGAGACCGCCCTCCCCCTCTGCCGCGAGGCGATCCGCTTCTCCGCCAACGCCATCCGCGCCGTCCACCGCGACGAGTTCGATGCGGCCGGCCAGCTCGTCGCCCGCGCCGCCGAACAGCTCCGCATCGCCAAGGAAAGCCTGGCCGGTCACCCCGACATCTTCCACGCCGGCTTCGTGCACGATGCCCAGAAGGAGCTCGCCGAAGCGTCGATCACGCTCGCCTTGATCGCTGGCGGCGACCTTCCCACGCCGGAGACGCTCGACGTCGAGCTGCCCGCCTACCTCAACGGCATGGGCGAGGCGGTGGGCGAACTGCGCCGCCATCTGCTCGATACCCTCCGCACCGGCGATGTCGACCGTTGCGAAGCGTGGCTGCGCGACATGGACGAGATGTACGCCGTCCTCGTCACGATCGACTACCCCGACGCGATGACCGGCGGCCTCCGCCGCACCACCGACAGCGTGCGCGGCATCCTGGAGAAGACGCGGGGCGACCTCACGCTCTCGGTGCAGCAGCGCCGGCTGGAGCAACGCCTCTCGGACTTCGGCGACCGCCTCGGCTGAACGCCGCCCTCACCGCCGCCCGTCGACGAAGCGGCGGAGCCAGCGCGCCCACGGCACCTTGTACAGCAACAGCACGCTCGCCAGGCTCAGCACCTGCAGCGCGATCGCGGCCGGTCCACCGACCGTCGTCCGGAACACGCTGCCCAGGCTGTGGAACGCCCGCGCCGTCGTCCACACCCAGAACGTGTCCGCCACCACGCGCCCCAGCCAGAACCCCGCCAGCACCCACCGGAGCTGCACCCCCACCATCCCTGCCGCGATGAACAGGTTGTTGCTCGGCAGCGGCGTCAGCACGTACGCGAACGTCGCCGGGCCTGCGTAGCGTCGGTGCTCGTCCAGGAACGCGCCCAGCTCTCGCAGGTCCGACTGCTTATCCGACTCCACGAACCGCGCCCGGAACGCCGCCGAGCCCCGCGCCAGCACGAGCCTCCCCAGCCCGGACACCACGGCTCCGCCGATCGTCAGCACCAGCAGCGGCAGCCCGAACCGGAGATAGAAGAACGTCAGCACCATCCACGTCGATGGCATGAACGCCGGCATGAGGTTGATGACGAACGCCAGCGCGAACGCCGCGCCGAGCCAGAGGACGGTCTCGCCCATCGCTGCGCGCCCCCGGCGCTACACCGCCGGCCCGCGCGACGTAGCCGCCGAGAGCCGCCCCAGCTCCGTGCACGGTGGTGCGCCGTCGATGTACTCCCGCACGATTCCGCGCCACGGCCCCCGCGCCCGCAGCGCCGCGAACAGCCCGGCCAGCCCGAAGTTGATCCGCGTCAGGAACACCATCCCCTCCGGCACGTTGCAGTGCTGGTTGATGCGCCCGCCCTCGCCCAGCGTCTGTGTGTTCCGCCGCACCATCTCCGCCGCTAGCTCTGGCGTGAACAGCACGTCCTCCTCCAGGATCGGCGCCCAGTACCAGTGCATGTGCTCGTAGAGCTGCTCCGTCGTGAACGGCGCGTCCGCCATCAGGATCCCCGCCGCCTCCACCCCGCGCCGCCACGCCTCGCGGTCGTCCGCCAGCAGCGCGCTGATGATCCGCTTGAACGCAATGATGCTCGCCTCGCTGAACTCCGCCACGCATCCGTAGTCGACGAAGGCGACGGCGCCGTCCGCGAGCAGCAAGTAGTTCCCCGGGTGCGGGTCGCCGTTGAACAACCGGTGCCGGTAGATCGAGCCGAAGCTGTACCGGAACAGGATCTCCGCGATGCGCTGCCGCTCCGTCTCACCCATCGCGTACCCGTCCGCGAACGGCCGCCCCTCCACGAACTCCTGCACCAGCACGCGTGGCGTTGTCAGTTCGTGGTAGACGCGTGGGATGCGGATGAACGCGTGCCCGTCGAACTCGTCGTAGAACCGCTGCTGCGATGCCGCCTCGCGCTCGTAGTCCAGCTCCGCGATGACACCCTCCTTCAGCTCCCGGATGATCGTCGCCGCGTCGAGGCCGCGCGACAGCATGCCCGCGAAGCCCACCAGCAGCCCCACGTTCGCCAGGTCGTGCTCGATCGCCTCCCGCACCCCCGGATACTGCACCTTCACCGCCACGCGCGTCCCGTCGTGCAGCGTCGCCCGGTGGACTTGCCCGATCGATGCCGCCGCGAACGGCTCTTTCTCGAACCGCCGGAACACGTCCTGCGGCGAGCGCCCGTACGCCTCGTCGAACACCTGCTCCACCAGGTGGTAGTCCATCGGCGGTGCGTCCGACTGCAGGTTCGAGAGCTCCGCCATCATCTCGTCCGGCAGCACCCCGCTCATCATCGAGAGGATCTGCCCGAACTTCATGACGACGCCCTTCATGTCGCCCATCGTCCGGCGCACGTCTTCCGCCGTGTGCAGCGCGAAGCGCTCCCGCTTTCGCCGGCGCGCGTCCCCCCACGCCGCGTAGGTGCCCGCCCAGCGCACCGCCGCCCGGCCCGCCAGCCCCGCCGGCCGCAGCACGCGCACTACGCGCCCGCTGCCCACCGGCTTCCGGCGCGGCTCCTCAGGCATCGCGCTCCCCGCCCACGTCCGGCCCCCCCTCCTCCGCCTCCAGCGCCGTCGCCACCTCGTCCCGCAGGCGGTCGATGAACTGGAACACGGGCATCGACTTCAGGTCCTCGCCCGCCCGCGTCCGCACCGCAACCGCCTGAGCCTCCTGCTCCCGGTCGCCCACCACCAGCATGTACGGGATCTTCTGGAGCTGAGCGTCGCGGATCTTCGCGTTCATCCGCTCCCCCCGCGCATCGACCTCCGCCCGCAGCCCCGCCGCCCGCAGGCTCGCCCGTACCTCGTGCGCGTAATCGATGTGCCGGTCCGCGATCGGGATCACCATCGCCTGCACCGGCGCCAGCCACGCCGGGAACGCACCCGCGTACAGCTCGATCAGGTACGCCATCACGCGCTCCATCGTGCCGATGATGCCGCGGTGGATGATCACCGGCCGGTGTTGCGCGCCGTCCTCCCCGATGTACGTCAGCTCGAACTGGTTCGGCAGGTGCCGGTCCACCTGGATCGTCGCCAGCGTCTCCTCCCTCCCCACGATGTCGCGGATCTGGATGTCGATCTTCGGTCCGTAGAACGCCGCCTCGCCGATGCCGTCGTAATACGCCAGCCCCAGCGTGTCGAGCACGTCGCGCAGTTCACCCTCGGCGACGCGCCACAGCTCGTCGTCCTGCACGTACTTCTCGGTGTTCGCCGGATCGCGTAGCGAGAGCCTGTACGTGTAGTCGATGATCCCCAGCGTCGCGAACGCGCGCTCGACCAGCCGCACGACGCCCGTGATCTCCGGCTTGATCTGGTCCGGACGGCAGAAGATGTGCGCATCGTTCAGCGTCATCGCCCGCACCCGGCTCAGCCCGCCCACCACGCCCGACTTCTCGTACCGGTACATCGTTCCCAGCTCCGCGATGCGCACCGGCAGCTCGCGGTAGCTGTGCAGCGACGATTCGTACACCAGGATGTGGTGCGGGCAGTTCATCGGCCGCAGCACCATCTCCTCGTGCTCCAGCTGCATGGGCGGGAACATGCTGTCGCGGTAGTGCTCCCAGTGCCCCGATCGCTTGTACAGGTCCACCTTCCCCAGGTCCGGCGAGTACACGTGCTCATACCCCGCGTCCCGCTCCTGCCTGGTGATGTACTCCTCGAGCAGCCGCCGGATCGTCGCTCCCTTCGGCAGCAGCGTCGGCAGCCCCGCTCCCACCAGCTCGTTCGATGTGAACAACTGCAGCTCGCGCCCCAGCTTGCGGTGGTCGCGTTTCGCCGACTCTTCGAGCCGCCGCAGGTAGTCGTCCAGCTCCGCCTGCGTCTCGAACAGCGCGCCGTAGATCCGCTGCAACATTGGCCGCTTCTCGTCGCCCCGCCAGTACGCCCCCGCCACCGAGGTCAGCTTGAACGGCGGCACCTGCCCCGTCCGCTCCACGTGCGGCCCCTCGCACAGGTCCAGGAACGCACCCTGCTTGTACAGCGACACCTTCTCGTCCGCGATCCCGTCGATCAGCTCCACCTTGAACGGCTGATCCGCGAACTTCCGAAGCGCCTCCGCTTTCGACAGCTCGCTGTGCTCGAACGGCACGTCCGATGCCATCCGCGCCCGCATTCGCTCCTCCACCACGGGCAGGTCCTCCGGCGTCAGCGCGCGCGGCAGCTCGAAGTCGTAGTAGAACCCGTGCTCGATCGGCGGCCCGATGGCGAACTTCGCCTCCGGGAACAGCTCCAGCACCGCCTCCGCCATGATGTGCGCCGCCGAGTGCCGCATCCGGTACAGCCGGTCCTCGCGCGACATCTGCTCTAGTTCCATCCGTTTGCCTCCAAAACAAAAACGCGCCTCCGCCCGTGCAGGGACGGGAGACGCGCTCCGTGGTTCCACCCTGGTTCCTCGCCCTTCGGCGAGCTCCATGCGGCCGCTAACGGGGCCAATCGGCATCGCCTACGCGCTCGCTCTCACCGAACGCTTCGGGATGCGGCATCGCGGGTGGTCTTCGCGGCTCGTCCGATGGGCGCTCGCATCACCGCGCCCTCTCTGCGTCCGAACGTTCGCCGCTACTCGTCCCGGTCATCGCCGTTCGCCGCAGCGTAGCAATTCGCCGCCCCGCGTCTCAAGCCGTACTCACTCCGGCACCGGCAGCAACCAGAACACCGCGTACGCCCCATACAGCCCCAGGCTGATCCACGGGCTCACGAACGCCAGCGCGATGGCAGCGAGGTACATCAACGGCCCCGGCACGTACCGCCGAGTCCGGCTCCGCAGCCGCGCGTCGCTCACGTGATCGTCGATCAGCCGCCGCCCCACCGACGCGTACAGCCACAGTGCGTCGAACGCGCTCGCGATCACCACCAGCGTGCACCCCCACGTCAGCGCCGCCGTCAACCGGTGCTCGCTTTCGCGCATGTACTCGGCCACCACCGCCGTCGGAAACGGCAGGAAAGCTACGCCCAGCAGGAGGAGCAGGTTCAGCACGAGCAGAGTGTGGTCCTGCCGGTCGATGTCCTTGAACAGCGCGTGGTGATTGATCCACATCACGCCGATCGTCAGGAAGCTCACCGCGTACCCGAAGTACGACGGCCAGAGGTGCCGCAGCGCCTCGTCCAGGCTCTGGCTCGCGTCGACGTGCGGCACGCCGATCTCCAGCACCAGCAGCGTGATCGCGATCGCGAACACACCGTCGCTGAACGCCTCCAGCCGGAGCGTGTTGGCGTGCTCCTCGCGTTCGTGCCGGATCGACGTCATGCTGCGCCCGCGCTGGCCGCGCTCAGGCCGCGTCCTCCGCGAAGAAGTGCCGCCGTGCCTCCGGCGTCGCCTCCGCCGACTCAGGGCCGCTCTGGAATGGATCCGGGAACCCCTCCGCCGCCCGCAGCGGGAACGCCCGCGCGCGCATCGCGTCCGCCTCCGGCCCCACCTCGTACCAGAACGTCGTGAACCAGTCCTCGAACTTGTGCAGCCGGCCGTAATACTCGTCGTGCGCCGTCGCGTACGACGTTCCGGCCGCGTCCCAATCGTCGCTCTCGACCAGCTTGTCCCGCAGCGTGCGCACGTCCCGGATCGTCAGCGAGAGCCCCTGCCCCCACGCCGGGTCGCTTGTCGCCGCCGCGTCGCCAACAAGCGCCACGCCCGCGCGATACGGGCCCGGCACGTAGCAGTCCGCGCCAGCGAACGTCGCCAGCGGTCCGACCATCTTTGCGCGCTCGAAGATCCCCCGGTCCACGCCGATCGCCGCGAACTGGTTGATCATCTCCTTGTACCCCTCTTCGCCCGAAAGCCGCGGCCGGTCCGTCCGGCACGCGAAGTACGCCCGCAGCTTGTCGCCGCCCTGCGGAAAGAGGATCGCCGACCGGCCCTCGTTCGGCTGGAAGTGCAGCCGCAGTGTGTCGTCGGGCAGGTCGACGCCCTCCAGCAGCACGCCGCCGATCTGCAGCCGCGGCGGATCCTGCACTTCCGAGAACCCGCCCCACTTCCGCGCCGGCGAGTTTCGCCCGTCGGTCGCCGCCACCAGCCGCGCGCTCGCCCGCTCCGACGAGCCGTTCCGCTCGTACGTCACAGAGGGCGTTGTGCCCGGCTCGATCCCCGTCACGCGTGCTCCACGGATCACCGTCGCTCCCGCCGCCTCGGCCGCCCCGATGAGCGCCTCCTGCATCGCCGGGTGGTAGAACGTGATGTTCGGCACTCCCGCAGTCGTCGATTCGCTCAGCGTGCGCTGCATCACGGCCATCGACCCGACGTAGATCGCCCACAGATCGACGAGATGGCCGCAGCCACTCTTCAGGATGTCGAACACGCCGAGCGCCTTCGCGTCGGCCACCCCCCACGACGCCATCTGCTCGCCCCGCACCCGGTCCTTGAACGCCGTCTCGCGCTCGAGCACCAGCACGCGATGCCCTCGGCCGGCCATCGCCATCGCCAGCGACGATCCTGCGAGCCCGCCGCCGACGGTGATAATGTCGTAGTCCGCCATTCGCGCTACTCCTCCAGCGTGCTCGTGTCGCCCTCCGGCAACCCCAGCTCCCGCGCCTTCAGCAGCCGCCGCATGATCTTCCCCGACCGCGTCTTCGGCAGCACCGCGATGAAGTCGATCTCCCGCGGCGCTACCCCCGGCCCGAGCTTCTTGCGGCAAAATTGCAGCAGCTCGCCCCGCAGCTTGTCCGACGGCTCGTAGCCGTCCTTCAGCGTCACGAACGCCTTCACCACCTCCATCGCCACCGCGTCCGGCTTCCCGATCACCCCCGCCTCCGCGACGGCCGCGTGCTCGATCAGCGCGCTCTCCACCTCGAACGGCCCCACCAGGTGCCCCGCCGTGTTGATCACGTCGTCCGCCCGCCCCACGAACCAGAAGTAGCCGTCCTCGTCCATCCGTCCGCGGTCGCCCGTGATGTACCAGCCGTTGCGAAACTTGCTCCGGTACATCGGCTCGTTGTTCCAGTACGTCCGGAACATCGATGGCCACCCCGGCCGCAGCGCCAGGTCGCCCTCTTCGCCGGGCGCCTTCACGTTGCCATCGTCGTCGATGATCCCCGGCTCGATCCCCGGCATCGGCCGCCCCATGCTTCCCGGCTTGATCGGCAGCAGCGGGTAGTTCGCGATCATGATCGAACCCGTCTCCGTCTGCCACCAGTTGTCGTGGAACGGCAGCCCCAGCGCCCGCTCCGACCACACCACCGCCTCCGGGTTCAGCGGCTCGCCCACCGACATCGTGTACCGCAGGCTGGAGAGATCGTGCTTCTTCGGCACCTCGTCGCCCGCCTTCATCAACAGCCGGATCGCCGTCGGCGCCGTGTACCACACCGTCACCTTGTGCCGCGCGATCACCTCGTACCACTTGCTCGCCGAAAACCCGCCCTCGTAGATCACCGATGTGATCCCGTTCGTATGCGGCGCGAACATCCCGTACGACGTGCCCGTCACCCACCCGGGGTCCGCCGTGCACCAGTAGATGTCATCGGGGTGCAGGTCCAGCACGTATTTCCCCGTCGCGTAGTGCCCCAGCACCGCCTGGTGGACGTGCACCGCCCCCTTCGACTTCCCCGTTGTGCCGGACGTGTAGTGCATCACCGCCGGGTCCTCCGGGTCCGTCCGCACGATCGTGTAGTCGTCCGCCGCCGCCGCGTACAACTCGTTCCACGACAGCTCGCCCGGCTCCAGGTTCGGCTCCTTGCCGTGGTCGACGATGATGATGTGCTTCAGGTCCGGCAGTCGCGGCCGCATCTGCGCCACCTTCGCTCGCTGCTCCGGCGTCGTCACCAACACCGATGCCCCCGCGTCCGCCAGCCGGTCCCCCGCCGCGTCCGGCCCGAACGCCGAGAACAGCGGCCCCGTCACGCATCCCGCCTTTAGCGTCCCGAAGGCCGCCGCGTACAGCTCGGGCACCCGGTCCATGAAGCAGAACACCCGCTCGCCCTTCGCCACCCCCAGCGCTCCCAGCATGTTCGCGAACCGGTTCGACATCCGCGCCGCGTCCGCGTACGTGTACCGCTCGACCGCGCCGTCCTTCCCCTCCCAGATCCAGCACGTCTTCTCCCCGCGCCCGTGCGCCACGTGCCGGTCGATCGCCTCGTGCGCGATGTTGAGCGCGCCGCCGCCTAGCCCGTCCAGCTCCTGCACCACGTCGTGGTAGACGAAGCTGGCGCGAATGCGCTCGTAGTCGTCCAGGTTCGGCCGCACCCGGAATTGCTCGACCGGCGGCTTCGGGATGATCGGGTAGTCCATCGGCGATATCTCTCCCACTCGAATCCGACGCTGCGTCGCAGCATCGCTAATCTAGCCCCACCTTCGCGGGCGGTCAACGAGCCCCGCGAACAGTGCGCCGTTGCCGCTCCCGCATCGAATTGTCAGACTGAAAGTCAAGCGCAGAGGAGAACGAGGAGCAGTCCGCACCCATGCCCAGGAAAGACGAGCGCGAGCCCTTCCACCGCGTCGATGTCGCCGAGGCGAAGCAGCTCGTCGAGAGCGGCGAGGTCGCCGTGATCGACGTCCGTGAGCCGCACGAGTACGCCGCCGGCCACGTCCCCGGCGCAACCCTCATCCCCGTCAACAGCGTTTTCGCCCGTCGCGAGGAACTCCCGAAAGAGGGCAAGATCCTCTTCGTCTGCGCCGTCGGCCAGCGCAGCGCCCTCGCCGCCGAGATGGCCGCCGCCGCCGGCCTCCCCGCCGATCGCCTCTACAACCTGGACGGTGGCACCGACGCCTGGCGCAAAGCCGGCCACCCCGTCGAGTAACGCCCACCCGCGCCCACACCGCTGCCACGGGACCTATCTTCCGTCCGCCGGACGACCCTCGCTCGATACCGCGCGCTCGACTCCACAATGAACTGCAGCCGGGGGTGCAGGGAGCGCAGCGCCCCCTGCCGGGGGGCTCCGGGGGGTGTCCCCCCGGAAACTCTATTATTCTGATTCAAGGTGATGCAGGGTGCGCGCCAGCGGACACTGCATCACCGCTCGAGCACACAGAGTACGAGCTACGAGGCACGAACTGAGGGACTGACCGCTGAACGCTGACAACTCCCGTATCCTCGTCCTCTGGGACATCGATAACACCCTCCTCTACACCGGCGGCGCCGGCAGCCTCGCCATGGCGCGCGCCTTCCACGACCTCTACGGCATCCCCGACGCCTTTCGCCGCGTCGAATTCTCCGGCCGCACCGACACTGCCATCTTCCGCGATGCGGCCCTCGCCCACGGCGTCGCCGCCGACCGTCTGGATGACGAGATGGCGCGTTTCCGCGACGCGTACGTTCCCCGTCTCGCCGCCGCACTGCGCGAAGTCGAAGGCGGCCGGCTCATGCCCGGCAGCCGCGAGATTCTGCAAGCGCTGGACGGCCACGACGCCGTGACGCAGGCCCTCGGCACCGGCAACCTCCGCCGCGGCGCCGAACTGAAACTCCGCCATTTCGAGATCGACGCCTTCTTCCCCGGCACCCCCGGCGGCTTCGGCGAAGACTCCCACGACCGCCACGAGGTCATCCGCATCGCCATCGAGCGCATGAGCAATGGTGCCCGCCCGGACCGCATCATCGTCATCGGCGACACGCCGCACGACGTTACCGCCGCCCGCGCCAACGGCGCCTTCGCGCTGGCCGTGGCCACCGGCCGCGACTCCACCGATGACCTGCGCGCCTCCGGCGCCGACATCGCGCTCGACGATCTCCCTGATGTCGAGGCGGCGCTGCGCATCATCTGCGCAGCGTAACCCGTCGACCTTCGCCGTCAGGCCGTCGCGCGGCGCTCAGCCGCTCGGTTCAAGTACGACGACCGGGATCGCCCGTGTCGTCTTCGCCTGGTACTCCGCGTACGCTGGCCACGCCTCGCACGCGATCGCCCACCACCGCGCCTTCTCCTCGCCCCGTACCTCGCGCGCCGTCATCGCGTGCACGGCCGCGCCATCCTGCAAAGTCACCGCCGGTGACGCGATCAGGTTGAGGTACCAGACCGGATGCTTCGGCGCGCCCCCCATCGATGCCACGACCGCATACGTGCCGCCCGACTCGACGCGCATCAGCGGCGTCTTCCGCGTCTTGCCGCTGTGGCGGCCCCGCGTCGTCAGGATCACCACCGGCTTCCCCTGCAGCGTCCCGCCCTCGACACCGCCCGTCGCCTCGTACTGCGCCACCTGGTCGGCCGCGAACTTCCACGGGCTCGGCTCGTAGTCGCCTTGAACCGTCATCTCGCACTCCTCATGAACCGCACCACTGAGCCGCGCACTCCACTCCCGCGCGGCCCCTCTCGATAGGACGCGGTCACGCCTCGCCCAGCAGCGGCCCGCCCCGGTCCAGCACCTTCCCGCTGACCGAGATCACCGTAGGCCGCTCCTCGCAGTACGCGCCGATCTCGCACTTCTCGAACAGGAACGCCTCGTGGTCGCGGCTGTACAGGATCTGCCACGTCCCCGTCACGAGGCTGTCCCGCCCCGACGCCACCTGCTGCTGCAACACCTTGATCAGCGCTTCGATCTCCTTGCGGCCCACCGTCGCCTCCTGTGTCTCATCGCTCGCGATCCAGTATGGCACGGCGCCCTCGCCTACGCGCATCGCCCGCTATAATCGTCCGGCGCGCAAGCACCATCATCGCCCGTCAACCTGTCTCAATCAGCGGAATCTGTGAAATCTGTGGTTCCCCCATCGCTCCCGGACCTCACCGTCGATATCGCCGCCGGTAAGCGCGCGCTCTCGCTCGCCAATCCCGTCATGGTCGCCTCCGGCACCTTCAGCTACGGCCTCGACTACGCGAAGGTCTTCGACGTCCAGCGCATCGGCGCCATCGTCACCAAGACCACCACGCTGCGCCCCCGCGCCGGCAGCCCCGCCCCACGCATCGATGAGACGCCTGCCGGCATGCTCAACTCCATCGGCCTCCAGAACGTCGGCATCGATAAGGTCGTGCGCGACATGGCCCCCACGTGGCATCGGTGGAAGGTGCCCGTCATCGTCAGCATCCTTGGCAGCACCGTCCCCGAGTACGCCGAATGCGCCGCCGCGCTCGATGGCGTCCCCGGCGTCGCCGCCCTCGAGCTCAACATCAGCAGCCCCAACGCCCAGCAGGGCGGCATGGAGTTCGGACAGGACGCCGATGTCGCCGCCGCCGTGACCGCGGCCTGCGTCCGCGCTACCACCCTGCCCGTCATCGTCAAGCTCACCCCCAACGTCACCGACATCGTCGCCATCGCCCGCCGCGTCGTGGATGCGGGTGCCGACGCGCTCTGCGTCATCAACACGCTCCAGGCCATGTCCATCGATGCCGGCGCCCGCCGCCCGCGGATCGCCCGCGTCTTCGCCGGTCTGTCCGGACCCGCGCTCAAGCCCGTCGCTCTGCGCATGGTCTGGCAGGTCGCCTCTGCCGTCGATGTGCCGGTCATCGGCTGTGGCGGCATCGCTACCGGCGAGGACGCCGTGGAGTTCCTGCTCGCCGGCGCCACCGCCGTCCAGGTGGGCACCGCCACCTTCCGGGACCCCCTCGCGCCCGTCGAGGTGCTCGACGGCATCGAGCGCTACATGCGCGACGAGGGTGTCGCCGCCGTCCGCGACTTGGTTGGTGCCGGGCGCCCCCGGTAGCGCCGGCCGCCTTTCAATACCTGACATAAGGGGAATCCGCGAATCTGTGGACTACGGGTCGAACGGGCGTGTCCCGTGCCCTGGGGTCGGGCTCTTCCTGCCCCTCCTCAGGGAAGGCCCGCATGGTGCTGCTGCGCCCCGGCGGCGACAGTCTCCTGCGATGCTGATCCTTGACAAGCACCTGGCCCTCGAACGCATGGTGGCCCTCGCCGAACGGCTCCACGAGTCCGTCCCGGAGCCCTTCAAGCAGGCCTTGTCCCTGATGGCGATGCCCGCGCTCCCGCTCGATACGCGGCCGTCACACACTCCCTACTGGCGCGGCGTGGAGGCAGAGGCCCAATCCGGGGCCGCCGCCGTTCGTTGACAGCCGCGCGCCCTCGCCATATCCCGCCCGGAAGGCGACGTATACTCTGCCAGCGAGGACGCCACTCGTCGCTGCGCCCGCCTTCCGCCGCGACGGCACGGCGATCCCGCTACGGTAAGACCCGCTAGTTCAGGCGGTCCCGCATCGTGCACGTCTCGTTCCTGCGCCGGCACGCCGCTGGCATCGCCATGGCCGCCCTGCTGGCGCTGCTGATCGCCGCCCCCCGCTGGTACCTCCTGGCCACCCAGCCCTCTTCCGGTGTCCGCGTCCAGGTCAGCCCCTGGGGCGCCGACCACCAGGGCTCCGACGAGGCCGAGTACCAGATCATCACTCAGCGCGCCTTCCTCGGCGATCTCCCCGTCCGCGACCCCGTCCTCAGCGGCCACGCGCAGGCGCCGCAGGGCAACGCCTTCTGGCAGGAGGCGATCGGCACGCTCTCCCGCTCCTTCAGCAGCATCTTCCCGGGCATCGCCGTCGCCGTCACGCTCGCGTCGTTCGTCGGATTCCTCCTGCTGTACGCCATCGCGTTCGACGCCGTCCGCTCGTGGATCGCCGCCGCGTTCTTGCCCATCGCCGCCCTCGTCGCCCAGGTCTACACGCAGGCCGAGGGCATCGTGCAGCTCCGCCACCTCGGCGTGTTGCGCGCCGCCCTTGGCGTCGATGCCGTGCGCCAGTTCCACGTCTGGGGCCGCTTCACCGCGCCCGTCATGCTCCTGCCGCTGCTCTTCGGCGCCGCGTACGCCATCCCACGAGCCGTCGAGACCGGCTCGAAGCGCTGGACCGCCGCGGGCGCCCTCTGCGTCGCCGTCCTCGTGTACTCCTACCTCTTCTACTGGACCGCCCTCGCCCTCGCCGTCGCCGCGTGGCTCGCCTGGCTCCTCCTCCGTCGCGATCTGGTCGCCGCCCGCCGCCTCGCGCTGCTGGGCGGCCTCGCCGCGCTGCTTGCCGCGCCGGAGTTGATCTCCCTCGCCCACCAGAGCCTCACCTTGAGCGCCGATGTCAGCATCCGCGTCGGCGTCGACCAGACCGCCGGCATCGACCGCACCGTCCTTGCGCGCGTCGCCCAGCGCGTCCTCCTCGGGCTGCCGTTCTTCTGGGGCCTGCGCAGCGGCCGCCGCCGCGATGCGTTCTACGTCGCGCTCTTCCTCGCGCCGCTCGCCCTCGTCTCCTTCAAGGGATTCGTGCCGCAGCCCTGGCACTACCTGATCGGGGTCTGGATCGCCTTCGCCGTTCCCGCCCTCGTCGTCGGCGCCGTCGGCATCGCCACGCGATTGCGCCCGCGCCTGCCAGCGCGGCTCACGGCGCTCGCCGTGCCTGCGCTCGCCGCGCTTGCCGCCGCCGCCGTTCTGCAGATGGCGTGGCTCCAGGTCCGTACCACCCGCAACGTCGATGCCGCGTTCGCCCTCAGCGCCGACGAGCACGCCGCCTTCTCCTGGATCGACCACAACGTCCGCAAGGGCCAGACCGTCGTCAGCACCAGCATCACCACCAACGACCTGCTTGCCACGCTCACGCCCGCCTCGCTCTACGTCCCCGACGGATTCCTCTCGCACGTCAGCGACCAGCAGATCTTCGACCGCTATCTCCGCGCGTCCGCCGCCTTCGGCTACGACGAGCAGGCCACCTTCGACCGCATTGACCCCGCCCGCGGCGGCGCCGATCACGCCCCGCCGTACGAGCAGCGCTTCGAGCTCTTCATGGCCTACTACCTGACGAACTGGGAGGTCGTCATCGCCCCCCAGCGCATCGCCGCCCGCCTCCCCGCGCTCCACGCCGAGTTCGTCTCGCTCCAGGCCTCGGCCGCCCCCCTCGCCGCCTACCCCGCCGACTACATCTACTGTGGTCCCCGCGAGCGCTACTGGCCCGCGCCCC
>DASQHL010000140.1:0-35765 GCA_035632115.1 Dehalococcoidia bacterium | reverse complement strand
TACGCCGTCCGCCACGCCAACACCCACGGCAACGCCCTGCCCCGGCGATCTGGACTGCGACGGCGTCCCCGACGCGGCCGACAACTGCTCCGCCGTCCCGAACCCCGCGCAGCTCAACACGGACGCCGGCAACGCGGCGCTGAACCTTCCGGGCACCGACGCGCTCGGCGATGCCTGTGACGACGACGATGACGGCGACGGCTACGGGGACTACCTCACCGCTGAGCGGAGCCCCTTCCTCTATTGCTCAATCATGCGTGCGGACGTCAATGGTGATGGCGTTGTCACCATTTCGGACCTCGGTAGCGTTTCGCCGTGGTTCGGCCAGTCAATCCCGCCGGCTCCGGAGCGTTACGCCCAGAACGCCGATAGCATGATCACCGTCGGCGATCTCGGGAAGATCTCGCAGGTCTTTGGAATGAACGTCGGGGCTTGCCCGTGACACCCCACTCGTTGCACGGCACGGTTTTCAGCACCTTCCCCATGGGATTCCGCGGCAGCTCCGGCCGCGAAGTCCCGCGGTCCTCCGGCGCCTTGTAGCCGCGTTGCGCCGGCAGTGCCACGCGCCGCTAGGAGCTTACGCACAAACCCGTGTACCCTCGCCCCATGCGAAGCCAGCGCACCGCCTGCACCAGCACCCCGGCGTCAGCCGCCGCGCCGCCCACGCGCACCGGTGAAACTGAAAAGTGCAAAACAAAAGTAAGGCGTCAACTGCGACGCGGCACCGCCCCGCCGCTACCCGTTCGCCGGCGTCCCGTAGCGCTTGCGCAGTTCCGTCTTCAGCACCTTCCCCATCGGGTTCCGCGGCAGCTCCTCGACGAAGGCGAAGTAGGCCGGCGCCTTGTAGCTGGCCAGCCGGGCCTTCGTGTAGGCGACGATCTCCGCCGGGTCCGGCGTCTGGCCCGCTCGCGGCACGATGATCGCCTTGATCACCTCGCCCCACTCCGTGTCCGGCACGCCGATCACGGCCGACTCTTCGACCTGGGGGTGCTCGTCCAGCGTCGCCTCGATCTCGCCGGGGGAGATGTTCTCGCCGCCACGGATGATCAGGTCCTTCTTGCGGCCGGTGATGAACAGGTAGCCGTCCTCGTCCAGGTAGCCGACGTCGCCCGTGTGCAGCCAGCCGTCCTGGATCGCCGCCGCCGTCGCGTCCGCCTGCTTGTGGTACTCGCTCATGATGCGCGGCCCCATGACGCAGATCTCGCCTTCGTCGCCCGGCTCCAGCACGTGGTTGCGCTCGTCCATGATGGCGATCACGACGTCATCCATGCCGCGGCCGACCGAGCGCAGGCGCTGCAGCTTCTTGTCGCGCTCCGGCCCCGGCTCCTTCGGGATCTGGTGATCCTCCGGGCCGAGGAAGGTCATCGTGGACGTGCTCTCGGTCTGGCCGTATGCGTTCATCAGCCCGCACGAGAACACATCGACGGCGCGGCTCACCACCTCGTACGGCATGGGCGCCGCGCCGTACGTGATCAGCTTCAGCGAGCTGAGATCGTACTGCGCGAAGTCCGGGTGCTCCATGATCCGCTTCAGCATCGTCGGCACGACGAAGCTGTGCGTCACGCGCTCCTTCTGCACCGCCTCCAGCCAGAGCTTCGGGTCGAACTGCGGCAGGATCACCAGCGTGCGCCCGCCCCACACCGACGACATGATCGGCGTGATCCCCGCCACGTGAAAGATCGGCACGGAGAGCAGCGTCACCTCCGGCTCCTCGGCGGGGTCCGCCGGGCTCATCGTGTTCGTCACGTACACCGAGAGGTTCAGGTACGTCAGCGCGACGCCCTTCGGCACGGACGTCGTCCCCGATGTGTAGATCAGCACCGTCGGCGCGTTTTCGTCGACCTCCACGAACGGCTCATCGTCCGGCGACTGCGCCAGCAAGTCCGGCAGGTACGCCATCCCTTCGGCGCGCGCGTCGTAGCACGCGAAGTGCCGCACCGTCTCGAGCGTCGGGCGCAGCGTCGCCACAAGGTCCAGGTAGCGCTGCCCGACGAACAACACGTGCACGTCCGACGTGTTGATCATGTACGTCAGCTCTTCGTGCTTGGCGCGGTAGTTCAGCGGGACGAACGTGGCGCCGATCTTCGCCGCGGCGTAGTACGTCTCCACGTACTCGATCCCGTTCACCGACATCGCACCCACCGGATGCTCCGGGCCGGCGCCCTTGCTCTGCAGCCAGTTCGCCAGGCGGTTCACCCGCTCGGCCATCTGCGCGAAGGTAACGCGCGCATCGCCGGCGATCAGTGCCGTCCGGTCCGGCACCACCATCGAGCTGATCTGCAGGAATTCGGCTGTGTTCATCCCTCACCTCGGCGCGCCCGGGCGCGATTCGGCCACCAATCTAGCCGATCGCATCCGGTAGCGAAACGCGCACGCCACCCGGCGCGTCTGGCCCGAACGGGTGCACTCCTCTACCCTGCCCGCATGGAGATCACCTGGCTGGGACACGCCTGCGTCCGCATCCGCGCGAAAGAGGCAACCGTCGTCGCCGATCCCTGCGACAAGTCCACCGGCTACAGCCTGGGCCGCCCGACCGCCGACCTCGTGACGGTCAGCTTCGATGCCGGCGCCCACAACGCGGCGGACGCCGTGGCCGGCAACCCGCGCGTCATCAGCGGCCCCGGCGAGTTCGAGCTCGCCGGGACGTCCGTCGCCGGCATCACCACCTGGCACGACAGGGAGCAGAAGGCCGCCGGGCCGCGCAACATCGTCTACGTGTTCGACCTGGAGGATCTGCGCGTGTGCCACCTCGGCGCGCTCGGCGCCGTGCCGACCTCAGACCAACTGGAGCAGATCGGCGCGGTCGATATCCTGTTTGTGCCGTGCGGCGGCGGCGACGCGCTCGAAGCACCGCCCGCCGCCGAGACCGTCAGCCTGCTGGAGCCGAAGCTCGTCATCCCGATCCACTTCGCGACGGACAGCGAGCGGATGAAGCTCGACCCGCTCGAGCGCTTCCTGAAGGAGATGGGCGCCAAGGCATCGGAGACGCACGCCAAGCTTGCCGTCACGCGCTCGTCGCTGCCGGAAGAGACCCAGGTGCTGGTGCTGGATTACAAGCGCTAGCCGCGCCGGGCGCGGTCGCGCCAACCGCTACGGCAGGTAGTCCAGCGGATTCTGCCGCACGCCGTTGTCGATCACCTCGAAGTGCAGGTGCCGGCCCGTCGAGTAGCCGGTCGACCCGATGACGCCGACCTGCTCGCCCTGGGCAACGCTCTCGCCCTGGGTCACCGTGACCGCGCTCAGATGCGCGTACAGCGTCTCGATCCCGTCCGGGCTCATGACCACGACGTACAGGCCGTACGAGCAGCAGGCGTTGCCACCGGCGAACGTGACCGTCCCCGCAGTCGCCGCGGCGATGGGTGCGCCCGGAAGGTTGAAGCCGTCGATATCGATGCCGAGCGGGTGCGACGGGCCGTAATAACTCGAGATCGGCCCGTGGACCGGCCAGATCAGGCCGTGCCGCGAGCGTGCCCCGCCGCCCACGATGCCGCCACCCGGTGCCGGCGTCGTCGCGCTCTCCGGCGCGCGGGTGGCAGCGCCGCCGCCAGGAGTTGCGACCGCGGCCGGTGTGGCCACCGGCAGCGGTTTGCCATTCGGCACGAACACCAGTTGCGTTTCCTTGATGGAGTCAGGTGTGCTGATGTGGTTCGCCGCGAACGACGTGATATCGGCGACGTTGACCCGGTAGCGTGCGGCGATGTCGCTCAGGGTCTCGCCGTAGCGCACCTCGTGCAGGATGCCGTCGCCGGCCGGAATGATGATCGACTGTCCCAGCGTGAGGAAGTCGGCGTTCTGGATCTCAACGTTGTTCGCGATGATGTAGTCCGGGCTGATGCCGAACTTGGCCGCGATCGAGCTGACCGTGTCGCCGTCCTTGACTTGGTACACCTGGTACGGGGGTAGATTGGGCGGCGGCGCCACGGCCGCAGCCCTGACCACGGCGTCTTCGACGACCGTCGCCTGCGCCGTCGGCGTGGCACTCAGCTGCGCGAGCTGTTGCGCGACTTCCTGCTGCTTGACGGAAACCGGTTGCTCCGCGCGCAGTGTCTTATTGATCGCCGGTGGCCGCAGGACGCTTTGGTCCGTCGCGGGAATGCTCGAGCTGACACCGGGCAGTGACAGGCCCGTGATCGGGGCGGCGAACGCCGACCGGCCAGAGCGGAAGGCGCCGCCGCTCATCGACGTGTACGCGACGGCAACGAGCACGGCCACCAACACCAATCCGTGGGTGTATGGTCTGTGTCCCGTCCGCGCGCGCCGACGCTGGGCCGGCTCCACGGTCCGCAGTCTGGACAATCGCGCTCGTCTATCCTTGAACGAACGCGGGCTGAGCGTGCCCCTGATGCTCCCTGCCTCCTGCTGGTCCGGTTGGAATGCGTGGGTTGCGCGGCTACATGGCGGGCCACCCACGCGGAGCCACATCCGCAGCGCCGGGGCATTCTAACCCATCATCCAACGGCGCTATGTCGGATGACTTACCATAGTGGCACCGTACCCCCTCCTAATCGGGCGGCGCCAGCTTCGATTCCCGCACCTCCCACCGATCCACCACACCTATAATAGATGTGAGGTTTACCTAGAAACGTGACGCTATGATCGATCGAGCCGACATCAAGCTCCGGGCCGGTGACGGTGGGCATGGGCTCATCAGCTTCCATCGCGAGAAGTTCGTCCCGCGCGGCGGACCTGACGGAGGTGATGGTGGCCGCGGCGGCAACATCGTGCTTGTTGCCACGACGGGGGTGCACGGCCTCGGGCTGTATCGCCATCGGAAGCAGTTCCAAGCCGAGAGGGGCGGCAACGGGGCAGCTGATAAGAAGCACGGCCGCAACGGCCCGGATCTGCTCCTGCAGGTACCGCCGGGCACGATCGCCGTGCGGCGGCTATCGGGCGAAGTCATCGCCGATCTCGCGCGGGAAGGCGACAGGGTCGTTGTCGCGCGGGGCGGCCGGGGCGGCCGGGGGAACACGCACTTTGCCTCGCCCAGCAACCAGGCGCCACACATCTCCGAGACCGGACAACACGGTGAAGCCCTTGAGATCGCGCTGGAGCTAAAGCTTCTCTCGGATGTCGGTCTCGTTGGGCTGCCGAACGCCGGAAAATCGACACTGCTCGGCAGCGTGTCCCGCGCGGCGCCTAAGGTCGCTGACTATCCGTTTACCACGCTGGAGCCCGTGCTGGGCGTCGTCGAGGTGGGATTTGACTCATACGTGATGGCGGATCTGCCCGGCTTGATCGAGGGCGCGCACCGGGGCGCCGGCCTCGGGCTCGAGTTCTTGCGCCACGTCGAGCGCACGCGCCTGCTCGTGCACGTCGTCGATGCGTCGCAGCCGGACGTCGCCCGCGCGATCGATGTCATCGACGGCGAGCTGCGATCCTACACCCCGCCGCTCGATGGCCGTCCCCAGATCATCGCCTTCAACAAGATGGACGTGCCGGAGGCGGCGGCCGCCCGCGGCGAGCTGGAGGCGCTGGCGCTGCGGCTCGGCCGTGAGTGCGTGTTCATCTCCGCGGCGGCGCGGCTGGGGACGGCGGAGCTGGCCAAGATGGCGTTCGAACAGTTGCGCCGGCTGGACGAGGCAGCTCCATCGAAGGCGCCCGCCGGAGACGAAGTCCCGGTGTTGCGCCCGCGCCCGCGCCAATCGCGCTTCACGATCGAGCGGGAGGACAGCGCCTACCGCGTCGTCGGCGATGAGCCCGTCGTCCTCGTTGAGATGCTCGCGCTCCAGTCCGACGAGTCGCGCGCCGAGGCCATGCGCCGGCTCGGCCGTATGGGCGTCGTTGCGGCGCTCCGCCGTGCCGGCGTCCGCGACGGCGACCCCGTCCGCTTCGGCGATATCGAGTTGCGCTGGGAAGCATAGAGGAAACGCACATGCGCGTCGGCGTCCTCGGTGGCACATTTGACCCGGTGCATGTGGCGCATCTGCGTCTCGCCGAAGAGGCGCTGGAGGCGCTGGGGCTGGACGAGATCCTCTTCGTGCCCGCCGGAGACCCCTGGCGCAAGAGCGCGCGCCCTATGACTCCCGCGGAGCACCGCCTTGCGATGCTGCGGTCCGCGGTCGTGGGCAACGACGGGTTCGGCATCAGCGATATCGAGCTGCGCCGCCCTGGCCCCTCGTACACCGCCGATACGCTGGCGGAGCTGGCCGGCGAACGCCTGGACGACGAGTTCTGGTTCATCGTCGGCGCCGATGCACTCGCCGATCTTCCGAACTGGCACGAGCCCGCGCGCATCGTCGCCCACGCGACGCTGGCGGTGGCGCCGCGCGAGCCGCAAGAGGTGAACATCGCGGCACTTGCGATCCCCGGCATCGCCGCGAAGATCGAGACGTTCCCCATGACCCGCCTGGACATCTCGTCGACCGAGATCCGCGCCCGCGTCGCGGCGGGGCGTAGCATCCGCTATCTCGTGCCGGACGCCGTTGAGCGCTACATCCTCGCGCACGCGCTCTACCGGCCGCCCGGGCCGTAGCCGGCCGGTGTCCCCCGCTACGATGCCGCCGGCGCGCCTCCGGACGAATCGCCCCGCACCACGACACCTTCCGGGTACACCGCGGCGATGAACGACGCGCGCGGGATCGGCGGCCACAGGAACGGCCGTTGACGCGCGTCCCGCGCATAGTTGAAGCCGCTGCGTTCGGCCAGTGACAGAAGGCTTGGGGTGCTGGCGAGGCGCCCGGCGGAGCCGCGCGTCCATAGCCGCTGCCACCAGGCGAGCTTGCCCGATGGGGGAGCGATGTCCCACGCCAGCAACAGCGACCCCGGCCGCAGCACCCGCGCCGCTTCTCGCAGTACCGACTGCGCGCCGCGCACATCCAGGAAGCGCAGCAGATCGATGCACAGCGCCAGGTCGAACACGCCGTCGGCGAACGGCAGCATCCCCGGGTCGGCGATGATGGCGGAGGCGGGGCGCGACGCCGTCGTGTACGCACGCTGCGCCGCTCCGGCGAGCTGCCGGCATGGCTCGATGCCGGCTGCTGAGACCGTGAACCGTACGCGCTGGTCGAGTAACAGCAGCCGGGAGCCGGCGCCACACCCGATCTCCAGCACGCGCTGCTCGGGCCGCACCACCATCTCCCGCGCGAGACCGTACGCCGGCGTGTTGGCGAGCATCTGGCCGGGCATCGACTGCAGCCACCGCCGCCAGCGCGAGCTCCACAACCGGGACGCGCGCGTGCTCATCTGTTCCGGCGTCATCGGCCGCAGGGTATGGGCGGGCGGCGTTGGCCGCCAATCAGGTCGGGGCTACGCGCCGCCGCGGAGCTGGTCGAGGGCCTCCCGCTCGATCGTGCGATACACCTCCGCGAGCGCCAGCCCGCTCGACTCCGCGATGCGGCGGCAGGCCTCGTACTCCGGCGCAACGCGCGGCGGCTCGCCTGGCAGCCGTTTCACCTTCACGGCCGCCGGCCCCAGGCTCGATGTGAACTCGAACGCCTCGCGTTGCGCCTCGTGTCGCCCCACGGTGCTCACCCGCACACCCAGCGTCGAGGTCTCGCGGAGCAGGAGGGCGGCGATCGCGTGCTCGCGGTCGGCGGGGCAGAGGACGGAGAGCAGCACGCCGGGGCGGTTCTTCTTCATCTGGATCGGCTGGTACCAGACGTCGGCGGCGCCGGCGGCGAAGAGGCGCTCTTGCACGTAGCCGTAGATCTCCGGGTTCATGTCGTCGATGTTCGTCTCGATGAGGAGCATGGCGGGCCTCGCCGGCTCGATCGCGTCGCCGAGCCACAGGCGCAATACGTTCGGCCAGCCTTCCGGGTCACGCCCTCCGGCTCCGTGGCCCACGCCCGCCATGCGCATCGCCGGCCGCTCGAACGCGGCGAGCGCCGTGACGATCGCCGCGCCTGTCGGCGTGACCAGCTCCATCGGACGGTCGCCGGCGGATGAGGCCAGGGGCGCGCCGGCCATCGCCATCAACAGCAGGGTCGCCGGAGCCGGCACGGGCAGCGCTCCGTGGGCGGACCGTGCCGTGCCGCCACCGGCCGGCAGCGCCGAGCAGTAGAGCCGCTCGACGCCCAGCATGCGCAGCCCCGCGACGCCGCCCACGACGTCCACGATGGCGTCCAGCGCGCCGACCTCGTGGAAGTCGATCTGCTCCTCGGCGACACCGTGCACCCGTGCCTCCGCCTGTGCGAGCAGCCTGAACACCGTGGCCGCGCGCTCGCGGTCCGTCGCCGCCAGCGACGAGCGATCGATGATGGCGAGCACATCGGGCAGGCGGCGGTGTGGCTGCGCCTCCTCGGCAAGCACCACGTGCACCCGCGTCGCGGCGATGCCCGCCCGGCGCACAGCCTCGGTGCGCAGCGACCAGCCGGGCACGCCCAGCTTCGCCAATTCGGCGGACAGCGCGCCTGCCTCCACCCCGGCATCGACCAGTGCGCCAAGCAGCATGTCGCCGCTGATGCCGGAGAAGCAATCGAGGTAGGCGATGCGCGTCACGGCCGGTGCCCCATGGCACCATCCTACCCCGCAGTGACATTGCGCGGGGTACGATGCAGGCGAGCCCGGGACGGAGGGGGCCACCATGCGACATTCCATCGATGAAGGGGACGCGCGGCGGCTCCTGGGGGGCAGCCCGGTGGCGCTGATCACCACCTCCTGGCGCGGCAACCAGAACGTCATGCCCGCCATCTTCGTCATGCCCCTGAGCATCAACCCGCCGCTGATTGGCGTTGCGGTCCACCCTGCGCGGCACACCCACGACATGATCCGCTTCAGCGAGGAGTTCGCGATCAACATCCCGACCCGCCAGCTCCTCCACCACGTCCAGTACCTCGGCAGTGTCAGCGGCGCCGAGCTGAACAAGTTCGAGCTGACGCGCCTACCGACGTTCCGCGCCAGGAAGGTATCGGCGCCGCTCCTGGAGGGCTGTGTCGGTTGGATCGAGTGTGGCGTCGAGGACACATACGCCATCGGCGACCACACGCTCTTCGTCGGGAAGGTCGCCGCGGTGCAGGCGGAGCAGGACGCGTTCGACCAGACCTGGCTCCTGGCCGATGAGGAGGAGCGCCCGCTCCACTACCTGGGCGTCAACTACTATGCGCTGCTCGGCGACCGGTTGGAGGCTCGCATCCCCGGGGCTGCCGACATCAAGCGCGACGTCGAGGCGGGTGCCGTATCGCTCGACGAGGACGCCGACGCCGCGTCGGCCGATCGTCGTGAGCAGCGTGAGCGAGCCGAGGATCAGCGTGACCGTGGCTGAAACCGGGGCGGCACGGGCCGGCGCCGGATGGCGCGGCACACCCCTTGACGACTTGAACATTTGAGCCTAGAGTCTCACTCGACGTTGCCATACCGACCGGGCGGTTCGCTGTTCGGGGCCGGCGGGGGGCGTCCGGGGGCTGCAAGAATATGTGCAAGACCGAGGAGCGCAATCTCGCGCTGCCGGATTCCGTACGCGGGCGTCTGTCCGTTGAGGTTGGCCGGAGCGAAGTCGATCCGCTTGCATCATCCCCCGCTCTGCACGGCAAGGTGCCGACGCCATGAAGAGCGTGGACGCGCGCGTCCACGAATGGGCATTCGCTGTGGGCGATGAGGTCGTGGTGCGCCTCACCGGTGATGGCGTCTTCTCGCTCGAACATGCCGCGTTGCTCCCGCCCGCGTTCTGCCCCGGCTGGACGATCGCCGACGTGTTGGAGCACGCGATGGCCGATGGCCGGCGAGCGTACGTGGTGCGGTTCGAGCTCGGCGGAGAGACCCACGTTGCCGTCGTGGACGAGAGTGCGATCGAAGGCACGGCGTAGCACCGGGCGATCCCGGACGCGCGAGAGGCCGGACTCCCCGCCAGGGTCCGGCCTCTCCACCGAGCGCCGCGTGACGAACCACGCGCCGCCTGGTCCCACATCGAAGCGGTCGCCCGCTGGCCGGAGCATAGGGCGCGCAGGTTAACGGCCGATGATCGCCGGTCAACAGCGGGTCAATGAGGTCGATGGAGAGGCGACCCGGCCACCTTGCCCGTAACATAACCCTCCCGTACATTCCGATCGCTGTTCAGGACGAGATTCCGGCAGCAACCACGCATCTGTCGCGGCCACCGCGGGACGGCCGCTTCACCTGACCCGCAGCACACCGCTCGAAGGAGGCTTCACCGTGGGCAATCGACTCGAAGGCAAGGTCGCGATCGTGACGGGCGGCGGCCGCGGCATCGGCCGGGGCGAATGCCTGGCGCTCGCGGCCGAGGGCGCGCGCGTCGTCGTCAACGACTTCGGCGGCAGCGCGGCGGGCACCGGCGGCGAGCAGGGGCCGGCCGACCAGGTCGTCGCGGAGATCAAGAAGCTCGGCAGCGACGCCGTCGCCAACTACGACAACGTCGCCGACTTCGAGGCGGGCAACCGCATGGTGCAGCAGGCGATGGACAGCTTCGGCCGCCTGGACATCGTCGTGAACAATGCCGGCATCCTGCGCGACAAGATGATCTTCAACATGACGGAGGAGGAGTGGGACATCGTCCTCGCCGTCCACTTGAAGGGGCACTTCAACCTCAGCAAGCACGCGGCGGTGATCTTTCGCCAGCAGCGTAGCGGCGTCTTCGTCCACACCGCGTCTGAGTCCGGCCTGGGCAACCGGGGCCAGGGCAACTACGCGGCGGCCAAGGAGGGCATCATCGGCCTCTCGCGCACCATCGCGCGCGACATGGGCGGCTACGGCGTGCGTTCCAACGCGCTCCGTCCGCGCGCCGGCACCCGCCTCGTGATCAGCGACGAGATGCGCGCGGCGGCCCAGCGCGGCGGCGCCGCAGGCATGGGCATGGCCGGGCTCGAGGCGTTCGAGCGGGCGAACCCGCCGGACGCCATCGGCCCGTTCGTCGTCTGGCTCTGCACGGACGCCGCATCGAATGTGAACGGACGCGACTTCCTCGTGTCGGGCTCATTCATCGGCCTCTACAGCCTCCCGGAGATCGTGAAGAAGGCGGACAACCCGGCCGAAGACAAGATCTGGAAGCTGGAAGACCTCGACAAGAACATGCCGTCGGTCGTCGGCGACCTGGTCAACCAGTGGCCCCGGAAGGAAGACAAGCCGGCCAGCTAGCGCTCGCACCCGCGCGCGGAGCGGCGCCGCCTTCCACGGAAGCGGTTAGAATCGACCGATGGACGGCGTCCGCTTCGCCTCGCCGTGGGTGCTCTGGTCCCTGCTCTTGCTGCCCCCGCTCGCGCTCGCGGCGTTCGCGCGTGGTGGCGCCCGTGCGCTCGCGGTCGGTTCCGTCGCCGATGCACTTGCCGCGCGTGCGACGTGGCGCACCCGCGCCGATCGCCTGCTGCCGGCGCTGCGGCTGCTCGCCGTGGTTGCGCTGATCGTGGCGATCGCGCGCCCCCAGCGCGGCGTCGCCAGCACGGCCACGCCGCTTCATGGCGCCGATATCGTGCTGGCACTCGATACGTCGGCCAGCATGACCCTGCCCTTCGCGGGGAGCGAAACACGCCTCGACGCGGCGAAGGCCGCCCTCTCGCGCTTCGTCCGTTCCAGCAACGGCGACCGTCTCGGCGTCGTCATCTTCCAGGCGAGCACGCTGACGCTCAGTCCGCTGACAGCAGACTACTGGGCCGTGGACGCTGATATCGCCGCGGCCGGCGGCGCGCGGCTTGCTGACGGCACGGCGATCGGGCTCGCCATCGCCGCGTCCGTCGACGCCCTGCGCCACTCGACCGCCGCCAGCCGCATCGTGATCCTGCTCACCGACGGCGAGAACAACGTGCACGAGGTCGAACCGCTCGCCGCGGCGCGCATCGCGCAAGCCCTGGGCGTGCGCGTGTACGTGGTGGGAGTGGGTGGCGGCGCGGGCATGCCGGACGCCGCCCGGTTCACGGTGGACGAACGGACGATGCGCGAGGTCGCGGCGGCGACCGGCGGCACGTACGGCCGGGCGGAGGACGCGGTAGCGCTCCAGGCCGCCTACGACCAGATCGCCCGGTTGGAGCAGTCTCGCCTTCCAGGCGCGCTGTACGCCCGGTTCGATGAGTATTCCTCGTACGTGTTGGCGGCGGCCGCCCTGCTGCTGGCCCTGGACATCGTGATGCGGCACTCCGTCCTGCGGAGGCTCGCATGACGCTCGCGGCTCCCGGCTACCTGTTGCTCCTGTTGCTCTCGCTGCCGCCGGTTGCGGCTGTCCTGGCGTGGAGCGCGTGGCGGCGGCGCGTCGCCGGCCGATTCGGCGGCGCCCGACGTTCGGGGGCGGCGGCGCTGGCGGCGCCGATGCTCCTGCTCGGCGCGCTCGGACTGGCGGCTTTCGCAGCCGCGCGCCCACAGTCGGACACGGGCGCGACAGCAGCCGCCGCGCGCGGTATCGATGCGGCCATCGTCCTCGACGTCTCGCAGAGCATGCTTGCCACCGACGCCGCGCCGACCCGGTTGGGCCGCGCCCAGCAAGAGATCAGCGCCCTTCTTGCGCAGTTGACCGGAGACCGCGTCGGCCTTGTGGTCTTCGCCGGGACGCCGTTCGTCCGGGCGCCGCTGACATCCGACCTCGCCGCGCTGGACGAGATGGTGCGGGGCGTCGGCGGCGAGCGAGCGCTGGTCGGCCCCGGATCGGATCCGGCGGGCGCGATCGCCGTCGCGCAGCAGGTGCTCTCCCGCGGCGACGCCCGGACGAAGGCGATGCTGATCGTGTCCGACGGCGAGGATCACGGCGCGGGCGTCTCGCCCGCGGTCGCGGCGGCGCGCTCGGCGGGCGTCCGCGTCTACACGGCCGGCGTTGGCACCGCGGAGGGCGCGCCCGTGCGCGACCTGGATCCCCTCACGGGCGCCTCGACGACGCGGCTCGGATCGGGGGGCGCGCCGGTGATCACCCGCCTGGACGCGCCGGCGTTGCGCGAAATCGCGCTGTCGGGCGGCGGCCGCTACGTGGCGCTGTCCGGCGATGGCCATCCCCTCGCGTCGTTGGCCGCGGAGTTCGCGGCCCTGCCGGCGACGACGTTCAGCGCCGTCCCGGGGGTCGCTCCAACCGAACTGGCGCCGCTGTTCGCCGGCATCGCGCTCGCCATCGTGGTGAGTGCGATGCTGCTCCCGTTCGCCGCGGCGTGGCGTCGCGCCGCGCGCTGGTTGCCGCTGGCCGGCGCCGGGATCTTTCTTGGCGCGTTGTGTTCAACCGGCGTGGGCAGCGTGAATCGCGCCGGGAACCAGGCGTACGACACGGGCGATTACGCGGGCGCGATCGCGCTGTATCGCACCGCGCAGGCGCTCGATCCGGCGCACGCTGCGCTCTACTACAACGCCGGCAACGCGTACCAGCGCAACGGCGATGCGAGCAGCGCCATCGACGAGACGATGCGCGCGATTCAGGCGGGGGACAGCTCCGTCCTCGCCCGCGCCGAATACGCGCTGGGCAATCACCTCGTGGCCGCGGGGCGGCTCTCGGACGCGGCCCAGGCCTACCGGCGGGCGCTGCTCGCCGACCCTGCCGGCGCCGACGCGAAGCACAACCTGGAAGTCGTGGAGGCGATGCTGAGTGCAGCCTCTACGACGCCGGCTGTCCCCGGCGCGCAGCCTACGCCACCCGCGGGCGCCACGCCTGGGGCGCGCGGCGCAGGCGCGGCGAGTGGCTCGGGAGCCGCCGGAGCACCACCACGGGCGGCGTCGCCTGACCCACGATCGCTGCCGCCTGACGAATTGCGACGCGAGCTGGCGGACGCTCTCGCCGCCAGTCAGCGGCCGATGACGGAGGAGCAGGCCCTTCGGGCGCTCCAGCTGCTGGACGAAGCGAATCGCCGGGCTGACAGTCAGCAGTCGGTCGGAGGCGGCGGGCTCCCGGACTACTGATCGGCGCATGGACGCCACGGGACAGCTTCGTGGGCGGCCCTCAACCTTTACGTGCACGTTAGGGTGGGTTACACTCCGAGTCTGATGAAACGCCGCGGCATACCCATCCCGGTTCGGCTCCTGTCCTACGCGCGCCCGTACAAGGCGCGCCTTGCGCTCGCCACCGCAGCGCTGCTCGGCCTCACGACGTTCCAGCTCCTCGGCCCGTTCCTCGTGCGCTACGCCATCGATACGGGCGTGAACATGCAAAAAGTGAACGGCTCGTTCGTGCCGCAGGGCAGCATACGCACGCTGATGCTGGCCGCGGTCCTCATCACCATCGCCGCGGCGTTCCGGGGGCTCTTCCAGTTCTGGCAGACCTACACCGGCGAGTGGGTGTCGCAGCGCGTCGCCTACGACATCCGCAACGATATCTACGACCACCTGCAGCGCCTGAGCTTCGCGTACCACGACAAGGCGCAGACAGGCCAGGTCATGCAACGCGCCACGCAGGACGTCGAAGGCGTCCGCATGTTCGTGAACATGGGCTTCATCCGCCTGGTGTATGTCGTCGTGCTGCTCGTCGCCAGCCTGACGATGATGCTCTTGATCGATGTCAAACTGGCGCTGTTGAGCTGGCTCTTCATCCCCCCGACGGCCGTCATCGCCATCATGATGACGTCGCGGCTGCGGCCGATCTGGCTCGAGGTGCAGAACCTGCAGGGCCGGCTTGGCGTCGTGTTGCAGGAGAACCTCAGCGGCATGCGCGTGGTCAAGGCATTCGGCCGCGAACAGCGCGAGGCGGAGAAGTTCGATGTGGAGGCCGTCAACCTCTTCACCAACTCCTACGCCACCAACCGCATCCAGGCGACGTTCTCGCCGATGCTGAACCTGACGTGGTCGCTGGCGATGGTCGTCACGGCCTGGTATGGCTCCTACCAGATCCTCCACCACAATCTGCAGACCGGCGAGCTGGCGCAGTTTCTCCTCTACCTGACGATGCTCCAGCTCCCCGTGCGCAGCATCGGCTGGGTGAACATGCTGTGGGCGCGGGCCGCCACCTCCGGCCAGCGGATCTACGACATCCTGGACGCGGAGTCGGCCGTCCAGGAGCGCGCTGGCGCCATCGAGCTGGAGCGGCCGCAGGGCCATGTCAGGTTCGAGGACGTGTCGTTCGGGTACGACCTGATCAGCCCCGTCTTGCGTCACGTGGACATCGAGGCGAAGCCGGGCGAGGTGATCGCGCTGCTGGGCCAGACCGGCTCAGGCAAGTCGACGGTCGTCAACCTGATGCCGCGGTTCTACGACGTCACGGGCGGACGCATCACGATCGATGGCGCCGACATCCGCGACCTGAAGCTGGCGTCGCTGCGGCGCATCTTCGGCATTGTCCAGCAGGATGTCTTCCTCTTCTCCGCCACCATCCGGGAGAACATCGCCTACGGCGCCTCGCACGCATCGGACGAGGACGTCGTGCGGGTGGCGAAGATGGCCCGGATCCACGAATTCATCGAGACGCTGCCGGACGGTTACGACACCTGGGTGGGAGAGCGCGGCATCACGCTTTCGGGCGGGCAGAAGCAGCGCATCTCGATCGCCCGGACCCTGCTGCTGGACCCGAAGATCCTGGTGTTCGACGACTCGACGTCCAGCGTCGATACGGAGACCGAGTACCTGATCCAGCAGGCGCTGGCGGAGCTGATGAAGGGCCGCACGACGTTCGTGATCGCGCAGCGGCTGCGGACCGTGAAATCCGCCGATCAGATCCTCGTGTTGCAGGATGGCCAGATCGCCCAGCGCGGACGTCACGACGAGCTGATCAACCAGCAGGGCCCATACCAGATCATCTACGACCTCGAGCTGCGCGACCAGGAGGAGGCGTTCGAACGCGAGCGCGAGCGCCTGGCCAACGTGGGCGCGCCGCCGGCATTCGCAGTGGAAGCGGCGCCCGCGGCGGGCGGCGGGAGCTAGGGAGACGGCATGACGTTCTTTGGAGGCGCCGGGGCCGCAGGCGGCTGGAGCGGTGGCGGCAACTGGAACAACAACCTGCGCCCGAACTCGCTGCGCCGCAGCACGGACGGCTGGGACGACGAAGAGCTGGGCTCGGTCTACAACCACCGCGTCGTCATGCGGCTCTCGAAGTACGTGCGGCCCTATCGGGCGCGGCTGCTGCTCGCGCTGATCGGCACGCTGGGCTTCGCCGCCATGACGCGATCCATGCCGTTCGCCGTGCAGGGCCTCGTGCGGGCTGCCACGAACGGCGACCTCGGCGCCGTCAACAAGTGGGGCTGGGTGTACATCGTCCTCGCCGTGGTCGGCGTGGCGTTCTACTACCTCCAGCTCACCACGGTCGGCTGGATCGGCCACCGGCTCCTGCTGGGCCTCCGGAGAGAGATGTTCGGCCACCTGCAGAAGCTCTCGCTGCGCTTCTACGACAACAACGAGGTCGGCCGCGTGATGTCGCGCGTCACCAGCGACGTCACATCATTGCAAGACCTCATGACCAGCGGCTTCCTGACCATCGTCGGCGATATCGCAGGCATCGCCCTCTCTATCGGCTTCCTGCTCTACTTCGACGTGCGTCTGGCGCTGGTCACCTTCACCGTGGTCCCGGTGCTGGTGACGACGATGGCCGTCTGGCAGGCGTACTCCCGCCGCGCCTTCATCCGCGTGCGCCAGGCGATCGCCGTCGTCAACGCGAATCTGCAGGAGAACGTGTCCGGCGTCCGCGTGATCCAGAGCCTCTCGCGAGAGAGCGAGAACGCCCGCCGCTTCGACTCCATCAACGAGCAGAACTGGCGCGCGAATGTCGATGCCGGGCGCCTGAGCGCAGCGGTGACACCGGCTGTCGAGGTGATCGTCGCCATCGCCACGTCGCTTGTCATCGGCTACGGCGGCTATCGCGTGTTCCATGGAAGCATGGACGTGGCGGCGCTGATCGCGTTCACGCTGCAGCTCCAGCTCTTCTTCGACCCGGTGCGCGATCTTGTGCTGCAGTACACGCAGCTCCAGCGGGCGATGGCCGGCGGCGAGCGCGTCATCGAGGTGCTGGACACGCAGCCGGAGTTCGAGGACGCCCCGGACGCAGTGGACCTGGAAGACATCGCCGGCCGGGTGGACTTCAACCACGTCACGTTCCGCTACGTGGATGACGTGCCCGTGCTCTCCGACCTGGACTTGCACGTGCAGCCGGGCGAGACCATCGCGCTCGTCGGGCAGACGGGCGCCGGCAAGACGACGATCACCGCGCTCATCCCCCGCTTCTACGATGTGAGCGAAGGCTCGATCGAGATCGATGGCATCGACGTGCGCAAGATCAGCCACCAGAGCCTGGCCCGGCGCATGGGCCTCGTGCTGCAGGAGCCGTTCCTGTTCTCCGGCACGGTGGCGGAAAACATCCGGTACGGCCGCACCGACGCGACGGACGAGGAGGTGCAGGAGGCGGCGCGGCTCGTCGGTGCCGACGGCTTCATCATGCACCTGGAACTGGGCTACGACACCTACCTGCACGAGCGGGGGATGAATCTGTCCGTCGGGCAGCGCCAGCTAATCAGCTTCGCGCGCGCGATCATCGCGCGGCCGCGCATCCTGATCCTGGACGAGGCGACGGCCAACGTCGATACCCAGACCGAGGTGATCATCCAGCGCGCTCTGAAGACGCTGCTGGAGGGCCGCACATCGTTCGTGGTCGCGCACCGCCTCTCGACCATCCGCAACGCAGACCGGATCATCGTGCTGGAACACGGCCGCATCGTGGAGCAGGGGTCGCACGACGATCTCCTCGCGCTGGGCGGCCGCTACGCCAGCCTCTACCGCATGACGTACGAGCAGCACCCGCTCCGCGCGAATGGCCACGGCGCGAACGGCCACGCTCCGGCGAGCGCCCAGGCGCCCGCCCCCGGCGGCGCAGCGTAGGCGACGCCACCCGCCGTCACGGTGACACCTAACCGGGTCAAGCCAGTGCGATTGAGCCGTGCTAGGCGCGCGTCAGGCGGATGGCGCCCGTGTGCGTGCGCAGCCGGACCTTCGGGCCGGCGCCGTCTGCCGATCCGCTCCCGCCGCGCCGGGGCGGCAGGTCAGACCGCACGCTGCCCAGGCTGCTCTCCGCGTCGATGAAGAACGGCTGTGCCGGGTCGACCGCGAGCTGGATGAGCCCGGTGTGTGCCTTCATGTCCATGTCCGCCTCAACCCGGCCACGGTAGCGGATGGCGCCGGTCTGTGCGCGCGCGCGCACGGCGGCGTGCGCGTCCTCGATCGTGATGGCGCCCGTGTGCGTCGCGACGCGCAGTTCGCCGCCGATATCGCGCAGCTCCGCTGTGCCACTGCGCGCCTCAACAGTGGCGGTGCCGCTGACGTGGCCCACCTCGACGCGTCCGCTCTTCGTCTCTGCCGTCACATCGCCCTCGATGTGCTCGATGGTCAGGCTGCCACTGCGCGCCACGGCGGTGACGTTTCCGGTGATGTGGTCAACACCGCAGCGCCCGCTGATCGCCTCGACGTGCACGCGGCCCTTCGTGCGGGAGATCTGCACGCGCCCGCTGCGCGAAAGGACCCGCACGGCGGTGCTCGAAGGGACCCGGACGGTGTAGTCCACACGAGAACCGCGCTTGCCGCCCCACAGGCTCCAGCCCTCGGTCTGCGGCATCGACGGCGCACGGATGATCACGCGATGCGCATCCTGTTCCATGCCGCGCCCGACAAGGCTCGCCGCCTCGTCCGCCTCCACTGCGAGATCCGACCACACGTGCACGATCGCCTCTACGCGCACGCTGGCGCCGGCGCCGGCCTCCACTGCGACGGCGCCAGAGCGCGATTCCATGTGCAGCACCGCGTTCTCGCCGGTCGTGAACTCGCGGGTGATGGTGCGGGTGTGTTCCATCTCAGACGGAGAATCCCCAGAGCCGCGTCGTAAAGTCGTTCCAGAGCCCGCGGGCGCGCGGCCGCTCGTCCACGCGCACCATGTCCGGGTTCAGCGCGCGGCGGATGGCGCTGGCCAGCTCGCGGCGCGAGTGCGGCCCGACGAAGCGCGCCAGCTCCGCCGAGTCGTAGAGCACCACGAACGTCGGCAGCAGCGTGATCTTGAACCGCCGGCGCAGGTCCGGCCGCGCGTCGATGTCGACGGCGCGCACCGGCAGCCGGCCCGCCGCCAGTTCGATGCCCGGCATGCGTGCGGCGAGCGGCCGCTGGCGCACCCGCGACGACGTGAACTCGACGACGAGTGGCACGTCCGGCCGATGCAGCTGCGCGTCCGAGGTAATCGTGTGTTCCGGTGCCAGGTTCATCGTCATCGCCAGCCGTCTCCGAATCGGTCGGCGCGCCGCGCCCAGCGGCGCTCCCTGCGCTGGGCGCGGACGTCCATGAGACCGTCATCGTCCACGTCGTCCCAGTCCCAATCCCAATCCCAGCGCCAGGCGCGCCTGTGGAGTCGGTGTCGCCGGTCGAAGCCGAAGGGGTCGAGCATGAACATGCGCGGCATGAATATCGAGAGTCCCGTGACCACGCTGAGAGCGATGAGCCAGCCGCGCGTCGGGTCGATGGTCCCGGCGAGCAGGAGCACGGCGAGGACGAACGCCGCGAGACGCAGATCGATCTCGGGGCGCAGCCGGAAGAGGCGCCAGGGGCGGATGCGCACCCAGGCGAGGCCCGTGATCACGACGAGCAGGATCAGGTGCCCGCGTGTCGGGTCGAGCCCGCCCGCCAGGAGGAGCAGTGCGACGATGAAGGCGAACAGTCTCACGACCACGTCCTTTCGCCGCGAGGCGCGCGGTGGCGCATCGACGCGGCGCGCTCGCCGGCATCGCGGTCCAGGCTGATGCCGAGCCGCACCAGCGTTGCGGCGGCGGCGCGGCGGAGGCCGCCCCGGCGGCGCGCCATCTCCGCATCGATGAACGCGACGCGCGCCGGGTCCACGCGCTCAAGCCCCTTCAACGTCTGTTCCAGGATCAACTCTTCCAGAATCATCACGGTCCTCCTCCTCGCAGCCGGGCGAGGCTAACCCTCGTCGTCGTCGCCGCCAACCCAACCGGTAAAGCGCGCGCCGTGGTGTGGGCCGTGGCGCTCCTCGCGCCGGCCGCGATTCGGCGGCGGTGCGGTCTGCACGTCAATGTTGCGCACGGCGCGCGCCAGCGCCTTCACGAACCACGTGTTGGCCGATGTGCCGGCCTTGGACGCGGCTTGCTGGGCGAGATCCTTCAGCTCGGCGGGGATGCGGATGGTGATCTTCTCGACGTCGCCCTCCAGCGTCGACCACTGCGCCTCTTCGCCGCTCCCCGCGCGTTCATCGACCTCGACGGTGAGCGCGTCCGGGCGATAAGCGAGCCGCACGCGGTAGTGGGCGCCTACCTTCTCGTCGACTGCCTGCACGAGCTGCGACATGAGGTCGAACACCGACCGCTCCAGCGGCGTCCGGGCCGCCTCGAGGTACGTCTCGATGGCGCGGCGGCGCTCGTCGCTCTCCACCAGCGCCAGGGGCTGCTTGAGCGCGTCAAGGACGGGTTGGGTACGCAGTTCTGTGGTGGCCACGGCGCCTCCGGCCAGCGAGATAGCGGCGGTATGATGTCGAGAGGATGGCATAGTGCCAGCACGTTGTCAAGAGGCGCGAGAGCGAAGAACTGCCGGCCAGTTTCTCGGCCATGGCAAGGCGGGAGAGGCCCCGCGATCAGGCTCAGCTCGGGGGACGGACCAGGGAGGGTCGATCAGGAAGCGTCAGGCGAGCGTGTCGTCGTATTCGATCTCGTTGGCGGCGATGAGGTCACGGAACCAGTAGCCGCTGTCCTTGATCGTGCGCCGCTGGGTCTGGAAGTCGCAATACGTGACGCCGAAGCGCTGGCTGAAGCCCATCGCCCACTCGAAGTTGTCGAGCAGGGTCCATGCGTAGTAGCCGCGGACGTCGCAGCCCTCGTCGATCGCGCGGGCGACCTGGCCGACGTAGCCGCGGTAGAAGTCGATGCGCTCCTGGTCGTGCACGCGGCCGTCCGGCCCGGGTGCGGTGGGGTACGAGCAGCCGTTCTCGGTGACGTAGATGGCCGGGTGGCCGTAGTCGGCATCGACGCGCTTGAGCATCCGGTACAGGCCCGCCGGCCAGACCTCCCAGTGAAATGCGGTGCGCGGGCCGGGGCCGGGGATCTGCCGCGTGCCGAGGTTGCGGTTCGCGGGGTCGTGGCCGACGATCGCGCGCTGGTAGAGGTTGACGCCGATGAAGTCGAGCCGGCCCTTGATCAGCTCCATGTCGCCGGGGCGGATGTCCATCCGGCGCAGCACCTTCTCCTGGTCGACGTACGCATTGGGGTAGGCGCCCTTCACCATCGGGTCGAGAAACCAGGTGTTGGTGAAACCGTGCTGCCGCTCGGCGGCGGCGACGTCTTCGGGCGCGTCGGTCGCGGGGTACATGGCGGTCATGCTGAAGGCGGTGCCGATCGCGTCGGGCCTGCCGGTGGCGCGCATGGCGCGGAGGGCGGCGGTCTGCGCGAGGTTGACGACGTGCGTGGACTTGAGGGCGGCGTCGGTATCGCGGATGCCGGGCGCGTGGACGCCGTAGAGGTAGGCCATGAAGGTGAACACCCACGGCTCGTTGAAGATCATCCAGCTCTTGACGCGGTCGCCGAGCGCGTTGACGCAGGTCTCGGCGTAGCGGCTGAAATGGCCGACGATCTCGCGGTTGGCCCAGCCGCCCTGGTCCTGGAGCGCCTGCGGCAGGTCCCAGTGATAGAGCGTCGGGAAGGGCTGGATGCCGTTGGCGAGCAGCTCATCGACGAGGCGGCTGTAGTAGTCGAGGCCCTGCTGGTTGAGCTTGCCTTTGCCCTCGGGGAAGATACGCGGCCAGGCGATACTGAAGCGGTAGCCGCGCATGCCGAGCTGCTTCATGATGGCGACGTCTTCCTTGTAGCGGTGGTACTGGTCGCAGGCGACGTCGCCCGTGTCGCCATCGATGATCTTGCCGCCGGTGTGGGCGAAGCGGTCCCAGATCGACTCACCCTTTCCGTCCTGGTCCCAGGCGCCCTCGACCTGGTACGAGGCGGTGGCCGTCCCCCACGAGAAGCCGTCTGGAAAGCGAGTCTTCTTCATGGCACCACGCTCCTTGTCACGCATCGCCGGGCGTTACGGAGTTTGAGTGTACGGAGGGCGGCGGGCTGCCGGAAGCGCGCGGAGCCTGGCGTTGCCCCGGTTTATGCCGGCTGGGTGAACCTCGCCTCGATCTCCTGATCGACGTGGAGGGAGCCGTCTTCGCGGGTGTAGAAGAGGCGCTTGAAGGGGATGCCGCGGTCGCGGAAGATCCGGCCACCGCCTTCGTGGCGCTCCACCACCGTCATGACCAGCACGACGTCGCAGCCGGCGGCCTGCGCCGCCTCGGTGGCCTTGAGGGCAGCGCCGCCCTGCGTCACGGCATCCTCGACGATGGCGACCTTGCGGCCGGGGCGGATCAGCGGCGCGCCGTCCTCGCTGGCGGCGGCGCGCATCGACGCCTTCTCCTGCGGGCCGTGGTCCTTCGCCTCTGCGCGGCCGAAGAACGTCGGCAGGATGCGGCCGGCGTCGAGGGCTGCGCGGCCGACGGCATCGGCAATGGGGATGCAGCCGGCGGCCAGGCCGCCGACGGCTTCGGCGCCGGACGCGAGCACGGCGGGCAGCATCAGCTCGCCGATGATCTTCGCGTAGCGGGGGTGGAGCGTGACGCCCTTGAGGTCGCAATAGTAGTGGGAGAAGCCACCGGAGTTGAGGCGCACCGGCTCGGCGTGGATCTCGATGCAGTGGCGCTCGATGGCGGCTTTGAGGGTGGCTACGTCGTCGCGGGTGGGAGGCATCGGGGGCAATGTAGCGCACGATCGAGAGGACGCCAATCGTACATCGGAGCGCCTATACTCTCGAGTCATGCGATGGTCGAAGGTCCGCAAAGTGGTGCACCAGAGTTTCGCGGAGTCCGTGCGCGATCGCGTCAGGGTGGACGCTACCAACGCCGATCCTCGGGGTGTCGCGTGGCAAGACACTTGTAAGGGCTGGATAGCAGTTGACGGAGAGGTCATCGCGCACGTCGACCCGCATCGGCTGCGCAAGCTGACGCTGTCGCTTCCATCGTCGGACGAGAGGGGCGGGGAGCCTCAAGTGATCTTGATCGTCGAGCCACGCTCCAACCAGAAGGTTCCTTCCGGCGCGCAGGTTGGCGATTTCCTCGACTTCCCAGAAGCGTGTTGGGAGTATCTCCACTCCAACCTCAATGAGTCGTTACGCTCTCGCGATCCGTTCATCTCGTCACTCGCGGTGTTGAACGCTAAGGTCGGCCGGACGCGACTTCAGCGCGTTTCCACGTGGGACCTGCATCCGCTGACGCGATGGATGCTCGAGTTCAGGCTGCGAGCGGAGCAGGACTCGCGCGCTGGTGTTCGTGGCGCCGCTACCGCAGCGATCCGCTGACCTTCGCGTCACGCCGCCCACCGCAACGGCCGTGGCCGCCCGCGCTCCATCTCCCGTACGCCCCCACCATGCGCTTGAGCTCGATGTGGCGCTGGCGGATGGACGAGATCCTTTCGCTTCGCTCCGGATGACAGGCTTGGGTGGAAGACGCGCGGGGCGATGCTGGCCGAGCGAGATCTTTCGCTTCGATCAGGGTGAAGTGCCTCGGGATGTCACCAACGGCTACTCGAACAGGGGGCGCTGGGGGGAGGCGGGGGCGGCGGCTTTCGGCGGCAGGCCGAGGTGCTCGTAGCAGAGGCGGGTGGCCTGGCGGCCGCGGGGGGTGCGCTGGAGGAAGCCGAGCTGCATCAGGTACGGCTCGTAGACGTCCATGATCGTGTCGGCGTCCTCGGAGATCGATGCGGCGATCGTCTCCAGGCCCACGGGGCCACCGTCGAACTTCTCGACGATGGCGCGCAGGACGCGCTCGTCAACGCTGTCCAGCCCGAGGTGGTCGATCTCCAGCCGGCGCAGCGCCTCCGCGGCGACGTCCTCCGTGATGGCGCCATCGGCGCGCACCTGCGCGTAGTCGCGGACGCGGCGCAGCAGGCGGTTGGCGACGCGCGGCGTGCCGCGGGCGCGCTGCGCGATGGCGAGCGTGCCGGCGTCATCGATATCGACGCCGAGAATGGACGCCGAGCGGCGGATGATCCGCGAGAGCGCATCGACATCGTGGAAGTCGAGCCGGTAGACATGGCCGAAGCGGTCGCGCAGGGGCGGCGACATCATGGCGTAGCGCGTGGTGGCGCCGATCAGCGTGAAGGGCTTGATGGCGAGGCGGATCGAGCGGGCGCCTGGTCCTTTGCCAGTGACCCAGTCAATGGCGCCGTCCTCCAGGGCCGGGTAGAGGAACTCCTCGACGATGCGTGAAAGGCGGTGGATCTCGTCGATGAAGAGCACGTCGCCGGTGTGGAGGCCCGTAAGGATGGCGGCGAGGTCGCCGATGCGCTCGATGGCGGGGCCGGAGGTGACGCGGATGCTGACCTGCATCTCGGCGGCGATGATATAGGCGAGGGTGGTCTTGCCGAGGCCGGGCGGGCCATAGAGGAGCACGTGGTCCAGGGACTCGCCGCGCTGGCGGGCCGCCTGGATGCTGATGCTGATGTTCTCCTTGACCTTCTCCTGGTTGATGTACTCATCGAGACGGCGGGGGCGCAGCGACGTATCGGCCTGGATGTCGCCGTCCTGGGGGTCGCCGGCCACGATGCGCTCGGTCTGGGCTTGCGGCTCGGGCTTCGCCATCGCGCCATGATAGCAACCGGTCGGGGTCGGTTCGGGGTCGGTTATGGGGTTGGCGGTCGTCGTGCGGATGCCTCAGGATGGCCAGCCGTCCGAGAGGAAGCGGGCGACGCGCTCGACTGATGTTTCGAACTCCACGCCCATGTCGAAGAACGGGATGCCGAGCCGGTCGCACGCGGCCTTGTCCTCGCGGCTGATGGCGAAGATGCGGCCGACGGCCCAGCGGTAGGTCTCCGGCGGCTCGTCCGCCAGCCATCCGCCATGGACGGCCGTGTGCTCGCGGAGGTGCCGCAGCTTGGTGCCGCGGGCGATGCTCAACTCTCCCGCGAAGCAGACGCGCACGCGGTCCGGGGCGCGATCGCGAAAGCGCGCCGCCCAGGCCGGCGAGAACGCGTCGCCCTCGATGAGCGCCGGCTCGCCGCGCGCCATGCGGAGCGTGAGAAGGCGATCCAGCAGCGGCTCCATGAGCGCGTAGCGGGCTGTCGGGTCCATATCGGTGCGGCCGCCAAGCTCGGGCGCGTCCGCCGCGAGCGCCGAACGGAGGTCGTCGGTGGAGATCACCTGGACCGGCGAACGGGCGGCCACGCGGGCGGCGATGATCGACTTGCCGACGCGCATCGGGCCGCCGAGGAGGAGGATCATGCGACCATGATAGCCCGGCCGGGTGCCGGTGCTAGGCGCGGGTGACCGTCGTGTCGGCACCCTTGCCTTCGAGCTTCACCTTGCCCTCCGACTGGAGCTTGTGGAGGTGCGAGAGGATCTGGCCCGTGGCCATGCCGTTAAGGCGCTTGTCCAGTTCCGGGTAGATCGCCTTCAGCAGCGACTTCACGCTGTCCTTCCCCTGCGCGAGGAGGCCGACGATCTGCTCCTCACGCTGCTGGCGGTGGTCGATCAGCTCCTGGATCTTGCGGTTGGGCTCCTTCACGGCGGGGCCGTGGCCGGGGCAGAGGAGCGCCGCCTCGAGCGCCTGCATCTTGCGGAGCGAGCGGATGTACTCTGCCATGTCGCCGTGGGGCGGCGGCGCGATGGCCGCCGTGCCGACCCCGAGCACGTTGTCACCGGCGAAGAGCACACGCTCCTGCTCCAGGAAGACGCAGAGGTGGCCGGCTGTGTGGCCGGGGGCGTGCACACAGCGCAGGCGCAGCCCGCCGACCTCCAGCACATCGCCATCGGCGACGCGGACGTCCGGGACAGCCTTCGCGGCCTCGGCCCGCCACTTCTTCGCCTGCTCGCGCGCCTCCTTCTGGTCCTCCGGGATCTCCATGTCGCCGGATTCGTCTTCCGGGTTGAGGAGCAGCGCCTCCTCGGCGGCGTGCACGACGATGCGGGCGCCCGTGGCCTCGCGCAGGCGGTGGGCGCCGCTGGAGTGGTCGTAGTGATGATGCGTGAGGATGATGTACGCCGGATGTTCGGCGCCCAGCTCGCGCAGCATGGCGGTGCGCTTGTTGAACGACTCGTCGTCGCTGAAGCCGGCGTCGATCAGCGCGGAGGCGGCGCCGTCGCGCACGAGGAAGACGTTGGGCGGGTAGGGCTGGGGAAACCACGACAGGTCGACATGGAGGCTGGTGACGTGCGGGGTGATCTCGATCGGCACAGGGCACACTCCTCGCGCGGGGCGCCGGCCACGGGCCGGAGGCGCCGGGATCGTACGCGACCGGCGCGGCTGGGTCGAGGAGCGCGGGGCGCAAGCGCGGGACGGCGGGAAGCGGTGCTCGGGCCGGGTGTCAACCGGCAGGGTGTGCCGCACCGGCGCGGCCTCCTACAATGGCGTCTCATCCGAATGGCCCGTGTCAGACCGAACGGAGGGAACAAACGGACATGAGCATGCTCAACGAATTCAAGGCATTCCTGCTGCGCGGCAACGTCGTCGATCTGGCCGTGGCGGTGGTGGTAGGCACGGCGTTCAAGTCGATCGTCGACGCGCTGGTCGCTGACTTCATCACACCGCTGGTGGCGGCGATCAGCGGCAACGCGGACTTCTCGACGTTGCACTTTACGGTCAACAACAGCACGTTTCGGTACGGCGACTTCATCAATCAGGTCATCTCGTTCGTGATCATCGCCGCGGTGGTGTTCTTCCTGATCGTCACGCCCATGAACGCGCTCCTGGCTCGGGCGCGGAAGGAGCCGCCGCCAGACCCCACAACAAAGAAGTGCGTTGAGTGCCTGAGCGAGATCCCGCTGGACGCGCGGCGCTGCGCCTTCTGCACGTCGCAGCTCGCCGCGTAGCTTGAACTCCGGCCGGGTCGCGACGCCCTACACTCGGCGCATGGAAAGCGTCCCAGAGATCGCGGCGCTGCCGGACGTGCGCCGCGCGCTGCTGCGCTGGCACCGTGCGCACGGCCTGCACGCGCCCTGGCGCGAGAGCGGTAACCCCTACGAGACGCTGGTGGCGGCCGTGATGGCGCAGCAGACGCAGATGAGCCGCGTGATGCCGGCCTACGAGCGGTTCATCGCCGCCTTCCCGACGGTCGAGGCGCTGGCGGGGGCCTCGCCGGGAGCGGTGATCCGCGCGTGGTCGGGCATGGGCTACAACGCGCGGGCGGTGCGGCTCCATCGCGCCGCTCGCACGATCGCCGCGACCGGGTGGCCGCGCGACGCGGCGTCGCTGGCGCGGATCGATGGCATCGGGCCGTTCACGGCGGCGGTGATCGCGTCGTTCGCGTTCGGGCAGCGGGCGGCGTGCGTGGATACGAACGTGCGGCGCGTGCTTGGGCGGCTGGCCGGGGATGAGACGCTGGACGGCGCGCGACTCCAGCAGCTGGCCGACCGCTCGCTGGCGGTCCGGGCGCCGGCGCGTTGGAACCAGGCGCTCATGGACTACGGGGCGCGCGTCTGCACGCCGCGACCGGACTGCGGCGGATGCGCCGTGGCGCGCTGGTGCGCATCGCGGGAGCGCTACATGGCGCCGCGCAGCAGCCTCGGCGAGAAGCGAGGGGTGTATCGTGCGGGGCCGCGGAAGCCGGCGTACGCGGGCTCGCCGCGCTGGTACCGCGGCCGGATCATCGAAGTACTGCGGGCGCTGCCGCCGGGCGGATCCGTGCCGGTGCGCTCGCTTCCGCGGCGGATTGAGCGCGACGGGCGCGTGCTTGCTCCCGCCGAGACGTGGGCGCTCGTCGCCGCGCTGGAGCGCGCGGGACTGGTCGTGCTGCATCGCGGGCGCGTGGCCCTGCCGGAGTAGTGCATCGGCCGCCGCCGCGGCGTACGATACAGATCCCCCGGAGACGGGACGGGCGGCCCGCGCGGACGCGCTGGCGAGACAGGAGGCGGGTATGACAACGAACGGTAGCGGCCCGGCAGGGGCGGTCGTGGTGACGGGAGCGTCGACGGGCATCGGCGAGGCGTGTGCGCTGCGGTTGGACAGCATGGGGTTCATCGTGTTCGCCGGGGTGCGAAAAGAGGCCGATGGTCAGGCGTTGCGACAGAAGGCGTCCTCCCGCCTGACGCCGGTGATGCTGGACGTGACTGACTCCGAGTCGATCACTGCGGCGGCGCGTCAGGTGGGCGATGCGACCGGCGGCGCCGGGCTCAGCGGCCTGGTGAACAACGCCGGCATCAGCGTCGCCGGGCCGCTGGAGTTCGTGCCGATCGACGAACTGCGTCGGCAGCTCGAAGTCAACGTCGTGGGCCAGGTGGCCGTGACGCAGGCGTTCCTGCCGCTGCTGCGGCTGCGGCGCGGCCGCATCGTTAACATCGGCTCTGTGAGCGGCCGGCTGGCAACGCCGTTCGTCGGCCCGTACGCGGCGTCGAAATTTGCCATGGAGGCCGTCACCGACGCGCTGCGCATCGAGCTCCGTCCATGGCGCATGCACGTGGCGATCGTCGAGCCCGGAAGCATCGCGACTCCGATCTGGGACAAGGCGCGCTCGGATGCAGACCGGCTGATGGCGGCGCTGCCAGAGCGCGCGCACCGGCTGTACGACGACGCAGTCCGCGTGATGCTTTCGTTCGCCGACGAAACGGCAAAGCGCGGCATCGCGCCGGACGCGGTGGCGAAGGCCGTGGCGCACGCGCTCACGGCGAAGCAGCCGAAGACGCGCTACCTGGTCGGCACGGACGCACGCTTGCAGGCGGTGCTGGCGAAGCTGGTGCCGGACCGCCTGCGCGACACGCTGATCCAGCGCCAGCTCAAGCTGCCGGCCGCCGCGCCGGATGCTACGGCTGCCGAAGAAGCGGCGCCGGCGCACTGAGGCACCGACGCACTCGCACACTGAACCGGAGGATTCCCCATGCTGGCTGATGTGATCAAGGTGGGCCCGCTAGGCCCGTACGACAACAACGCGTATGTCATCGTGGACCGCGCGACCAACAAGTCGATCGTGGTAGACGCGCCGTTCGAGAGCGAGAAGACGGTGGAGGCGGCGCGCGGCACGGACGTGCTGATGGTCGTTGTGACGCACCGGCACGGCGACCACTGGGCGAACATCGACCTGGTGAAGGAGTCGCTCGGCGCGCCGGTGTTCTGCCACGAAGGCGACCGCGCGCCGTACAAGGAGAAGGTGTTCGACACGCTGGAGGACAACGCCGTCGTGCCGCTCGGCGAGACGGAGGTGCGGGTGATCCACACGCCGGGCCACACGCCGGGCAGCATCTGCCTCCTCGTCGATGGCGTGCTGATCTCCGGCGACACGCTGTTCCCCGGCGGGCCCGGGCGCTCCGACACACCGGCGGCCCTCCGGGAGATGGTCGCATCGATCACGTCGAAGCTGCTGCCGCTGCCCGACGAGACGGAGGTGTACCCCGGCCACGGCGACAACACGACGATCGGCGCGGCGAAGCGCGAGTACGCCGTGTTCGCTTCGCGGCAACTCCCGCCGGACCTGTGCGGCGACGTAACGTGGGCGGGGTGATGGCAGGCCGGGTCTGCCACGATGGCGGACGCCCGGCCTGACGGCGGCCGCGCATCAGCCCTTGAACGCGTCGACCTTCTTCTGGAAGACGTCCGGCAGGATCTTCAGCACGGGCGCGGACACGTTGACCATCTTCGAGGCGAACGCCGAGTCGTTGATGCGCTGATCCATGTGGTAGCGCGGGTAGGTCACGAACAGCACCAGCAGCACCTCGATGATCAGGAACCCCTTGACGGCGCCGAGTGCCGCGCCGAGCAGCTGGTCCAGGATGCCGAGCTGGAGGATCGTGACGGCCGGGTGGACCAGCATCGCCAGAAGCTGTCCCGCGAGGCTGATCCCGATGAAGATGATCAGAAACGCGGCGACGGATGCTGTCGTCGTGTTGTCGATGCTGGACAGCAGCGTGTCGGCGACGTTGCCATAAAAGAGCCCGGCCAACACCGCGCCGAGCACCGCCGCCGCCATGCCGATGATCTCTCGGATGAACCCGGCCTGGAACGCTGTGATGACAAAATAGAGGAAGATGACGGCGATCGCCGCGTCGATCCAGGTCATGCCTCACCCCTTTCGCCGAGTGCGGCGCGCAGCACGTCCGCCATATCGCCGGCAAAGACGAAGCGCAGCTCACGCAGCACAGCCGGCGGCACGTCGCCCAGGTCCTTCTCGTTGCGCTTGGGCAGGACGAACGTCTTGATGCCTGCACGATGGGCGGCGAGGATCTTCTCCTTCAGCCCACCGACCGGCAGCACCCGGCCGCGAAGTGTGATCTCCCCCGTCATAGCCACCTGGCGGCTGATCGGCCGGCGCGTCAGCGCCGAGATCATCGCCGTGGCGATGGTGATTCCCGCCGACGGCCCTTCCTTCGGGACAGCGCCCGCCGGCACGTGCACGTGGATGTCGTGCTTCTCGAACATCTCCGCCGCGATGTGCAGGTCGGCCGACCGCGAGCGCGCGTAGGAGAGCGCTGCCTGCGCCGACTCCCGCATCACGTCGCCGAGCTGGCCGGTCAGCGTGAGCGCCCCCTTGCCGGGCATCAGCGTCACCTCGACCCCCAGGACGTCGCCGCCCAGCTCGGTCCGGGCGACGCCAGTGGCCACGCCCACCTGGTCGGTCTCTTCCGCGGCGCCCCAGAAGAACTTCTGCGCTCCCAGGAAGCGCGTGACGTTGCTGGCGCTAACGTGCACCGGCGTCGTGTCCTGCTCCGCGAAGCGGCGCGCCACCTTGCGGCAGATGCCGCCGATCTCGCGCTCCAGGCTACGGACGCCGGCTTCGTGCGTGTACTCGCGGACGATCTTTTTCAGCGCGCCGGCGGTGAAGGCGAGCTGCAGCCGCGAGAGGCCATGCTCCTCCAGCTGCTTAGGCACGAGGAACTGCTGGGCGATCCGCAGCTTCTCATCCTCGATGTAGCCGGGCAGTTCGACGATCTCCATGCGATCGCGCAGCGCCGGGATGATCGGGTCCAGGATGTTGGCGGTCGCGATGAACATGGCGCGCGACAGGTCGTAGTCCACATCCAGGTAGTGGTCCGAGAACGCGCAGTTCTGCTCCGGATCCAGGACCTCCAGCAGGGCGGACGACGGGTCGCCGCGGAAGTCGGCGCCCAGCTTGTCGACCTCGTCCAGCATAAAGACGGGGTTGACGGTGCCGGCCTGCCGCATGGCGTGGATGATGCGGCCGGGGAGCGCGCCGACGTAGGTCCGGCGGTGGCCGCGGATCTCTGCCTCGTCGCGGATGCCGCCCAGGCTCACCCGAACGAATTTGCGGCCCAGCGCCTCGGCGATGGAGCGGCCCAGGCTGGTCTTGCCCACGCCGGGCGGGCCGACGAAACAGAGGATCGGGCTGCGCAGCTTCTCCTTCGCGAGCTGGCGCACGGCCATGTACTCAAGGATGCGCTCTTTCACCTTCTCCAGTCCGAAGTGGTGGCGGTCGAGCGTGCGGGCGGCGTCGCGCAGGTCCAGGCGGTCGACGCTGGCCGTCTTCCACGGCACCGCGACAAGCCACTCCAGGTAGGTGCGGATCACGCCGACCTCCGGCGAAGTGGAAGGGATCTGCTCCATGCGCCGAAGCTCGTCCTCGGCCTTCTTCGCGACGTCCTCCGGCATGCCGGAGGCGGCGATACGCTCGCGCAGGTCGAAGACGTCGCGCGTCTGCGGGTCCGTCTCGCTCAACTCGCGCTGGATCGCCTTCATCTGCTCGCGGAGAAAGTACTCGCGCTGTGACTTGTCCAGCTCTTCCTGGACACGGGAGTGGATCTTCGTCTGGAGCTCCAGCACGTCCAGCTCTTTCGCCAGGTGGATGCTGAGCTTCTCGAGCCGCTCCCGCGCGTCGATCGTCTCTAGCAGATCCTCCGACTCGTCGTCATCCAGGTTCAGGCAGGAGGCGATGTAGTCGGCCAGCCACCCCGGCCGCTCGATGTTCATCGCCATGACGTACGCGTCGTCGGCCACGCTGGGTGCCAGGTGCGCGACCTTCTCGAAGAGTGCCAGGACCGCGCGGCGCAGCGCCTCCGTGGGGATGCTGTGGTCATCCAGGTCGTCGATCGGTTCGACGCGGACGCGGTAGTAGGGGCTGTCGCCGGTCAGCTCCAGCACGCGCATGCGCCGCATGCCCTGCACCCACACCTGCGTGGTGCCGTCCGGCAGGCGCAGGGCACGGTTGATGTTGCCCTCGGTGGCGATGTGGTGGACGTCGTGGATGGTGAGGTCGCTCAGGGACGGGTCCCGCTGCGTGACCACCGCGACCATGCCATCGCCGGCCGTGGCGTGATCGATCGCGCGGAGCGTGGTGCGGCGGCCGACGAGGATCGGCCCGGCCGTGTTGGGGAAGAGGATGCCGCGCCGCCGCGGCAGCAGTGGCAGCTCGATGGTCGCATCCTTGCGCCGCCGTTGACGAGGCATGGCCCCGTACCTCCAACCCCACGACCGGCGCGTGCCGATCGGCCGACAACCGATCTGACCTTGCGATCAGTATCGGCCGATCGAGTGTATCACGGGAGATCCGGTGTACGGCGCAAGATTATGGCGATCTGGCGCGCAGTGCGGTGCCGTCGATCCGCGAGGCCCATGAGAGGCCCGATCGCACATACCAATGTCGATGACCGCCTCGCGCGCCGATCGATCGGTGGTCGCGCCGCCGTGCGCCGGCGCCCCGCGCCTACTCGCGCCAGCGTCGCAGGATCAGCGTCGCGTTCTGGCCCCCCATGCCGAAGGAGTTGCTGAGCACGATGTCGACCCGCGCGTCGCGGGCGACGTTGGGCACGTAGTCCAGGTCGCACTCGGGGTCCGGCGTGTCGAGATTGATCGTGGGCGGGATCTTGTTGTCGCGGATGGCCAGCACGGAGGCGACGGCCTCCAGTCCGCCGGCGGCGGCGGCGGAGTGCCCGGTCATCGACTTGATGCTGCTCACCGGCACCCTGTACGCCACGTCGCCGAACGCCAGCTTGATCGCCGCCGTCTCCGTCTTGTCGTTGTAAGGCGTGCCGGTGCCGTGCGCGTTCAGCCACGACACCTCGTCGGGGGCGATGCCGGCGGACTTCAGCGCGCGGATCATCGAGAGGGATTGGCCCTCGGTGTCCGGCGCGGCGTCGTCCGCGGCATCGAACGACCAGCCCTGGCCGATGTACTCCGCCAGGATCTTCGCGCCGCGGGACTGCGCGTGCTCCAGCGACTCCATCACGACGAGACCGGCGCCCTCGCCGAGCACGAAGCCATCGCGGTGCAGGTCGAAGGGGCGGGACGCCTTCTCCGGCGTGTCGTTGTAACCCTTGGAGAGCGCGCCCATGAGCCCCATCGTCGCGACGGCGACGGGCGTAATGATCGCCTCGGTGCCGCCGCCGAGCAGGATATCGGCGCTGCCGCAGCGGATCATGTCGAAGGCGTGGCCCAGTGCGTCGGTGGCGGAGGCGCAGGCGCTGTTCACAGACGAGTTCGGGCCGCGCAGCCCCAGTTCACGCGCCACGCGGCCGGCAGACATGTGAGGGCCCCAGCGGGGGATGATCAGCGGGTCGACGCGGTTGGGGCCGCGCTCGTCGATGATCGTTTCCTGCCGACCCATCTCGAAGACGCCGCCGGTGCTGCCGAGGATCACGCCCATCTCGGTGGCCGTCGCGTGGTCCAGCTCCAGCTTCGCGGAGAGCAGCGCCTCTTTCGCCGCCTTGAGGGCGATCTGGGCGAAGCGGCCGGAGCGGCGCGCCGCGCGGTGCTCCATCACCTCGGACGGGTCGAAGCCCTTGATCTCACCAGCGACGCGCACGGGGTGACGGGACGCATCGAAGTGGGTGATGGGGCCGATGCCGCTCGTCCCGGCGAGCAGGGCGCGCCAGAACGTCTCGGCGTCATTGCCGATGGGCGTGACGGCGCCGATGCCGGTGATCACTACGCGTCGGACTTCCAAAGGGGGTGCTCCGTACTGTGGAGGCGCTGACGATGGCTGCTCACCATTCTAGCACCCATGCACGCCGCGCCCGGCCCGCGCGTGACGGCCGGATCTCGCCTGCGAGGGTATCCACCTAGGCGTCAAGTGACACCGCTTTGGGCACGCGCGGCCGGCCCCACGAGGGTGTTCGTGCATCCCCGGCGGAGGCTCTGTGCTTGATGATCCTCGGCATGGACAGCGCCGCCAACGGGCCACGCGCGAGCGCGGTCCGGGGAGTGTGTTGATGCTCGGAGGAAAATCGGACGGGCGGTGGCTGATCCCCGTCGCCCTGATCGCCGCCATCGCCGCCACCACGTTTCTCTTCGCCGCGCGGGCATCGCGATTCGGTGGCGCCGGGGTCTCGCAGACGCTGAGCGCCCAGGTTACGCGCGAAGACACGGCTCCCCGTCCCGTCCCGACGTCGCAGCCGTCCCTCTATCAGATCCTCCGCGCGGCGGACATGCTCGCGCGCGCCGGGGCCATCCCGACACCCGTGCCCGCGCCGACGGAGGTGCCGCTGATCGACGTCCTGCGCGCCGCCGATGCCCTGGCGAAGGCCGGACTGTTGCCCGCCCCTCCCACCCCGGAGACGCCGCCGCTGATCGATATCCTGCGGGCTGCCGACGCGCTCGCGAAGGCCGGGCTGCTGCCCACGCCGCCGCAGCCGGGCGTCGCACCGTTGGCGAAGCCGCCGGCCTCGGCGCCGCTGCCCCCCCAGGCGACACCTCCGCCGATCGCGCGCGCCGTCGCTGGACCGGGCGGCTGGTACGACGACGCATACAGCAGCCGCGTGTGGGACCTGATCAACCAGCAGCGCAGCGGAGCCGGACTGCAGGCCGTGGCGCAGGAACCGCGCCTCGCCAGCGCCGCGGCCGCGTACGCCCGCGTCCTCTCCGACAACAACTGGTTCTCGCACGTAGGGCCCGACGGCAGCACGCTGGTCTCCCGCGTGGAGGCTGCGGGCTTCCCGTTCAACGTGCCGATCGGCGAGATCCTGGCGTGGGGCACGGACCGCTGGTCGGCGGATGCGATGGTGCAGGCGTGGATGAACAGCCCCATGCACCGCCAGGAGATCCTGAGCGGCGACTACAAGCGGGCGGGTATCAGCTGCTACTTCACCACCGCTGCCGGCGTGACGGTGCACTGCGTAATGGACTTCGCAGGATAGATGGCGGCCCGATCCGGCGACGCCGTCAGAACTCCGAGAACTCGTCGGCGAAGAGCGCGACGGCGCCGCCGGTGTGGAGAAAGACCACCGTGCCGCTGACGATGCCGGCGCGCGCGGCGGCGATCAGCCCGGCCATCGCCTTGCCCGTGTACACCGGGTCCAGCACCAACCCTTCCGTCCGTGCCGCCATGCGCACCGCCTCCTGGCACTCCGCCGTTATCGAGGCGTACCGCGGACCGCAGTGGTCGGCGATGATCACGTCCCCAGCGGGAGCGGGCCGCCCTGCCAGCGCCGCGGTCTTCGCGGCCAGCCTCGGCACGCTTGCGGCGAGTGGCACCGGCGGGCGTGAGACATCGATTCCCAGCACGCGCACGGTGGCGGGCAGACCGGCGAGCAGCCCCGCGTGGGTGCCACCGCTGCCATCGGCCACGACGATCCAGTCCGGCGGGCGCTCCATCTGTCCGAGCAGCTCATCCGCCGCTGCGGCGTAGGCGAGCGCGCCCACCGGTGTGGCGCCGCCGATCGGCATAGCGTAGGCGCGCGCGCCCAGGTCGTCCGCGATGCGACGCACCTCCGATTCCAGCACGCTCCAGTCGTCGGTGCCTGGGAAGTGGAGACGCGCGCCGAACAGGCGGTCGAGCACGAGGTTGCCCGAGAAGTGTGCGGGCTCACTGCCGCCCAGCACCAGGTGGCAGCCCATGCCCGAGCGGGCGGCGGCGGCCGCCGTCATGCGCGCGAAGTTGGACTGTGCGCCGCCGGCGGTGACGAGCGTGTCGCATCCCCGGTCGGCCGCGTCATTGAGCAGGTACTGGAGCTTGCGCGCCTTGTTGCCGCCGAGCGCCAGCCCGGTCTGGTCGTCGCGCTTGACCAGCAGCCGCAGCCCCAGCTCGGCCGAAAGGCGCGGCGCCTCGTCGAGTGGCGTG
>DASQHL010000139.1:0-24814 GCA_035632115.1 Dehalococcoidia bacterium | reverse complement strand
GCTTCGTCCCATCGCCGCGCTACGAAGCTAATGCCGACCGGCAAGCCTTCCGGGAGGCCGCACGGCACCGCGATCACAGGCTGTCCGGTCGCGTCGAACAGGCTCGTGTACACGGTCCGTCGAATATCTCGATAGCGGGTTGTCATCTCAGCGATCGTCGGCGGGAGTTCCGGCAACGTCGGAACCGCAAGCACGTCGACGCCGGCGAGCGCGGCGTCCGCCTCGCCGGACCGCGCGACAGCGAGCGCGCGCATCGCCTGGGCGTACGCAACGGACGTCACGCCGGCCGCTGCATCAAGCGCCGCCGCGACGCCGGCGCCGTAGTCTGACCGGCGTTCCGGAAACCACGGCGCATGATAAGCCGCCGCCTCCGTGAGGATGATCGGCCCGATCAGGGTCGACCAGGTCGTCGCCTGCGGCAAGTCCACATCGATGACCTCGGCGCCCGCACCGGCAAGGGCCGCGATTGCGTTGCGCACCGGGGTCTCTACCGCGGGCGCGATCTCGTCCCAGAAATACTGCTTCGGGACGCCGATCCGGAGGGCCTTCGGACCGCGCTCAATCGACTCAAGGTAATCCGGCACAGGCGCATCGACGGACGCGGGATCTCGAGGGTCGTAACCGGCGATCGCCTGCAGCACGGCTGCTGCATCGCGCACGGTACGAGTCAGAGGCCCGGCGTGGTCGAGCGTCCACGACAACGCGATCACGTTGTGCAGGCTGACGCGGCCGTATGTCGGCATGAGCCCGACGCAACCGCACTCGCTCGCCGGAATACGAATGCTGCCGCCCGTGTCGCTGCCGGTCGCCGCATAGGCCATCCCCGTGGATACCGCGGCGCCCGAGCCGCCCGAAGATCCGCCGGGGACGCGCTCCGTATCCCAGGGGTTGCGCACGACGCCAAAGTGCTCATTGGCCGACGACGTGCCGAACGCGCTCTCATGCATGTTGAGCTTGCCGAGCAAGATCGCGCCCACCTGGCGAAGCTTGGAAACCACGGTCGCGTCCTCGGAGGGTACGCGGTCGGCAAAGATCTTCATCCCGCCTGTTGTCCGCACGCCCGCCGTGTCGAACAGATCCTTGTGCGCGACGGGCACGCCGTGGAGGGGGCCGCGGTAGTTGCCGGCGGCGATCTCGCGTTCGGCGGCGCGGGCGTTGGCCATCGCCTGCTCCGCGGTGACGGTGATGAACGCGTTGAGCTTCGGGTTCAGCACCTCGATGCGCGACAACACCGCCCCGGTTACCTCGACGGGCGACAGTTCCTTCGCCGCGATGCGCTTCGCGACATCTTCGAGCGGCAGCAGGCAGAGATCGGATCCGGTCGTCATGTGGTCTCCTCCGATCCATGGATCCGCGCCACGGCGTCGGCCAGCCGCGGCAGCGCCTCGCCGGCGGGGGCGCGGAGGGCAACGGCGGCGCGGGAGGTGAACGGCGTCGGCTCGGGGTTGACCTCGATCAGCGCGCCCCCGCGCTCCAGCACGAGGTCCGGGAACCAGGCGGCGGGGACGACGGTCGCGGACGTGCCGGCGAGCAGCATGCAGTCGGCACGGCCGGCCTGCTCGTAGCACTCGGCGAGGGCGGCCTGCGGGATGGGCTCGCCGAACATCACGGTGTCGCCCTTGACGATGCCGCGGCAGTGCGGGCACGACGGCGGGACCTCGGTGATGGCGAACTCGGCGAAAGGCCAGCGAGCGCCGCAATCGATGCAGCGGAGCTTCGTGCGGTTGCCGTGGATCTCGGTAACGGCCGACTGGCCCGCGACGGCGTGCAGGTTGTCGATGTTCTGACTGATGGTGTGCTTCAGGACGCCCAGGCGCTCGAGGTCGGCGAGGGCGTGGTGGGCGGGGTTGGGCCGCGCGTCGCGGATGGCGCGCGAGAACTCGTCGTCGGAGTCGCGGCGGGCGAGCATGGACTGGCAGTAGGCGGGGAGGTCTTCCATGGCGCGGGCGTAGCCGTCCATGGGCGGCTCGCCGTGCTTCGTCCAGAGGCCGCCAGCGCCGCGGAACGGCGGGATGCCGCTCTCGACGGAGATGCCGGCGCCGACGAGCGCGATCGCGTGGCGCGCTTCGACCAGGGCCTGCGCCGCCTGCGCGATGTCCACGTCGAGTTGCACCATCGCCACGCTCCTACGCCAGCGCGGGCAGCGCGGCGATGCGGCGGAGGCCTTCGTCCACGCGGTCATCGGGCAGGGTGAGCGAGAGGCGGACGTAGCCCTCACCGTGGGGGCCGTAGCCGTTGCCGGGCGTGACGATGACGGCTGCCTCATCGAGGAGGCGCTCGGCGAATCCTGCGGAGGTCATGCCATCGGGGACGCGCGCCCAGACGTAGAGGCTGGCGCGCGGCGGCGTGACGCGCAGGCCGAGCGCGCGGAGCGCTTCGACGACGCGGTCGCGGCGGCGCTGGTAGATGGCATTGTGCTCTTCGATGCAGTCCTGCGGCCCTTCGAGCGCGGCGATGGCCATGCGCTGGATGGCCTGCGACTGGCCGGAGTCGATGTTGGACTTGACGCGCATCAGCGCGTCGATGATGCGGGGGTTGCCGGCGGCCATGCCGATGCGCCAGCCGGTCATGTTGTAGCTCTTGGAGAGCGAGTGGAACTCGATGCCGACATCGGCGGCGCCCTTCGCCTGGAGGAAGCTGACCGGGACGTATTCGTCGTAGGAGACCTCGCTGTAGGGGCCGTCGTGGCAGATGGCGACGTCGTACTTCTTCGCGAAGGCGACGGCGCGCTCGAAGAAGTCGAGGCCGGCGACGGCGCCGGTGGGATTGTTCGGGTAATTGAGCCAGAGCAGCCTCGCGCGGTGCGCGACGCCGGCGGGGACAGCATCGAGGTCGGGGAGGAAGCCGTTGTCCTCGGTGAGGGGCAGGGGATATGCCTCGCCGCCGGCGAACATGGTGCCGATGGCGTAGACGGGGTACGCGGGATCGGGGACGAGGGCGACGTCGCCGGGGTCGATGAAGCAGAGGGCGACGTGGCCGATGCCCTCCTTCGAGCCGATCAGCGAGAGCACTTCGCGGGCGGGGTCGAGGCGGACGCTGAAGCGGCGCTCGTACCAATCAGCGACGGCGCGCCGGAACTCCGGGAGGCCCTCGGTCTCCGGGTAGCGATGGTTGACGGGCTGGCGGGCCGCGTCGCAGAGCGCGTCGATGATGTGGGGGGGCGTCGGCAGGTCTGGGTCGCCGATGCCGAAGGAGACGACGTCGATGCCCTGCTCCTTCTTCGCGGCGACCTTCTTGCTGATCTGGGCGAAGAGGTACGGCGGCAGCTTTTCGATGCGGTCAGCGAACTTCAATGCGAGATCCTGTCCATATGCGCGAGCTCCGGTGTGCGGTGCGCGCTTTTGATTGTGGCGTACGAGGTGACGAGCGGCCAGTGAGCGCGGGCGGCTGCACCGGCCCGCAGATCGCGTCCCAGATCGTGCAGATCGCGCGCCCGATGCACCTCCTGGCGCGCATCTCCGTGCGCATTTCGTCGTCGCTTATGTCATGTCCAAATTCAGAATCGCGTCTCGTTCGGCAGTTTTCGTGTTTTTTGCGGCGGCTCACCGCGGACCTGCGGCGGGATGGATCGATGGCGTGCCGCTGGGATCGTAGGACGTTGGGGGCAGGATCTCCGAGCGGGCGATGTCACCCGGTGCGAGGGGGCAGTCAGAGGCGCCAGGCGCGGACGCCGTCGCAGGGGGTAGTGACGTACGTTTCCGCGGGCAGGCTGGTGCGCTGGCGGTACGGCGCGATGATATCGCGCTCGAAGGCATCGACGGCGTCAGCGCGAACGAGGTTGACGGTGCAGCCGCCGAAGCCCGCGCCGGTGAGGCGGGCGCCGACGACGTAGTCCTGGGCCGTGGCGAGACCGACGAGCAGATCGAGCTGGGGCGAGCTGACGTCGTAATCATCGCGGAGACTGCGGTGCGACTCCCGCATCAGCTCGCCGAGGGCGGCGAAGTCGTCGCTGACGAGGGCACCGGCGGCGGCTGCGACGCGGGCGATCTCGGTCACGACGTGGCGGGCGCGGCGGAGCGGTGTGGTGTCGCCGGCCTCATCGATGTTGCGGTCGATCTCGGCGATGGTGACATCGCGGAGGGACGCGAGGGCGGGGCGGGAGAGGTGCTCACGGAGCATGGCGACAGCGCGCTCGCAGTCGAGGCGGCGGTCGTTGTAGGCGCTGGCTGCCAGGGTGCGGGTGACGGCGCTATTGGCGACGATGGCGACGAGGCCAGCTTTCGCGAGACGGAGGGGGACCGCTTCGTGGGCGAGCGTGGCGCAATCGATAAGGAGCGCGTGGCCGCGGCGCGAGAGGGTGGCGGCGAACTGGTCCATGATGCCGCAGTGGACGCCGACGTAGTCGTTCTCCGCGCGCTGGCAGAGGCGTGCCAGCGCGACGTCATCGATGGGCAGCGTGGCGGCGTCGCGAAAGGCGCCGGCGACGGCGACCTCCAGCGCGGCGGAGGAGGAGAGGCCGGCGCCCTGCGGCACGTCGCCGGCGAGGGCGAGGTCGAGGCCGAGGAGCGCGTGGCCTGCAGCAGAGAGTGCGTCGCGGACGCCAGCGACGTACGCGGGCCAGCCGGCGGAGGGCGCGGCGGGCGTGTCGAGAGGCGCGATGCGGGCGTGTTCGGCGTAGTCGGCGGAGAAGCAGCGCAGTTCGCCGTCGTCGCGGCGGGCCCAGGCGGCGAGGACGGTGCGGTCGATGGCGAAAGGGAGGACGAGGCCATCGTTGTAGTCGACGTGCTCGCCGATGAGGTTGACGCGGCCGGGGGCGCCGGCGATGCCCTCCGGGGCGCGGCGGAACTCGCGGCGAAACGCCGCGACGATCGCCTCGACGCGCTGCTCGTGCGGGAGGGCTACGTCCGTGGCAGCGCCTCGCGCAGTTCGCGCGCCTTTTCCTCGGGCGCGGTGTCGTTGATGAAGGTGCCGGCACCGGACTCCACGCCGGCGAGGTACTTGAGCTTGTCCTTCGTGCGGTATGGGGGCATGAACTCCGCGTGGAGGTGCTCGCCGGGGCGGGGAACGCCATCGGCGGCGCGCTGGTGGATGGACATGGTGTAGGGCATGGGACGGCCCCAGAGGTTGTCGTAGGTGCGCTGGACGGTGCGGAGGAGGCGGGCGAAGCGCTGGCGCTGGCCGCCGCTGAGGAGGAGGAGGGAGGGGCGGTGCATGACGGGCGCGACGTGGATCTCGTAGGGGAAGCGGGCGGCGAAGGGCACCCAGGCGACGAAGCCGTCCTCTTCGGCGACGACGCGGTCGCGGTGCTGGAGCTCGGCGGCGGCGATGTCGCAGAGCAGGCAATGGCCGGTGCGCCGGTGGTGCTCGGCAGCGGCGCGGTCCTCCTGTTCGACGCGGGGTGGCAGGAAGGGGAAGGCGTAGATCTGGCCGTGCGGGTGCGTGAGGGTGACGCCGATCTCGGTGCCGCGGTTCTCGAAGATGAAGACGTAGTCCACGTCAGGGCGCGCCGCGAGCTCGGCGTAGCGGTCGGCCCAGACGTCGACGAGACGTTGGACGCCGGCATCGCCGAGGGAGGCGAGCGAGCCATCGTGGTCGGGGGAGTAGACGACGACTTCGCAGACGCCGACGGCGGGAGCGCGGCGGGCGAGCGGCGATTCGTCGGAGACGGCGGGGGCGTCGGGGCGGAAGCTGGGGAAGCGATTCTCGAAGACGGCGATCTCGAAGGCCGCGGCGGGGATCTCTGTCGGGTTGGCGGCGGAGGGGTCGGAGGGGCAGAGCGGGCAGTGCTCATCCGGGGGGAGGAAGGTGCGGCCCTGGCGGCCGGTGGAGACGATGACGTGTTCATCGAGGAGGGCGTTCCAGCGGAGCTCGACCCGGTCGTCGGCGCGGGCAGGGGGGCCGGCGGGGAGGATCGCGGGCGGGGACGCGTCGAAGGAGTAGAGGCAGACGTACCGGCCGTCGGGGCGAACGTGGCGAGTGATCCTCACGGGCACATCTTAGCGCCGGTTGCAGGCACGGAGAGGGGAAGAGCCGCGGAGAACGGGAACATAACGGGCTATCGTCAACCAGTAATAACGGACGGCGAGTTATGCCGAAAGTTCAATCGGGCAGGTGACGTAACGCGATTGACAGGCTGTTGGGCTGATGATATCGTAGCCCTTGTCCCGAGTAGCTGAGCGCAGCCCGGTGGACGAACCCGGAGTGTATCGACAGGCAACGGGCGAAAGCCCTAGCCAGACGAGAAGGCCGGGGGAGGATGAAACCGGGAAGCGGCGAGGTTACTCGGGGCATTTTGTTGCCCGGCGACAGCGGGCGCGAAGCCGCGACTTCCCATGATTCCAGGTTACCCGTGGTTGTTGCGGAGCCCGTTGGCCGGGCCCTCCGGCAAGCGTTCGACGGCGGACCAGGTGGCAGCGTCGAGCGGGATCCAGTCGTTGAAGGCGAGGCCATCAGGCTCCGAGGCGGGGTTCACGATGCCGGTGAAGCGGAGCTTGCCGATGAGCGGGTCGCTCCAGACGACAGGGTACTCCCATCGGATCTTGGGCGTGCGCGGCTCCGCTTCTTGCCAGGCTTTCAGAAAGGGCTGGATGTACTTCGGATCGCCGGCGAGGAAGCGTTGGAGCACGGATGCGAAGTGGGGGCTCGGGTTCTCGATCGCTTCGGGGCCGCGATGATGGCCCTTGAGGATGGCGGCCATGACGTCGAGGATCTCGGGCAAGTTGGCGCAGCGATCAGCGAAGCGGGGATCGCTCGCGACGGCGAGGAGGTTGCGGTCGGCGACGTCGAGGAACTCCCGATCGAGGTCGACGCCCCATAGACGTTGCGCGACGGCGTTTGCGCCGACGACCTCCATCATCTCGTTCGTGAGAAACGCGGGCCATCGATGGAGCTCAATGAAGGCGGTGGCCTCTTCGGTGGAGAACATGAAGCGGCTGTCGGGCCAGGGGCCGAGCTCGAAGGAGTCGGTGGCGTAGCCGGCGGCGCCGAGAATGCGGTTGCGCTCCATGCGGTCGACCTTGAGGGCGTCGAGGATGGCGGTGAGGTAGGGGCGGGAAGGGTGCCGGCGGCCGGACTCGTACGACTTGAGGGAAGGGGCGGAGATGTGGGCGCGTGCGGCGAGCTGCGCCTGCGTGAGCGCGAGCCGCTGCCGTGTCTTCGCGAGCATGTCGAACCACTCGGCCATGGCGGGGATCATACCGCCGACGTGGGCGGCCTGGAAACGCGTGGGGGATACATCCTGTACCCAGTTCAGCGGCGGCGGTGGGTGTTCAGCTTCCGGCCGGGCGTCCGAGCCCTTCCTTCACCCAGCGCCAGTGGACGCGGCCGTGATCCGCGTTAACGGCGAGGACGCCGCCGACGGTGCCATCGGCCCAGGGCGCGCCAGGGAGCTGTTCCGCGAGCTGGGCGTCGGTGAGCGACGCGAGCAGCGCGAGGGTTTCGGCGCGGGTGCGCTGGCCGAGCGCGACGATATCGGCGAGAGGAGCCGGGCGGTGCCGGAGCACCCACTCCTCGGTCATGCGGTGGACACCGGCCATGATCTCGTCGCGAGTGCGAGGGGAGCCGTCGGAGTTGCGATTGAGGCCGACGGGGTTGGCGTCGCCGTCGACGTGGCGACGGATCATGCGGTTGAAGTTGCCTTCAACACCGGCGAGGTGGGCGAGGTGGTCCTTCGGGGTCCAGAGCGTCGACGGGTCGTGCTCGCTGAACGTCACGCCGCGCAGCAGGTCGTCCGGCGGCAGGGCGGCGTACGTTTCGAGCAGCCAGGCGCGGTCGCGGCTGAGCTTGACTTCGATTTCGATTCGATCCATCGCGCACCTCCCGGGGCCGGCGTCGGGCGGGCGAAGGGCCCGATCGCCCGCGGATCAGGGACGGTCGGCCCATGTCCGGCGCCCCTGTGCGTTCTATGCTGGATCAGAAGGCTGCGAGGCACAACCGGGAGGTGGCCGCGATGAACGATGCGACGATCGCAAGGATCATGGAGGACCTGTCGTACGGGCTGTACATCGTCGGGTCGTGCGTTCTATGCTGGATCAGAAGGCTACGAGGCGAAACCGGGAGGCGGCCGCGATGAACGATGCGACGATCGCAAGGATCATGGAGGAGATGTCGTACGGGCTGTACATCGTCGGGTCGACGGGCAGCGACGACGTGGACGGGATGATGGCCGACTGGGTGATGCAGGTGTCGTTCCGGCCGCGGATGCTGGCGGTGGCGTTCGAGAACGATGCGCGGACGCTGCAGAACCTGCGGAAGCACGGGAGCTTCACGGTGAACGTGCTATCGCAGGAGGCGCACAGCATGTCGGTGGCGGCGCGGTTCGCGCAGCCGTATTTCGAGGAGAAGATCCGGGGTCGCGGGACGACGCTGACGCGCGTGCACCACAAGCTGGAGGACGTCGCGTACCGGCTGACGGCGAGCGGCGTGCCGGTGCTGGACGATGCGATGGCGTGGCTGGAGTGCGTGGCCGAGCAGTTCGTCGGGGTGGGGGACCACACGCTGGTGATCGGCCGGGTGACGGACGGGGAACTGCGGCACGACGGGGAGCCGCTGACCTCGAGGTACACGGGGTGGAGCTACAGCGGCTGAGCGGCGCGCGGACAGGGGCTCAGGTCTGCCAGAGAGGCGACGACGCCTTCATGAAGCGCAGCATCATGAGCATGGAGGCGACATCGCGGCCGCCGTCCGTCTCGCGCAGCAGGGTTTCGTACCAGAAGTACTCCGTCTTCGGCGTCTGACCGACGGCGAAGATCCGGCCGGCCACGTCGTAGTCGTGTTCCGCGAAGACGGGGCCGGCGAGGTGGCGGACCTCGATCGCGCCGTAGAGGCCGACTGCGTCGCGCCGCAGCTTCATGCGGCGCTGCACCTGCACCATGAGATGGACGACGAGTCCGGGGTTTGCGACAGGGCCGCCCCACGGTGAGGCGGTGGTGTACCAGTCGAGCGGCTCGGTGATGACGGCGAGGCGGGGGCGCGACTCGGCCGACGTGAGGCGGACGCGCACGGGCGCGTCGAGGTCGCCGAGGGGGAGGGCGGCGAGGATGCGCTGCTCGCCGGACTCGCGCGGCTCGGTGAGCTTGCGGCGGAGCAACGAAGGGGCGGCGGGCGCCCCGGCAGAGGCGGTACCTTCGAGCACCTGCGTACCGTCGTCACGCTCCATCCAGACGTTGATCTGGGCATCGGCTGCGCCGGTGGGCGGGACTTGTGCGAGGGTTCGCACGGGCTCGCCGCCGGTGGTGGCGTTGCGGAAGTAGCACGAGAGGCTCCCCGTCTCGAACCAGCGGGGGCCGAAGGCGCGCAGGAGGACGGGCGGGAACTGCTCCATGTGGATGGAGCCGGCAACCGTGCCGCCGCGGAAGCCGAGTTTCTGCGCGGTGGCGTCGTCGTGGATGCTGCCCCGCTGGTCCGCGGCGAGGTTGCGCGGTGCGCGATAGGGGCCGACGAGCACGCCGTTGCGCTCGATGATCTCGCTGGTGGCCGTTTCGATCGGCATGGTGCACCTCCGGTGGGTGCATGGTACTACGCGGGGCGCCGGAGATCAGCCGACAGGCGCGGGCGGGCCCGTGCCGAAGATCTACGCGCGGCCGAGGTGGCGGAGGTACATGAGGAGGGCGGCGATGCTCTTGGCGTCGCGGATCTGGCCGTGATCGACGCGGCTGAGGGCGTCGTCCAGGGTGACGCGCTCCAGCACGAGATCCTCGTCGTCGTCAGCGGCGAGGGGGTCTTCGACGAGGCCGGAAGCGACGTAGACGTGCTGGTACTCCTCCGAGTAGCCGGGGGCGAGGAACATACCGCCGATGCGGGTGAGGGTGCCGCGGTGGCCGGTCTCCTCGCGCAATTCGCGCAGGGCGGCGGCCTCAGGCGAGGCGTCGCGCTGGTCGACGCCGCCGGCAGGGAGCTCGAGCAGCCACGCCTTCGCGGCGTGGCGGTACTGGCGCACCATCAGGAGGCAGCCGGCGGCATCCACGGGCACGAGCACAACGGCGACGCCGTACTCGACGATCTCGCGGGTGTAGGCGGTGCCGTCGGGGGCGGCGAGCGTATCGACGCGGAGGCCGAGGATCTTGCCGCGGAAGCGTTGCTCGCTGCGGATGACCTCAGGCGTGTCCAGGGGATCCCCCGCCGGCGTCTTGCAGGGCGCGCACCATGGCAATCTCGTTGCAGCCGGGGAACTTGGGGCAGCGGTAGCACTCGCCCCAGACCTTGCGCGGGAGGGTCATGACGTCGGCCTGCTGGAAGCCGAGGCGTTCGAAGAAGCCGGGGCGGTAGGTGAGGGCGAAGGCGGTGGCGAGGCCGATCGAGCGCGCCTCGTCGAGGCAGGCTTGCACGATACGGGCGCCGAGGCGCTGGCCCTGGAGGTCCTCGCGGACGGCGAGCGACTTGATCTCGCCGAGATCCTCCCAGAGGATGTGCAGGCCGCCGCAGGCCACGGTTTCGCCGGCGGCGTCACGGACGACGTAGAAGTCGCGCAGGTTCTCGTACACCTCGGCCATGGTGCGGGGGAGCATCTCGCCCTTGCGGGCGAAGGTGTTGACCAAATCGTGGATCGCCTGCGCGTCGGCGATGGAGGCGCGGGTGAGATGGAAGGTTTCGGTGGTCAAGGCTGTCCCCAATCGAAACGGCGGGCTCCCGCGCCCGCCAGAACACAACTGTAGCATGTCATGCGGGTGGGGTGGGCGGGGTGACGCGGCTGTTGGACGACACGCAGGGTCGCGAGTCAGCGTGCGGGCTTGACGGCCCTCACGGAGAGGAAGAGGGGCAGCCGCCGCCAGCGCTGGAGGGTCGGGCGGGCGATCGCCTGTTCCGCGCCCGGGACCGGCTCGCGCACGCGCTCGATGAGGAACCCTGCTTCTTCGAGCGCGCGGATGTAGTCCTCCAGGGTGTAGGTCCAGCCGTGGAACGTCATTTCGAGGCCGTCCTTCGTCACGGCCTCGTCCACGTGTTGGCGGTCGAAGTAGGAGCCAGAGAAGATCAGGTCTTCATCAGCGGCCGGCTTCTTCAGGCGGCCGACGTCGGTCATGGGGTGGGCGACGCAGAGGCAGAAGCGGCCGGACGGCGTGAGGACGCGGGCCGCCTCTCGGACAGCGTGCGCCATATCAGTCATCTCGGTCATCGTTTGCAGTGAGTTATAGGCGACCACGGTCTGGAATGTGGCGTCGGCGAAGGGGAGCGTCGTCGCATCGGCAAGGAGATACGCCGATCGGGCGTCAGCGTCGCGGGCGAACCGCGCGAGCGTAGTCGACGCGTCGAGCGCGATCACGTCGTGCGCCCGCGATACCAACTGGCGGGCGACCCGGCCCTCGCCACAGCCGATCTCGAGCGTGAGCCCGCGCGGTGGCGGGACGATCTCGTCGAAGAACGACGGCGCGTAGTACGAGAAGACGTCGTTGTCCGGCGTCCGGACCCACCTGACCCAGTTGCTGGCTTCGTCCTCCCATGGCGTACGCGAGGTCATGGCCAGAGACTACTCGTTGAGCCAGTTGAGGCGGCGGCCGACGCGGAGGAAGAAGTCGCCGGGGGGGCCGAGGCGGAGGAAGCGGGCGGTGTGGGGGCTGGTGCGGACGCGCACGACGTCGCCGCCGGCGAGGTCGAGGTCCGGCTCCCCGTCGACGCTGAGGATCGCCTTCTGGCGGGGGGCGATCTGCACGTCGACGCGCGACCCCTCCGGCAGGACGATGCTGTTCGCGGGGGCGAGGTGGGGGGCGACGGGGGTGACGATGATCTCGCGGGACTCCGGGTGGAGGATGGGGCCGCCGACGCTGAGGGAGTAGGCGGTGCTGCCGGTGGCGGTGGCGACGATGACGCCGTCGGCGCGGTACTGTCCGATGGCGGTGTCGTCGGTGCGGACGGTGAACTGCACGGTGCGGCCGATGGCGGGGCGGCCGACCACGACGTCGTTGAGGGCGTGCCAACGCTCGCGCAGCTCCTCGCCGCCGCGCAGGGTCTCCGTTTCGATCATGGCGCGGGTCTCGATGCGGCCCGCGCCGGCGGCGATCTCATCGAGGCGCTCGAAGAGGTCCGCGGGGGTGATCTCCGTGAGGAAGCCGATGCGGCCGAGGTTGACGCCGAGGAGCGGGACGGGGTGGGGGATCACGGCGCGGGCGGCGCGCAAGACGGTGCCATCGCCGCCGCAGCAGATCACGAGGTCGCTGCCGGCGACGTGGTTGGCGCGCATCTCGTCGTCCCAGGCGGAGGCGACCCAGACGTCGCCGACCTTCGGCTCGAGGCGTCGCGCGACGTCTTCGGCGACGCTACGCGCGGCCTCGGACTTCGGATGGTAGGTGACGCCCACCTTTCGCATCAGGGGAACGATAGCACAGCGTGAACCGCGAACCGCGACGTCCTTTGGGTGGGGTCGAGGCGACTCGCGGGACGACGCCAAGCTGACCGCTAGGAAGGTTCTCTTGCCGCGCCTTCGTCAAACCACGCCTTGCCGTGGCTGAGTGTGCTGAAGCGCCAACCGGGCGGGAGGGCAAGAAAGCAGACGAGGTCCGGGCGCCGAATGGCAACGTGGTAGATGTGCTCCACCATCATGGTTCTCACGTCTCCGTCGTAGCGGTCTGTGCTCAGCCACCAGCCGGACATGTGTCGAGGCGACGGATAGCGCACACCGTCGACGGCATCGCCTTCCCGAACTCCGGCGGAAATCGACACGAGCTGCGACGGATGCGGCGGAGAGAACGCAGCAGCGCACTTGTCGCATACATCGCGCTGTTCCCTCCAGGCCCGAATCGCGTTCGATGCGCCTGATCGGAACTCGTCACCGTCCGCCGCCATTTCCCAGACGTCAAGCAGACCAGGCGTTGACTCGCGGAACTTCACCAGCCAGATACCGTACTCCATCGTTTCTTCCGGCATGAGTCGCGCGCGTTGGCGCGCGACGTAGTCGGCGACGAACGCCACTAACTCCTGAGCGCCTCGCCGTTCATCGTCAGTTGTGACCCCAAGGCACACCTCATAGCCGATGCGGCGCGAGAGGCCCTGCGTACGCACATCCGCGTGGGTGTTCAGAATCGTGACGGACATGACCTCGACGACCTTTCGTGCTCAGGGCGCCTGCTGCAGCCGCTCCGCGATCTCACTGTAGTGCTCCCAGGCGTGTTCGAGCATGCGGCGGACGGCGGCGCGGGCGCTCCACGGGGACTGGCCGCGCTGGATGATCTCGGCACGCTCGGCGTCCGACATCGCGTGCAGGCGCTCGCGCTCAAGCGCGAGGAGTTGGTCGAGCGCGTCGTGGGGATCGAGGGCGCCCTCGTCGACCTGGCGCTGCAGGCGCGACGAGCCGGGGATGCCACGGAGGTAGGCGCCCTCGACGCAGACGTCGGCGAGGATGCGGCGGATGGGACGACCCTTCGCGGGGGCGGCACCGAGCTTGCGGGACGGGAGGGCGCCGGTGAGGCGGCGCAGGCCGGCGTGGATGGCGTCAAGGCGGCGCAGCAGGGCGTCGGCCTCGCGCAGGCTCAGCGGGGCCGCGTCGGTGGGGAGGAAGCCGATGCCCTGGCCCGGCATTTGGCCGTCCATCGTGTGTTCGGCGACGCGGACGGCGAACGTCGCGCCGGGCTCGACGGACTCGCCGCTGCGAGCGAGGAAGGCGAGGAAGGTGTGGATGGCGTCGGGGGTGCGCTCGATCGCCGCGTCGGTCGTGTCGCCGCGGGCGATGCAGCCGACGAGCGCCGGCACGTGGACGTAGGTCTTCTTCCGCATGGGGCCGGAATCGAGGTAGAGGTCGTAGGTCTTCACGGGGCCTCCCGGGCAGGTGTTTCGAGCCAGAGGAAGAACTCGCGGTTGCCGGCGGGACCGAGGAGCGGCGACATGGCGACGCCGCGCACGCGCAGGCCGTGGTTGACACACCACCACGCGACGCGGCCGATGACAGCGGCGTGGACGAGTGGATCGCGCACGACGCCTCCGCGCTTGACCTCGTGCTTCTCGGCCTCGAACTGCGGCTTGACGAGAGCGATGATATCGGCACCGGGGCGCAGCACGCGCACGACGGCCGGGAGCAGCTTGGTCAGCGAGATGAACGACGCATCCACGGTGGCGAGATCGGGCTGTTGGGGGAGCGACGCCAGGTCGCGGGCGTTCGTGCGCTCCATGACGACGACGCGCGGGTCGTCGCGGAGGCGGAGGTCGAGCTGGCCGTAGCCGACATCGATGGCGTAGACGCGGGCCGCGCCGCGCTGGAGGAGGCAGTCGGTGAAACCGCCGGTGGAGGCGCCGACGTCCGCGGCGACGCGGCCACGCACGTCGATGGCGAAGTGCGCGAGCGCGTGGTCGAGCTTCTCACCGCCGCGGCTGACGAAGCGCGCGGGCTGGGCGAGCGTGATGACGGCATCCGCGGGGACGAGGGCACCGGCGCGGGCCTCGGTGCGGCCATCGACCTGCACGTCGCCGGCGAGGATGTAGGCGCGCGCCTTCTCGCGCGAGGGGGCGATGCCGCGGTCTACGAGGGCGAGGTCTAGGCGCTGGCGCTTAGCTGGTCGGACGTTTGCGGCGTTTTTCGGAGGTGCGCTTGCATGTTCGATCTTGCGGCGAGCGGTCATGAGGCGATGGTAGCACTCACGCGGCCGATCCCGAACCGTAGGTGTCCTCACACATCAACGTGGGCTGCGAGCCGGCCGCTCCTCGCGCTCACCGCGGAGGGCGAGCCTGCGCTGTGCGGATCTGCCCATCGAGGAGCCGGCTTCGCCGGACGCACAAGCGAGGGCGCCTGTGCTCCACGCTTCGCGTCGGGTCCACTCTAAACGGCGGCGGGCGCGGCGATCTTAGCGAGGAGCTTCTTGGTGGAGACGACGTGGTGGTCGAGGCGCATGACTTTCGGGTCGATGCCGAGGGCGAGGCCGATGAGCTGCGGGAGGTGCAGGATCGGCAGGTCGATGTCGTGCTTCGTCACCTGCTTGGCGGCGGGCTGCTGGGCGTCGAGGTTGAGGTGGCAGAGGGGACAGGGTGAGACGAGCGCGTCGGCTCCGAGGTCCTGCGCCTCGTGGATGTGGTTGCCGGCCTGCTTGAGCGAGTTCTCGCGGTTGATGGTGAGGATGGGGAAGCCGCAGCACTTCTTCGCGCCCTCGTAGTCGACGACGGTGGCGCCGACGGCCTCGATCACCAGCTCCAGGTACTTGTCGCGGCCGGGGTGCTCGCTCTTGCCGAGGATCTCGCTGGGGCGAAGGATGTAGCAGCCGTAGAACGGGCCGACGCGGAGGCCGGCGAGCGGGCGCTTCACCATCTTCTTGAGGCGGTCGAGGCCGAAGTCCTCGACGAGCACCCAGAGGAAGTTCTTGATCGGCAGGCCGGGCGTGTAGTGCAGGCCCTCCTCGGCGAGGATGGCGTTGACCTTATCGAGGTACTCGGGCCGCTTTGTGAGCTTGTCCTGCACCATGCTCTCGATGCCCTGGCAGGTGGAGCAGATGTTCATGAGGGGGAGGCCGAGCTGCTGGGCCATGGCGAAGGTGCGGGCGTTGAGGGCATCGGCCAGCTCCGGGTTCTGCTCCTGGATGACCCCGGCACCGGTGCAGGCGGCCTGGTCGAGCTCGACGAGCTCGATGCCCATTTCTTTGGCGACGATGTTCATCGACTGATAGAGCTCGGGGGCGGCACCCTTGGACACGCAGCCGGGCCAGAACGCGTACTTGAGCTCGCTCATCAGTCTGTTACCTCCGGCTTCGGCGACTTGAGGGATGCGGCCTTGCGGACGAGGTTGCGGACGCGGTCCATGCCGCTCATCTTGTGCGAGCCCGGGAAGCCGGGGGGCACGACTTGCGAGAGGGGCAGTTTGCCGGCGCGCGCCATCTTCAGCGCACCCGGCACCTCCGCCATCATCCGGGGGACGTTGAGCATGCCGACGGAGCCGGGCACCATCCAGATCTCGTTGAGGCGGCCGCCATCGGTGATGGATTTGGTGAAGATGGCGGTGTGGCGGGAGCCGGCGTTGTTGGTGATGCCGTGCTCGATGGCGAGCTCGCGGAGCTGGAGGATGCGGTTCATGGGGGCGACGCCCTTCGGGCAGACCTCCACGCACATGTTGCAGCGGGTGCAATCCCAGATGCCGCTGTACTCGCTGAGCTTTTCGAGGCGCTGCTGCTGCTGGCCGTCGCGCGGGTCACCGACGAAGCGATAGGCCTTCGCCAGCGCGGCGGGGGCGATGAAGTTCTTGTCGACTTCGAGCACCGTGCAGTCGCTGACGCAGGCGCCGCACATGATGCAGTTCATGGTGTGGGTGAGGTCGATCATGTTCTCGTTGGGGACGCGGTACTCGGCCTCCGGCTCGGGTCCGGTGGGCTGGAGGTAGGGGTCCACCTGGCGGACCTTCTCCCAGAAAAGTGACTGGTCGACGACGAGGTCCTTGATGACGGGCATGTTGCCCATGGGCTCGACGGTGATCTCGTGGCTCTCGTCGCCATCGGTGATGGCGATGACCTTGGCGCGGCAGGCGAGGCGGGCGCGGCCATCGACGCGCATGGCGCAGGAGCCGCAGATGGCGCTGCGGCAGGAGCAGCGGAGGGCGAGGGTGCCGTCCTCGTACTCGCGGACGTTGATCAGGGCATCGAGCAGGGTGGTGCTTTCAGGGGCATCGATGGCGTACTGGCTATAGCCGGTGTTGCCAGTGTCGGGGTCGGTGCGCTTGACCTTGAGTTTGACCTTCATGGAACGCTCCGAGCTAGGCGCCAGCCACTTACGGTGCCGCGGCGGCTACGTATCCCGTTGGGCTGCTTCGCCCCTGTTGTGGATGGGGTAGGGGAACACCCCCCGTGCCCCCCGGCAGGGCGCTGCGCGCCTGCACCCCGCTCTCTGTTCCGATGCTTCAGCACTAGTATTTTCGCTCCTGCGGCTGGAACTGGGTGATTGTGACCGGGATGTAGGACATCTTCTCGGTGCGATCGGGCTGCCTGGTGAGGACGATGTGCTTGAGCCAGTTCTCGTCGTCGCGGTTCGGGAAGTCGAGGCGTGTGTGGGCGCCGCGGCTCTCCTTCCGCTCGATGGCGCTGGTGGTGATCATCTCGGCGCAATCGATCATGTAGCCGAGCTCGATGTGGAAGAGCAGGTCCGTGTTGAAGACCTTGCCCTTGTCCTCGACGCCGACCTTCTCGTAGCGCGCGCGGATCTCCTTGAGGATGTCGACCTGCCTGGCCAGCTTGTCCGGGGAGCGGAAAAGGCCGACGTTGGCGCTCATCGTCTCGCCCATGTCGCGGCGGATCTTCGCGACGCGGTCGCCGTTCTTCGGGCGATCGAGGACCGACTGAATCATCTTACGGTCGTTGTCGACGACGCTTTCGGGCACGGGCTTGAAGGTCTTGCCCTGCAGCCAGGGGACGGCGTGCTCGGCGGCACGACGGCCGAAGACGAGCGTATCGAGCAGCGAGTTGGCGCCGACGCGGTTGGCGCCGTGCACGCTGACGCAGGCGGCCTCGCCGGCGGAATAGAGGCCGGGCATGGGGGTCAGGCCATCGACGTCGGTCTTGACGCCGCCCATGATGTAGTGGACACCGGGGAGTATCGGGAGCAGCTCCTTCGTGATATCGATGTTCACGAGGTCGCGGGCGATCTCGTAGATCTCTTCGAGGCGCTCCTTGATGAGGGCTTCGCCGAGGTGACGCATATCGAGGTAGACGCAGCCATCGACGCCGCGACCTTCGTCGAGCTCGGTCTGTTCGGCGCGGGAGACGACGTCGCGGGAGGCGAGCTCCATCATGCTGGGGGCGTACTTCGACATGAAGCGCTCGCCGTCCTTGTTGAGGAGGTAGGCGCCTTCGCCGCGGGCGCCCTCGGTGATCAGCACGCCGGATCCCTTGAGGGTGGTCGGGTGGATCTGGACCATCTCCATATCCATAATCGGCGCGCCGGCACGATAGGCGAGCGAGATGCCATCGCCCGTGCAGATGAGGGCGTTGGTCGATGGTTCGTAGACGCGGCCCAGGCCGCCGGTGGCGATGATCGTCGCCTTGGCGGTGATGGCGTGCAGTTCGCCGGTGCGGATGTTCATGGCGACGCAGCCGCGGCACTGGCCGTCGAGGACGATGAGGCTGGTGACGAACCACTCTTCGTAGTTGCGCATCGCCTGGTAGACGCTGGGGCGCATGAGCTGTTCGTAGAGGACGTGGAGGATGGCCTGGCCGGTGATGGCGCCGACGAAGAAGGTGCGAGCCTTGCCCATGCCGCCGAAGCGGCGGACGGCCATGCGGCCATCGGGCTTGCGGCTGAAGACGACGCCCCAGTGCTCGGCCTGGAGGACCTCGCGACCGCCCTCTTTGGCGAGGACTTCGATCGCGTCCTGGTCGCCAAGGTAGTCGGAGGCCTTGGTGGTCTCGTAGGCGTGTTCTTCCCAGGGGCCGCCGTCCTCGCCGACGCCGGGGCCGTTGATGCCGCCCTGGGCCGCGTTGGAGTGGGAGCGGACGGGGTGCACCTTCGACACCATTGCGACATCGGCGCCCATCTGCTGGGCGGCGATGGCGGCGCGCATGCCGGCGAGGCCGGCGCCGATGACGAGGACGTCGTGCTCGTACAGGGCCATGCCCGTCTACACCTTCCTCTCAGCACCTGGCGGTGCGATGCGCATCACGTTCGCCGGGGGGCCGAGCATCGCGCGCGGCGCTGCCTCCAACGGGAACTTGCGAAGACTCGTGGCGGTGCGACGGCGGTGTGGTTGGAACGAGCCGCGCATCGCCCCTCCTGAGCCAGCGGCACCCTATCACGAGCCCTGCATACGCTCAAGGAATCGCGCGACGGTGGCGGCGGCGGTACGATGCATCGCGAAGTAACAAGCGGCAGAATTGAGCAAACGTACGGAGGCGATCGTCATGCGTGTTGGGCTGCAAGTGCCGTACTTCACCTGGCCTGGCGGGCCGGAAGCACTCGGCGAGACGTTCGCGGGGGTGGCGAGACGCGCGGAGGATGCCGGGTTCGCGAGCTTCTGGGTGATGGACCACTTCTTCCAGTTGCCGGGGCTCGGCCCGATCGATGTTGAGATGCTGGAGGGGTACAGCGCGCTGGCGTTCGCGGCGGCGCACACGTCGCGGATCAAGCTGGGGACGATGGTTACGGGCGTGACGTATCGGAACCCCGGGGTGCTGGTGAAGACGGCGACGACGCTGGACGTGCTTTCGGGCGGACGGGCGTACCTGGGCATAGGCGCGGCGTGGTTCGAGCGGGAGCACCTGGGGCTGGGCGTGCCGTTCCCGCCGCTGAAGGAGCGGTTCGAGCGGCTGGAGGACGCGCTGCGCATCGCGAAGCAGATGTGGAGCGACGACAGCGGCCCCTTCGCGGGGAAGCACTACCAGATGGCGGAGACGATCTGCGTGCCGCGGCCGGTATCGAAGCCGCACCCGCCGATCCTTATCGGCGGCCGGGGGCCGAAGAAGACGATGCGACTGGTGGCGAAGTATGGCGACGCGGTGAACATCGTCGGGGTACAGATGAACGACGAGGGCGTGGCGTTCGTGGGCGGGCTGCTGGAGGCGGTCAAGGGGCACTGCGAGCGCGAGGGGACGGACTACGGGCGCATCGAGAAGACAGTGCTGCTGACGCTGATGCTGCGGGACGAGGCGGAGGGGCGGTGGCAGACGGCGACGCAGGTGCTGGGGCTGCTGCGCAAGTTCCGGGACATCGGGATCGACCAGGTGATCTTCAACATGCCGGACGTGGACAAGCCGGAGACGCTGGGGCGGGTTGGGGAGCGGGTGATCGCGCCGGTGGCGGGGTGGTAGCGGCTGGTGACTGGTGTTTAGTGCTGGTCAGCGGCCCATCATGGGGCGGTGGAGGCGAAAGATGTCCGGCTGCTGGGACCACTGGGCGCCGGCGATCATGCCGCCATCGACGACGAGGGCGTGGCCGTTGACGAAGGATGCGTCGTCGCTGGCGAGCCAGAGGGCGGCGCGGGCGATGTCGCCGGCGACGCCACCGCGACGGATCGGCTGGAGGCGGGTCATCCGCTGCTGCGCGGCGTCCAGGGCGGCCTGGTCGCGCGAGCCGCCGGCGACGAGCGGGGTGGCGATGCCGCCCGGGCAGATGCAGTTGACGCGCACGCCGCTTTCGCCCAGCTCCAGCGCGGCGGAGCGGGTGAGGTGGATGACGGCGGCCTTGGCGGCGCTGTAGATGTGTGGACCCTCGCCCGCGCGCAGGCCGGCGACGCTGGCGGTGCTGATGATGCTGCCGCTGCCCTGCGCCTTCATCACGGGCGCGGCGTGCTTGATGCCGAGGAAGACGCCGCGGAAGAGGACAGCGACCGTGGCATCGAACTCCTCCGCCGTGGTCTCTTCCAGCGGGCCGACGACGCCTCCGAAGCCGGCGTTGTTGAAGATGCAGTCGAGGCGGCCGAAGTCCCGGGTGGCACGCTCGACAGCGGCACGGACGTCGGTGTCCTGACTGACGTCGGTGTGGTGGAAGCGAACCGCGGGGCCAAGCTCCTTCGCCATGCGCTCACCGTAGCCGTCCTGCACATCGGCGATGATGACGCGGGCGCCCTCGGCGACGAAGAGGCGCACGGTGGCCTCGCCGATGCCGCTGGCGCCTCCCGTGACGACGGCGACCTTGCCTTCGAGCCTGCCCACGGGCGCACCTCCTGGTCCGTGCCTGATCAGCGGCATCCTAGCGGGACGATGGTCAGCGGCCAACCGGCGACAACGCTCCGGTGTACCCTCGCATGCGCATCCAGGGTACCCGCCGCGACCGGCGCGCCGTCCAGGAGCCCGCCGGCAGCCCTCATATCCGGCGTGAGTCCGGCCGACTATTCCTGCGTGAAGCGCATCGGGTTTGTCCTCATGGCAGGGGTGTCCGTCGGTATCTCCTACCTGACGGTGGTCATCGGGCTGGGCGGCAACGCGCAGTTCAACGCCGTGACCGTGGCCAGCATCGCCCTGCCGGCGCTCGTCTCTGGGCTGGTGATGGTGGCGTACATCGTGTGGGACGTCCGGGAACGGCGTGTCGAGCACGGCGACGTGAGCGCGCTGAGCGCACAGCTGGTGCGCAAAGAGATCGAGATCGACCGGCTGTCGTCGGTGGACGAACTGACGGGGCTGCACACGCGGCATCACTTTACGGAGAACCTGGCGCTGGAGTATGAGCGGGCGATGCGGTACAACCGCCCGCTCGCGCTGCTGTTGATCGAGATCGACGACGCGGAGACGCTGGGGGAGCCGGCGCGCAAGCTGAGCAAGAGCTACCTGCTGGCCGAGGTGGCGGCGCTGGTGCGGGCGGAGCTGCGCGCGAACGACCTCGGTGGCCGGTACATGCCGGACGTGCTGGCGGTGCTGCTCCCGGAGACGAGCCCGCGCCTGGCGCAGGGCGTGGCGGAGCGCGTGCGGTCGCTGCTCTCGACGCGCGAGTTCTTCGGACGGCGGTTCGGGGTGGAGATCGGACTGACGATCTCACAGGGGATCGCCATGGCGCCGGCAGAGGGCGTGGACGGGGCGGACGCGCTGGTGCGGGCGGCGCAAGCCGCGCTGCAAATGGCGAGGAGCGCGGGGACCGGGCAGATCCACATGTACGAGCCGCCCCGGGCGATCCGGGTGAGCGACACGGCGGACGAAGGGGAGCGGCTCGCCGGCTGACGCTCTCGTTCACCCGCGCCAGACAGATCAGTCCACGGTCTTCTATACTCCGGCCAGCGCCGCCGTTCTACGCATGACGGCTGGCGGGCGAGGTGGGCGTGCCGATCGCACGGATCCGCGGCGTGGTTGAAGAGAAGGGTGCCGACTGGGCGATCGTGTCGGTCGGCGGGGTGGGGCTGGTGTGCTCGGTCCCATTGACGGCGGCGGACGCGCTGGCGGTGGGAGCGCAGGCGTCGCTGTTCACGCACCTGCACGTACGCGAGGACGCGCTGACGCTGTACGGATTCGCGACGCGCGACGACCTGACATTGTTCGAGCAGCTGATCAGCGTGAGCGGCGTGGGGCCGCGCGTGGCGCTGGGGCTGCTCTCGGCGCTGGACCAGGCGGAGCTGGCGTCGGCGATTGCGGGGGGGCGCGCCGATGTGCTGCGACGGGTGCCGGGCGTGGGGCAGAAGACGGCCGAGCGCATTGTGCTGGACCTGCGGGACAAGGTGACGCCGCCGGCAGCGGGCGTGGATGCAGGCCCACGCGCGGGAGCATCCCAGACCGACCCGGAGGTGGTGGCAGCGCTGATGGGGCTGGGCTACTCACAGCGGGAGGCGACGGCGGCTGCCGAACGGCTCGCGAGCGACGGCGACACCCCCCTGGAGGAGCGCGTGCGGCAGGCGCTGCGGTTCTTCGCGCGCGCGTAGCCGTCTTCTCACGCTTCGGTTGCCGTGTGGGTTGCCGGGGGACCCTCGCACGGGGCGAAGCAAGCGGCGCTGCTATCGTCAACCGGGCCGATGGGGTACGCTCTCGGCCGATAACCGGCAGCTCCGCTGCCCGGACGACGACGAAGGGGACTGGCATGACGGAGAAGCGGCTCGAAGGTCAGGTGGCGGTCGTGACCGGCGCGTCACGCGGCATCGGCAAGGCGTGCGCGGAGGAGTTGGCGCGGGAGGGGGCGGCGATCGTCGTCAACTACTTCACGAACCAGGAAGCGGCGGAGGCGCTGGCGGGCGAGATCGTGTCGGCGGGCGGGCGTGCGATCGCCGTGCGGGCGGGAGTGGCGCATCCGGACGATTGCAAGATGCTGATCGAGAAGACGATCGAGACGTACGGGCAGATCGACATCCTGATCAACAACGCGGGGGTGAACCGCGACCGGACGCTGAAGCGGCTTTCGGTGGAAGAGTGGCAGGAGGTGATCAACACCGACCTGAACAGCGCGTTCTACTGCACATCGGCGGCGATCCCGCACATGACGGAGCGGAACTACGGGCGGATCATCGTGATGTCGAGCATCATCGGCCAGATGGGGAACGTGGGGCAATCGAATTACGCGGCGGCGAAGGCGGGGCTGATCGCGTTCGCGAAGTCGGCGGCGAAGGAGCTGGCGCGGAACAACATCACGGTGAACGCGATGTGTCCGGGCTTCGTCGAGACGGACATGGTGACGGCGCTGAGCGACGAGGTGAAGGCGAACCTGCTGAAGCAGGTGCCGCTGGGGCGCTTCGGCCGGCCGGAGGAAGTAGCGGCGTTCGTGCGGTTCCTCTGCACGGAGGGCGACTGGATCACCGGCCAGCAGTTCAATCCGAACGGCGGACAGTACATGTAGCGGCGCTCGCCGCCGGCACCGTCGCGGCAGCCGGACGGGGGGGAGCCGGTATTACGCGGCCTTCGCGCCAGCCTCGCTGCGCGCGACCACGACGCGGTCACGGCCGGCCTGCTTTGCCTCGTACATGGCCTGATCGGCGAGCCGGATCAGGTTGTCGAGCGTGGAGGCGTGCTCGGGGTAGGCCGCGACGCCGATGGAGACGGTGACCTGGCCGATCGGCTCGAGGTTCTCTCCCGTGAGGGCGGCGCCGGCCACGGCCAGGCGGACGCGCTCGCAGAGGAGCCGGCCGGCGACGGCGTCCGCGTCACCGAAGACGATGACGAACTCCTCCCCACCGTAGCGGTAGACGTGGTCGCTGTCCCGCACGGAGATCTTGATGATCTCGGCGACGCGCTGGAGGGTGACGTCGCCCACGCGATGGCCGAACTCGTCGTTGAATCGCTTGAAGTGGTCAATATCAAGCATCCCGACGGCCGTCGGGCGCTGGCGCTCGATGTAGGCGGCGAGGTCGCCTTCGAGGTCGACGCTGAGCTGGCGGCGGTTAGGCACGCCCGTGAGAGCGTCGTGGAGCGCCGCCTGCTCCGTCTTCTCGTGCATATCGGCGGCGGCGATGGCGGTGGAGACCTGCGACGCCATCAGCTCAAGCGCACGCTCGTCGTCGGCATCGAAGAGGGCGGGGGTGCGAGACCAGCAGGCGAGTGTGCCGATGACGCGGGCGCCCACGATCAAGGGCACGACGACGCCGGAGCGGGTACCCTCGGGGCACTCGCCGGGCATCATGACGGCGTCGGTGCTCTCATCGAGTCGCACCGTGCGGCCGCGCTTCGCCGCGCGCCCCTGCACACCAACACCGAGGGGGATCGAAGGGGCCGGCGGCGCGGCATCGGGGTCGTCGGCCTCGGCGCCCACGACCGCGAGGTCGCCCTTCTCCAGCAGCCGGAGCACGACGGCCTCGGCGCCGACGAGCTTTCGCGCTTCCCGGACTGTGGTGCGCACGACGTAGGTGAGGCTCAGCGTCTCGGTGACTTCTGTGACGATCTGGTAGAGCGCGGCGAACTGCTGGTTCCTGCGGCCGAGGGCGCGGTTGGCGTCGACAAGCGCACGCTTTTCCGCCTCGATAGAGGTGATGCTGTTACGGAGGCGGCGTCCGATGAGCCAGGCGGCGGTGCTGGTGACCACCGCAGCGATGAGGGCGGCAGCGATGATCAGGTCGCTGGAGATGCGTGTGCGAGACCGCAGAGCGGTCTGGGCGGCGAGGACGGCGTCCTGACGGCTGGTGACCTCGGCAGCGGCGGCGCTATCGACGGCACGGACCTGCGTCAGCAGGTCGGTGTACGTCTCCGGGGTGACGTAAACGAGGTAGAGCACGAAGGCGTTCGAAAGCGCGCCGGCGCTATCTTGCATGGCGAGGGAGGATGGGCGGGGGTCCAGCCGTGCGAGGCGGCGCGCGGCCATGCCGATCCGCTCGACGTAGGCGTGCGCTGCGAGGGCGTCATTCAGCGGAAGCTGCCCGTGCGCGTCCGGGGCGAGGGTGCCCTGCAGGGAACTGTTGAGCCCGAGGGCGAGGAGCTTGTCGCTGGCCGTGTTGACCTCGCTCGCGGCGCTCAGGGCGCGGGTGTCCCTCGCGATATCGCCGGACTGTTCATCGATGACGATCTGGAAGCTGACCGCCAGGACGACGACCACCGCGCCTGAGATGATGGCGGCAAGCGCAAGGATCGCGACGGGCCCAGGACGCAGG
>DASQHL010000138.1:0-32237 GCA_035632115.1 Dehalococcoidia bacterium | reverse complement strand
CAAACGGCAAAGGGCAGAGGGCAGAGGGCAGAGGGCGGAGGGCAGAGGACAGAGGGCAGAGGGTTGACTGGCGCCGTTGGGCGCTGGGCGCGGGAAGACTGGTGACGGGACGGTGGCAGGAGGCTGGGGGTAGGCTGGGCGGTGGTACCGGCAGGGACGACGCGTGAGCGATGCGTGCTGACGGCTGACGGCTCACCGGCGAGAGTCCGAGGAGGTGCGATGTGGCGACGTGGGGAGAGTTCGCGGAGGCGCGGCCGGAGATGGCGGGGGTGTTGCTCGGGCTGCTGGAGTGGATCCCGATCGCGTACCTGGCGACCGTGCGGCGGGACGGGTCGCCGCGGGTGCACCCGGTGTGCCCGATCATCGGTGGCGGGGGGATGTACGTTGCGGTGGCGGGGGCCACGGCGCCAGCGCCATCGCCGAAGCGGTTCGACCTGGCGCGCGACGGGCGATACGCGTTGCACGCGCTGCCGGGGAAGCGCGACGACGAGTTCTACGTGACGGGGCGGGCGCGGCTGATCGAGGACGCAGCGACGCGGCGGATGGTGACCGATACGGCGAAGCACGCGATCCGCGCGGACGATTGGGTGTTCGAGCTGGAGATTGCGTACGCGATGACGGCTTACTGGGAGCAGATTGGCGAGCCGGGCACCTATCCGGTGCGGACGGAGTGGCGCGCCGGCGGGTAGGACGGCGCATCGAGCTTACGGCGCAGGCGGGCGAGGCGGTGCTCCAGCCCCATCCGGGCGGGGGCCGACGCGCGTACCAACAGGGCGCGGGTGATCTCCGCGGCGGCGCGGGGGTCACCCGCTCGATGTTCGAAGTGCTTGGCGAGCTCCAGGCCGGCGTGAGGGTCGCCCTGCGACCAGAGGGCGCGCCAGAGGGCGGCGGCGCCGTCGCGGTCGCCAGCGCGCTTGCGGAGCGCGGCGAGCCGAGCGGCGGCCCACGGCCAGTCGTCGCCACCCTCCAGCCAGGGAAGGGCATCGGTGTAGAGCGCGGCGGCGCGGGCGGGTTCGCCGGCGTGCTCCCACCAGCGCGCGACGGCGGCGGCGTCCTCGGGGTCGAGATCGCCGCCGGCGAGCAGACGGCCGAGGATGGCGAGGACGCCGACGAGCGACAGGACGTCGTCGGCGTTGTGGCGGAAGACGGCGCGGAGAGGGGCGGCGCGGCCGGCGCGCAGGTAGTCGAAGTAGAGGGAGGGGATGAGCGAGCCGGGGATGTCGTCCGGGCGCTCGATCCGGAGCAGGCGACGCTCAACATCGGCGAGGCGGCAGGCAGGCAGGCGGTGGCGGTAGAGGCGGCGGACGGGGTGGAGGAGGTCGAAGTGGGCGAATGCGGCCCAGGGAGCGCGGAGGCGGGCGAGCGTCATGCGCACATCAACCAGGGGCAGGTCGAAGGCGCGGCCGTTGTAGGTGACGATGCCTTCGAAGCGGGCGAGGTCGGCGGCGAGCGTGGCGAGCATGGCGCGCTCGTGGGCGAGGTCGGCAAGGAAGTACTGGCGCATGCGAAAGGCGCCATCTTCGTACGAGCCGAGGCCGGCGAGGACGACGTAGGTGCCGGTGCCGCCGGTGACGCCGGTGGTCTCCGTATCGAAGAAGGCGAGGCGCGACGGGTGGGGCGCGTGTGTCGCGCCGAGGAGGTGGGCGAGGCCGGCGGCGGGCGCTTCGAGCGCGCAGGAGAGCGGCAGCGCGCCGTGGTGATGATCGAGGGAGAACCAGTCGTCACGGACGAAGGCGGGGCCGTGCGGCGTATCGTGCCAGTCGCCGCGGAGGATGGCGGCGATGGGGGGCGGTTCGCGCGGGGGCGGCGCGGGAGGGGCGGCAGTTGCGCGGGTGTGCTCCGCGACGGCGTAGCGGAGACGATCGCGGGCGGCGGCGGACGTCATCCGGCGGCGGCCGCCGTAGCGGCGGACTCGGGCGCGGCGCGCTCGCCGAGGCGGCGGAGCAGGACGGTGGCGGCGCGCTTGTTCGTGCCGTGCTCGCCGATGGTGGGGCCGACGCAGCCGGGGCAGCCGGAGGGGCAGGGGCAGCGGGCGAGGAGGTCGAGGGCGGCGCGCATCAGGGGGGCATGGATTTCGAAGAGACGGCGGGCCATGCCGACGCCGCCGGGCTGATTTTCGTAGAGGAAGAGGGTGGGGCGCTCGGTGAAGGGCGAGCGGACCTGTGCGACGGCCTGGAGGTCGCGCGGGTCGCACATGAGGAAGATGGGGGCGAGATTGCGGAGGAGGTGGGCGAGGCCCCAGAGGCCGTCCTGCAGCTCGCCGCGGGCGAGGCCGTCGGTGGCGTCGGGTGAGAGGGCGAACCAGTAGGCGGTGGTGTGACGGCTTTCCTCGGGGATGGAGATGCGGCCCCAGCCGACGTTCTCGTGCGTATCGAGCTTGATCTTCTTGAAGATTGTGGCGACGTCGCGGACGGCGACCTCGCCGTGGTCGACATCGCATCCGCGGGCGGGGGCGCGCTCGAACGATTCGAGGACTTCGAGATCGACGGCGAGGTTGGCGTCGGTGTAGTAGTCGACATCGACCTTGCGGACGTAGGCCTTCTTCTCGTGCCAGTCGAGGCGGTCGACGTGGTACTGGGCGCCGCCGTGCATGTAGATCGCCTCGTCGTGGATGAGGAGGGGGGCGGCGGGGCGGTCGACCTCGCCGATGACGCGCGGCTTCGGGCCCTGCTCGATCACCACGAAGTTGTCGATGGCGGCGCTGCGCAGGCTGACGCTTTCGGCGGGGAAGACGTCGGTCATCCAGTGGTAGCGGCCGCCGGCCTTCATCAGCACGCCTTCGTCGGCGAGCAGGTCGAGCAGCTCGGCGGCATCGGGGCCGTAGGGCTCGCCATCTTCGAAGGGCAGCTCGAAGGCGGCGCACTTCATGTGGCTGATGCGGACGAGGAGGTTGTCGGGGTCGACCAGTCCGGCTTCGGGCGAGGTATCGAACAGGTAGCCGGGGTTGGCGGCGACGTACTGGTTGAGGGGAGATGACGACGCGACGAGCACCGAGAACGAGAGGCCGTGGCGGCGGCCGGCGCGGCCGATCTGCTGCCAGGCGCTGGCGAGGGTGCCGGGGAAACCGGTGAGCACGGCGGCATCGAGCGTGCCGATATCGATGCCGAGCTCGAGAGCGTTGGTGGCGACGACGCCACGGATACGGCCATCGCGCAGGCCGCGCTCGACGGCGCGGCGCTCGTTGGGGAGGTAGCCGCCGCGGTAGCCCTCAACCTTCGGCGGGTCGCCGACGCGCTGCTTCAGGGACTCGCGCAGGTAGCGGAGGAGGAGCTCGACGCGGACGCGCGAGGGCGCGAAGACGATGGTCTGGACGCCGGCCTGGAGGAGCTTCGCGCCGATAGCGCGGGCGGCGTTGACGGAGCTCTGGCGGATGCCGAGCTCGCGGTTGACGACGGGCGGGTTGTAAACGGCGACGACCTTGCGGCCGCGCGGGGCGCCGTTGTCATCGACGAGGGCAACGGGGCCACCGACGATGCGCTCTGCAAGCTGCCGGGGGTTGGCGATAGTGGCTGAGCAGCAGATGAAGAGCGGGTCGGAGCCGTAGAAGCGGCAGACGCGGCGGAGGCGGCGGATGACGTTGGCGACGTGGCTGCCGAAGACGCCGCGGTACTGGTGGAGCTCGTCGATGACGACGAAGCGGAGGTTCTCGAAGAGCTTCACCCACTTGGTGTGGTGGGGGAGGATGGCGGTGTGGAGCATGTCGGGGTTGGTGACGACGACGTGGCCGGCCTCGCGGACCTTGCGGCGGGCGTCACCGGGAGTGTCACCGTCGTAGGTGAAGGTGCGAATGGGGACGGCGAGGTCGCCGATGAGGGCGTGCAGCTCCTGCATCTGGTCCTGGGCGAGCGCCTTGGTGGGGAAGAGGTAGAGGGCGCGGGCCTCCGGATCATCGAGGATGCGCTGGAGGACGGGGAGGTTGTAGCAAAGTGTCTTGCCGGAGGCGGTGGGGGTGACGACGACGACGCTCTGGCGCTGGAGGACGGCGGCGAGGGCCTGGGCCTGGTGGGTGTAGAGGCGGTCGATGTTCCGACGGGCGAGGGCATCGACGAGGCGCGGGTCGGTGGCGAGGGGGAACTGGGCGTAGCGGGGCGGGAGTTCGGGGAGCTCGCGCCAGGCGACGAAGCCGGGGGCGAGGTCGAGATCGGTACGGAGGGCATCGAGAGCGCGTTCAAGCGGCATCCTGGCCTCCGGGAGCGATGCGAACATCGGTACGGAAGTGGAGTGTATGGTGAGAACGGGTGTTCGTCAAGGTGGAGCCGCGGGAGGGGGGAAGCGAGGCCGAACCAGGCGTCTGCTCGCAGGGGTGTGCCCTTATGTCATGTCCGTGGCGGAAGATAGGGGGTTTTGCCCCTGCCGGGGGTGGGTGCTAGCACCGAGGATGAAGCTGGCATGGAGGCTGAGATCGGCCCCGAACTGTCGCAGGAAGGCGACGGCGAGCCCCGCGCGAGCGGCGGGGGATGGCGCGCTGCGCTCTTCGCCGCGATGCCGCACGCCACTCTCCCGAAACTGAGTTTCCGTCGGGGCGCGCGCGAACGGGCTGAACCCGGGCGCGGCACCGTCGCGGAGAGCGGCAAGTCCCTCGGAGACCTCCCCGAGCGGACGACGGTGGGTGGGGGCCCCGGGGCGCGGCGGCGGTTCCGGCCGTCGCCGCTTGCGACGGGGGTGTGCGTGCTGGCGGTAGCCGTGGCCGTCATGGCGACGGTGACGTACTACGGGGCGCAGCAGTTCAGCCGTCGGGCCGCCGACACGCGCGCATCGAACGAGGCGAAGTCGTTCGCGCAGCACAGCGGAACGCTGGCGACGGGCGACGCGTTCGACGGCTACATCGAGATGCTGCGGTTCGCGGACGACCCCGTCGTGAACGCGAAGGCATCGAGGCCGGACGCGCGGGTGAGTGCGCTGCGGCAGATGCTGTACCTGAACATCAACAAGTTCTCGTCGCTGAGCGTCGCTGACCGGTCAGGGTTGGTGCTGGCATCGACGGACCCAACGCTGACGAGCGTGGCGCAGAGCGCGACGTTCGCGCAGACGCGGGCGAATCTCTCGCCGGCGAACTCCGACGTGGTGCTGGCGCAGCCCGGGAAGCCGGGCTACATCGAATACACGGCGCCGCTGAAGGACCGTGACGGCACGGTGTGGGGCGTGCTGGTCGGTCGGGCGGACCCGGCGCGGATCTGGCGGTCGACGCTGGGGGCGCGGGTGGACGGAAGCCGGAATGTGATCATCAACAGCGACGGGCTGTTCGCGGCGGGGGTGCCGGACAGCCTGCTGGGGCAGCCGTGGCGGGGCGCGGCGGTGGGGAACGGCGGCGTGGCGGCGACGGTCGCGGGGGTCGCTTCGATCTGTGGATTGGCGCCGATCGGGCGGGACACGCAGATCGACCGGGGGCTGAACGTGGCGTCGTGCCTGCCTACGTCGGTGATCCAGGCGGAGGGCGGGCAGGCGATGGGGAAGCAGGGGCTGATCACGCTGGCGGCGGCGGTGCTGGCGCTGGTGCTGGGGGGCGGCTTCCTGGTGGTGTTCGGGCGGGGCCCGGCGGCCACTGCTGCGGCGACGGGAGGCGCGACCGGTGAGACGCCGGAGCTTCGTGATGCGGACGCGGGGGCTACGCGCGAGGCGGCGCCTGCTGCGGTTGCCGGCGTAGCGGCGGTGGAGGCCATCCCAGAGGCCGCGGAGACCGCGCTGGACGCAACGGACGGGACAAGCGAAACGATCGGCCGGGCGGGGGCGCAACCGGCGGAAGCGAGCGCGGCGCCCGAGGCCACGGCTGTTGCCTTCGAGGCGGGGCCGATGACGGTCGACGTGCTGGCGCTGATCGAGGCGTACGAGCAGCGAAATGCGCGGCTGTCGGAGCGGCTGCGTGAGACGGTGCAGGCGCGGCTGCTGGTGGCGGCGGCGCAGGTGGACGAGGCGTACCGGCTGGCGAAGGCGGCGAACGCGGGACAGGAGACGGACGAGGAAGAGGGCGGCCAGGCGGCCGCGGCCGACCTCTTGCACGCGCGGGTGATGGAGGAGCTGGAGCGACTTCGCGAACAGGAGCTGCGGTCGATCGGGCAGGAGCTGCACCCGGCGCTGATCCGGCTGGGGCTGCCGGGCGCGTTGCGGTCGCTGGCGAAGGAGCTGTCGGAGGCGATCACGGTGACGCTCGAGGTCGACCCGAGCGCGGACTCGGTCGGGCGTTCAGCGGGGCGGGCGGCGATCCCCGCGGGGCAGCGGCTGGCGCTGTACCGGTTCGCGTCGGAGTCGGTACGGGCGCTGACGGCGGCGGGGGCGGACGAGGGTTCGCTGTCGCTGCAGCGAGAAGGCACCCGGCTGGCGCTGCGCGTCTCGGGCGTGGTCGACGGAGACGAGATCGACCCGGCGGCGTTCGCGGCGAGCGCGCTGGCGGCGGAGGCGTACGGGGGCGCCGTCACGGTCTCGCGCGACGGCGGCGTGGCGACGCTGGCGATGGAGCTGCCAGCGGCCGAGGCGGAAGCGCTGCCGGAGGTGGACCTCGCGGCGTTCGAGGCAGCGCTGACTGCGGAGGAAGTTGCTGAGACGAGCAGCGAGAACCCAGTCACAGACGCCGACCCGGATGGCGACGCAGCGGACGGGCCGGAGCACAGGGCGTCGGTCGTGCGGGTGTTCGCGCTGCCGGCGGAGACGACGGACGGGCAGGACGACGCGGCCGAGGACGACGCCGACCCAGGGCCGAGGGACAGCGGCGAGGAGGGCGCCACGAGCCTGACGGCGACGCTGGAAGCGCTGCGCGACGGAGCGCGGGACGGCTTCGCGATCGAGCTGTCGGTCGACCTGGGGGCTGGCGCCGACGCGCTGGACGGCCCGCAGCGGAAGACGGCGGTGGCGCTGGTGCGCGTCACGGCGGACCTGCTCGAAGCGGCCGGGGCGCGGCGTTGCGGGATCTCGGCGGGGCGAGGGGTGGACGGGCTGCTGATCAACATCGAAGGGGAGACGGGCGGGGCGGCGTTCGACGGGGCGGCGCTTGAGCCGCTGTCAGCGGCGTTCGAGGCGCTGGGCGGGTACGTGTCCGTAAGCCGCCGCGGATCGGCGGTGCGGGTGACGGCCGAGTTGCCGCTGGCGGCGGCGGGCGACGGGTCACAGGACGCCGCCTGACGCAGGACATCATCTGATCCACGGGCGCGACACTTCAGGACGGTAGGTGTCGCCGGGGTCTCACACGAGGCGGACCGCTCGATACGCGAGATTGTGCGTCGGTCCGGCTTTGCCGGACGGATAGCCGGGGGCGACTGTGCTCCATGCGCTGCGGCGCGCGCTCATGCGGCTTCGGCGTTCCGAGACCGGGGAGCGAGGGATCGCGTGGGGGCCGGGTGCGGGCGAACGCGCGGGGCGGGCGGCGCGAGGGCCGACGGAAGGGTGGTGAGACTCAGGCGGCCTGCCGCGCGGGGCGGGCGTCGTCGGCGTCTTCGGGGCCGCCGGCGGTCTCCTGGAGGTAGAGGAGGACGGCCTTCACTCGGGGGTGAGCGGCGTTGTCGCGGCTGAGGTTGAGCTGGCCGAAGATGGCGTTGATGTGGTTCTCGACGGACTTCTCCTCGAGGACGAGGGCGCGCGCGATGGCGGCGTTGTTGTAGCCCTTGGCCATCAGCGACAGCACTTCGAGCTGGCGCTTTGTGAGCGCGGAGAGCCGTGTCTCGCGACGGCCGAGGCTTTCGACGACCAGTGGGTCGAGGACGACGAGGCCCATGGCTGCGCCATCGATGGCGCGGACGAGGGTGGCGACGTCGGTAACGGACTGGCGGAGCAGGTAGGACCAGCCAGCGGCGCGGAACGCGGGCAGCGCGGCCAGCGTGCGGCGGTCGGGGTGCTCGCCGAGGAAGACGATCCGGGTGCCAGCCCGCGAGTTGGAGATGGTCTGCGCGACGGCGAGTGCGCTCTGCTCGCTCTCGGTATCGAGGCCAACGAGGGCGACATCCGGCTTCTCGGCACCGGCGAGGCGAATGGCCTCGGCGGAGTCGCCGGTGACGCCGACGACCGCCAGGCGCGGCTCGGCCATGAGGACCGTGCCGAGCATGTCGCGCAGGAGGCCATCGGCCTCCACCACCAGGACGTTGATACGGCTCTGTTGTTCTTGCATACCAGTCGCTTCGGTTATCGGGCCGGGGGAAGCTGTTGGATATACGGGAGTGCGCTGATTCTGACGGGCGTGGCGAGGCAGGCGCGCGGACGCGGCGGACCGGGGCGGCAGCGGCGTGTGGATTCTCTCATCGGCGACCGGGAGCCCAAGGGGCGAGGCAGGTTCGGGGTGGGTGGAGACTCCCGGGCAGGTCAGGTGCCTTCACCATGCGAGATAACCCTTAGGAACACGACCTTAGATCCGTACGGGAACCGTAGGCATCGGGAGAACACAGGGGCCGCAGAAGCGCTGCGCGACGGCGGGCGGGAGCCCCGAACGAGAAGGAGAGCACGATGAAGCGGATCAAGGGGATCGTCGGGACCTTGCGCGAGGAGCGCGGCATCACCGGCCTGGAGACGGCGATCGTGCTGATCGCGTTCGTGGTGGTGGCTGCGGTGTTCGCGTTCGTGGTGCTGAGCACGGGGTTGTTCAGCTCCGAGCGCAGCAAGGAGACCGTATACGCGGGGCTGGCGAAGACGCGGGGGTCGATGGAGCTGACGGGGGGCGTGATCGCGACGTCGAACGGGACGGCGGTGACGAAGGTGGCGTTTGACCTGACGCTGGCGGCCGGCGGGGATTCGGTGAACCTGAACCCGGCGAACACGACGAACCGGACCGTGATCTCGTACATCGACAATACGTACACCAACAACAACCTGGCGTACACGGTGGCGAACATCACAGGCAACGGCGACATGCTGCTGGAGCAGGGCGAGCTGTTGGAGGTGACGGTGAACTTCGCGCTGGACCCGAGCATCGTGATCGGGCCGAACAAGACGTTCACGCTGGAGGTGAAGCCGCCGCAGGGGTCCTTCATGGTGGTGCAGCGGACGACGCCAGCTTCGATAGCGGCGACGGTGATCGACTTGAACTAGGGCGGACACAACGGTGACACAGCGCGGGCGGGGCGGGTTTCGGAACCCGCCCCGCCCTTACGCGCTCTCCCTGCGTGGCGGACGGCGAGGCGGAGGGCCAGATTCGGGTGGGTGCCTGTGCCCCGGGAAGTCAGGTGCGCCCACCATGCGCCGTTTTCCCTAGGCGCACGACCTTTGAACAGTACAAGGACGTACGAGCAGGCCAATCGCAGGGACCGTGCAGCTCTGGTCCCCGGGCGCCGTTCGCCCGACGGGGGGACGACGGCCGGGAAGCAACGGAGTGCGCGACCAGCCTGAAGGACGCAGGGGAAGCTCGATCCAGGCTACGTCGCTTCGCGAAGGAGGTGACCGCAGAAGCTACGCGAGGGTTCCGAAGCGAGGCTCCCGAACGGGGGCCGACTGAAGCGAGACTTCCTACCACGGAGGGTACAGACATGAAGCGGATTATGAACTTTGCCCGGCGGGCGCGGGAAGAGCACGGCATCACCGGCCTGGAGACAGCGATCGTCCTGATCGCGTTCGTGGTCGTGGCGTCGGTGTTCGCGTTCGTGGTGTTGAGCACGGGTCTCTTCAGCTCCGAACGGGGCAAGGAGACGGTGTACGCGGGCCTGGCGAAGACGCGGGGCTCCATGGAGCTGACGGGCGGGGTGATCGCGACCTCGAACGGTACGAAGCTGACCAACGTCGCGTTTGACGTGACGCTGGCGGCGGGCGGGGACCAGGTGAACCTGAACCCGACGGACACGACGAACCGGACGGTGATCAGCTACAACGACTCGGCGAACACGGTCAACAACGTGACGTACACGACGACGGTGATCACGGGCAACGGCGACAAGCTGCTTGAGCAGGGCGAGCTGTTCCAGGTGAGCATCGACATGACGCAGGCCGCGCTGGCCGCGGTGACGATCGGGACGAACCAGACGTTCACCTTCGAGGTGAAGCCGCCGACGGGTTCGTACATGGTGATCCAGCGGACGACGCCGGCGTCGATCTCGAACACGATCCTGAACCTGAACTAGGGTTCCGGACGCAGGACACAGGATTGGGGGCGGTCCGATAGCGGGCCGTCCCCTTTGTGTGCGTCGGGGGCTAGCCACGCGATCGAAGGTGGAGGTGGGCGGAACGTGGGAGGGTGCCAACACCCGGCAGGTTCAGGTGCGCTCACCGTGAGGGATCGCGGGCGGCGGATCGAAGCTATGGGTGTATTGACGGCATGCAACAGGCGCGGGGCCGAAGTGCCTGCGCCGTGTGAGCGCCGCGAGCGGGCGTGCGCGACACGCGGAGGACGCGAGCGAGAGGAGGTGCGCGACACCAAGGACGACGTGAACCGGGTCCCCGGAGGGGGCCTGAAAGGACTCCCATTCATTCAGGAGGAATCGCAATGAAGCGAATCATGGGGTTCGCACGCAAGGCCGCAGAGGAGCGCGGCATCACCGGGCTGGAGACAGCCATCGTCTTGATCGCGTTTGTGGTCGTGGCGTCGGTGTTCGCGTTCGTGGTGTTGAGCACAGGTCTCTTCAGCTCCGAGCGGGGCAAGGAGACGGTGTACGCAGGGCTGGCGAAGACGCGGGGCTCGATGGAGCTGACCGGAGGCGTCATCGCCACATCGAACCAGACGAAGATCACGAACATCGCATTCGACGTGACGCTGGCGGCGGGCGGCGACTCGGTCAACCTGAACCCAACGGACACGACGAACCGTGCGGTGATCAGCTACCAGGACTCCGGGAACTCCGTCAGCAGCGTGACGTACACGACGACGGTAATCACCGGGAACGCGGACAAGCTGCTGCAGCAGGGGGAGCTGTTCCAGGTCGGGATCGACATGACGCAGGCGTCGCTGAGCGCAGTGACGCTGGGGACGAACCAGACGTTCACGTTCGAGGTGAAGCCTCCGACGGGCTCGTACATGGTGATCCAGCGGACGACGCCGGCATCGATCTCTGACACCATCCTCAACCTGAACTAGGCGAGGACGGCGAAGCGTGAGTTGACGAAGGGGCGGCCGGTGCCGCCCCTTCCGCTTGCCCAGAGCGGCGGTCCGGGCGGGACGCGGTGTCTGCACCCAGAAGTCAGGTGATCTCCCGATACGGGGGAACCCTCCGATCGCTCGACTCTTCACACGGCGCGTGAAGCGCGCGCCGGAAGCCAGGGACCCGAAAGGCGGAACGAGTCGTTGGAACCGCAACAGCTGGCCACGAAGGTCGCGCAGCTCGAGTCACGGGTCGCCACGCTCGAGGACGAAGGGAAGATCGTCAAGGGCGAGGTGAAGCAGATCCTGACGGAGATCCGGAGCGTGATCCTCGTGCGGGACAACCCGTTCGAGAACGAGGGGGCGGGGATGGGGCGCAGCCAGCCGGTGACGGTGGTGGCGCAGGCGCCGCAGGAGGCGCCGCCGCCGCGACCGGAGCCAATGCGGCAGCAGGAGCGTGAGGCTGTGCGCGAGCCTGAGCCACCGGTGCGGCAGCCGGAACCCGCGAGGGAGCCGATCCCGCTGCGGCCACACGCGGTGGCGCCGCCGCCGGAGCCGGAGCAACCGCAGTGGAGCCTGCTGACGATCGCGGGGCTGTCCGCGTGGGCGGAGGAGGCGATGCGACGGCTGGGGCCGCTGCGGCTGGAGATCCTGCTGGACCTGTGCGAGGCGGCGGGACATTTGACGACAGAGGCGCGGGCGGCGCTGGAGCGGGTGACGGAGCTGGACATCGCGGAGCCGGCGCAGACGCCGACGACGAACGAGACGGTGGTGATCCTGCGGCAGCTGGACGCGCTGGTGAACGACGACGAGGAGTACGGAGACCAGCGACTGCAGCGGCGTTTCTAGCGGCGGCGCAGTCGGCCGGCAAGGGGTTAGAGGAGCGGGGTCATCGACAAGGCAATCACGACCATCATGCTGACGGTGGCGGCGATCGTGGCGATCGTGGCGGTTGCGAACGCCGTGCTGCCATCGGTAGACCGGACGAGTGGCGCACTAATCTCGGCGTCGGGGGTGGTGCAGGACCGCATCTCGAGCCAGATCAGCCTGATCAACGCGACGGGTGTGAACGGCAACCCGGACGCGAGCGCGTGGGTGAAGAATGTCGGCTCATCGACGATCGCGCCGCTGAACCGAGTGGACGTGTTCTTCGGGCCGAGCGGGAACTTTCAGCGGATCCCGTATGGCGGGGCGGGGTGCGTGGCGCCGTGCTGGGAGTACAGCTTCGAGACGGGGACGACGACGTGGGTGCCGACGGCGACGCTGCTGATCACGATCCACACGGGGACGGCGCTGGCGACGGGGACGACGTACTACGTGCAGGTCGTCACGCCGAACGGGATCACGGACTCGAAGACGTTCACGGTCTAGGGGGGCGCGATGGAGAACGGCATCCCCGCGCTTCTCATCGCGACGATCCTGATGCTTTCGACGGTACTGATGGCGCGCGGGGGGTTCCTGGGCGCGGACGGCATCGGGCAGTCGTTGAGCCAGTCCGAGGTGCGGCACGGGGCGCAGAACCGGACGCAACTGACGGTGACGGCGACGGCGATCGACTCGACGGGCGCGAACATCACGATCACGGTGCGGAACGACGGCGCGACACCTGTGACCACGTGGGCGCAGGTGGACGTGCTGCTGCAGTACTTCGACGCGGTGGCGACGCGGCACGACGTGTGGCTGCCGTACACGAGCGGGCCGCTGGGCGCGAACACGTGGACGACGGGGACGTTCACGAACGATGTGTTCCAGCCGGGGATCCTGAACACGGCGGAGAGCGTGCAGATCCTGATCCGGGTGAACCCGGTGGTGGGACGGACGACGACGAACCTGTTCATCATCGGGACGGAGCGCGGGGTGACGGCGCAGTCGTACTTCGCGGGGCCACCGTAAGGAGCTGACGCCGGATGGCGATCTTCACGAAGTTCATGCCGGGGCAGCGGGCCGCGAAGCGAAGCGTGGCCATCGAGGAGGCGGCGAACTGGCAACGATCGACGTCGCTGTTCAAGCCGGCATCGACGGAGTACGACCTGGTGGCGCAGCTGACGTACATGTCGGCGCTGGCGACGGCGAACGTCGGCCGGGAGAACCTGTTCCAGAAGACGGCAGAGCTGGGATACAGCACATCGGGCTACTTCCAGCGGGTGCACCTGGTGGCGCAGCGGCTGAACTACGACTACGCGCGGGCGTGCCAGCTGGTGGCGGACTCGACGGACAACGAGGTGGTGCGGAGCCTGCTGCTGCGCTTCTCCAGCTCGCTGGCATCCGGAGAGCCGGAAACGGTGTTCCTGGCGCGGGAGACGGACATCACGCTGGAGCAGTACTCGCGGAAGTACGAGCGGGACCTGGAGTCGCTGCGGAAGTGGACGGACGCGTACGTGGCGCTGATGGTATCGGTGACGCTGGTGGTCGTGGTGTCGCTGGTCTCGATGATGATCTACAGCGTGGGGACGGTGTTCATCCTGGGGATGGCGACGGTGATGATCGGAGTGGCAGTGCTGGGGGACTGGATCATCTACCGCACGTCGCCGGTGGAGCCGAAGACGCACAGGCGGGCGGAGAAATCGCGGACGCAGGACCAGATGTTCGCGGTGGCGAAGGTGCTGCTGCCTGCGGGGGCGCTGATCGGCGCAGCGGTGGGGCTGGTGTTCAGCGTGGGGGCGGGGATGGTGGCGGCGGGGCTGGCGGTGGCGCCGGTGGGGATCATGGCGTTCATCGACGACCGGCGGGTGGACCAGCAGGACCGAGACGTGTCGACGTTCCTGCGGTCGCTGGGGTCGATCGTGGGGGCGATCGGGTCGACGGTGACGGAGGGTCTGGAGCGGCTGAACCAGCGGTCGCTGGCGTCGCTGGAGCAGGGGGTGAGGCGGCTGCACGTGCGGCTGCGGTCGGGGATCCGGCCGGACCTGTGCTGGGACCGGTTCATCTCGGAGACGGGGAGCGAACTGGTCGACCGGTCGGTGAGCACGTTCTGGGACACGATCAAGCTGGGGGGCGACCCGGACCAGATCGGGCTGCTGTCATCGCTGTTCGCGCTGAAGATCTCGTTGATGCGGGAGAACCGCAAGCTGGTGTCGCAGACGTTCACGTACCTGATGCTGCCGCTGCACGCGGTGCTGATCATCATCCTGCTCTTCGTGACGGAGGTGATGGTGGTGTTCGCGTCGCAGCTGAACGACATCCAGAAGCACGCGCTGGTGGGGGCGGACCCGACGACGACGGGCGGAACGGACGTGACGAACGTGCTGGCGTTCGCATCGCCGGACATCAACTTCATCCGGGGGTTCGCGCTGGTGGTGACGATCGTACTGACGATCGTGGATGCGTGGTCGCCGCACGCGACGGCGGGGGGCCATCACCACCGGGTGTGGCTGTACGCGGCGGCGATGATGCTGCTTTCGGGGCTGGCGCTGATGTTCGTGCCGCAGATCGTCGGGGGGCTGTTCCACAGCGTGGCCGGTGGCGTGACGACGAACCCGCTGGCGAGCCCATCGGCGGTGCCAACACCGTAGGAGGAGGAACGCGATGCGCGTGCCATTTCGACGCAGCAAGGTGGAGCCGCAGATCCAGGTCGATCCGGAGGAGGTGCGGGCGTTGCTGCCGGCATCGGTGCGGCATCCGGAGGCGAACCGGTTCACGCCGCTGGGTTCTGACTTCGCGGGGGAGGAGGGGACAGACGAGGACCTGGACTTCCTGACGGCGCTGGTGGAGTCGGTTGACCGGGAGGAAGCGGGGCCGGGGTTGCCGGCGGCGCGACCGGCGCCACCACCGGCGCACAAGCCATCGATCCAGCGCATGGCGCCACGGGCCGAGGCGATGGTGCTGGCCGAGCCGGACCACCTGTCGCTGTTTCGGGAGACGAAAGTGGACCTCCGGGAGCGCACACGCGCGAACGTCACGGTCGACGACGTTGACCTAGGCGATCTGCTGGAGGACCTGGAGACGACGCGGGCGGCGCTGCGGCGGCGGAAGGCGGCCTGAGCGGGGATGGCACGCTGGGCGTCGTGGCTGATGGTGCTCTCTATGGTGCTGTGGACGGGGCTGACGGCGGGCGTCGGCTGGTGCGTGTTCCACGGGGGGAGCACGCCCGTCGCGGCGGCGGACGTGGTGGTGTACGACGTGGCGGGGCCGATGACGCCGCACCAGGTGCATCAACTGACGCCGGAGCAGGCGCGAGCGACCTTGCCATCGCTGGCGCCCGAGGCGACGCCGACGCGGGTGCCGCAGATCTTGCGGGCGGCGCCGCTGTACGCGCTGCCAGTCGGGCCGGCGGCGAACGTGCAGCCGGTCGACCCGAACCACATCGGCGTGCCGCCGACGAAGCCGCGGGCGGCGAGCAAGGGCGTGGTGGTGCTGGACCCCGGGCACGGGCGGGGCGATCCGGGGGCGGTGCACTACCTGCCGGACGGATCGGGGCGCTGGGACATCACAGAGGCGGACTCCAACATGCTCAACGCCGAGCTGATCAAGAACGAGCTGGTGGCGATGGGGTACGAGGTGTACCTCACACGGGAGGACGGGGAGGCCGGGCCGGGCGGCGCGCTGCCGTTGCAGTTCATCACATCGGACCTGTACCGGCGGGTGGCGCTGGCGCGGTCGGTGAACGCGGACGTGTTCCTGGCGATCCACGGCAACGGCGCGACGGTGCATTCGATCAGCGGGCCGGAGACGTGGTACTGCGGCAAGCATAAGGGCGGCGCGGCGAACGAGCGGTTCGCGGCGATGATCCAGCGGGCGATGATGGACGCGCTGCACGAGTACGGGTATTTCCCGCCGGACCGGGGGATCAAGGAGGACGCGGAGGCGCACCATTCGGGCGACTTCTGCCAGTTCGTGGTGACGCGCGAGACGCCCGTGCCGGCGGCGCTGCTGGAGTTCCTGTTCCTGACAAACGACAGCGACGCGAAGGTGTTGCTGGACATGCGGGCGCACAAGCTGATGGCGCACGACGTGGCGCTGGCGATCGACGCGTTCCTGAAGTCTCGCCGGGGCGGGCAATGAAGGCGGGCCGTCTCGCGACGCGCGGGGATGCCGGACTACACTGAGCGGATGGTGAAGATCGCGGTGCTGGGCAGCTTCAACTTGGACCTGGTGATGCGAGCGGAGCGGCGACCAGCGCCGGGCGAGACGCTGCCGGGCGAGTTCGCGATGTTCCTGGGCGGCAAGGGGTTCAACCAGGCGATCGCGGCACGGCGGCTGGGAGCGGAGGTGGCTGTCGCCGGCCGCGTGGGAGCTGACGAGTTCGGGCGACAGTTCCTGGAAGCGCTGGACCGCGAGGGGATCGCGCGGGACGCGGTGAGCGTGGACGCGGCCCAGGGCACCGGCGTGGCGAGCATCGTCATCGAGCCGGACGGCGAGAACGCGATCCTGCAGGCGCCGCGCGCGAACCGCGGGGTGACGGCGGCGAGCATCGGCCGAGAGACGCGGCTGTTCGACGGCGCGTCGGTCGCGATGCTGCAACTCGAAACATCGATGGAAGGGGCGCTGGAGTTCGCGCGGCAGGCGCGGGTGAGGGGCGCGCGCACACTGCTGAACCCGGCGCCGGCGACGGTCGTGCCGGAGGAGATGCTGCGGCTCAGCGACGTGCTGGTGCCGAACGCGTTGGAGGCGCGGGCGCTGACAGGCATGGCGGGCGACGGCATCGAGGCGGCGATCGCGATGGCGGAGGGGCTGCGAGGGCGCGGACCGGCGGCGGTGGTGGTCACGCTGGGCGGGCTGGGCGCGGTGGCGGTGGCGGACGGGGTGCGTTGCCACGTGCCGGCGTTCAAGGTGCGGGTGACAGACACGGTTGGCGCGGGGGACGCATTTTGCGCGGCGCTGGCGGTGGGGTTGGCGGAGGGCGCGGAGATGGAAGCGGCGGTGCGATTCGGGTGTGCGGCGGGCGCGCTGGCGGCGACGCGGGCCGGGGCGGAGCCATCGATGCCGCGGCGGGCGGAGGCGGACGCGCTGGCCGCGAGGGAGGTGCCGGCATGACGTTCGACAAGGAGCAGGACCGTCACATCGTGATGGGGCGGCAGGTGATCCGGAACGAGGCGCGGGCGCTCAGCGAGGCGGCCGAGGGGCTGGGGCACGACTTCGTCGAGGCGGTGGAGATGGTGGCGCGGGTGAGCGGCCAGGTGATCACGATGGGGATTGGCAAGTCGGGACACGTGGCGGCGAAAATCGCGGCGATGCTGGCGTGCACGGGCACGCCGGCGTCGTTCGTGCACCCGGGCGACGCGGTGCACGGGGACCTGGGCGGCCTGCGGAAGGGCGACATCCTGATCGCGGTATCGCACAGCGGCGAGACGCCGGAGATCGTGTCGCTGCTGCCGGTGATCAAGCGGTTCGACATCCCGATCATCGCGATCACGGACGGGGCGCGCTCGACGTTGTCGCTGGTGGGGAACGTGGTGATTGCGCCGGGGCAGACATCGGCGGCGGACCCGATCGGGCTGGCGCCGACGGCGAGCACGGCGGCGGCGATGGCGATCGGCGACGCGCTGGCGCTGGCGGTGGCGCAGCACCGGGGGTACGGGGTGGCGGACTTCGAGCACCACCCGGGCGGCGCGCTGGGCAAGCTGATGGCTTCGATCTACGGACAGACCGATTCAGACGGTTGAGGCGCGGCGCCGGGCGCGGCCGGCGGGGCGGCGATAGAGCGCACGGGCGAGATGGCGAGCGAAAGGGCGCCCGCAAGCGCGAACGCGGCTCCGACGGCGAGCGCGAGGCGCGGGCTCGCGGCGGCGGCGACGGCACCGGCGAGGATCGACGACGCGAGCATGGCGACGAGGCCGGCGAAGCGCGTGGCGGCGTTGACGCGGCCGAGCAGGCGCTCGGGGGCGATCGACTGGCGCAGGCTGGTGGCGTTGATCTCGTAGACGGTCCAGCCGGGATCGCTGATGATCTGCTGCGCGACGAGGACAGCCGCAGCGAGGGCGACAATCGACGCGGGCGCGCCGGCAACGAGCAGCACGCCGACAGCACCGAGCGCCATGCCGAGGATCATCGCGCCGCCGGCACCGAACCTGTCCCGGCACCAGCCGGCGAGCATCGCGCCGACGAAGGACGTGATGCCGCCGACGCCGTAGATCACGCCCTGGACGCCGGGCGAGAAGCCGAGATCGCGCGTGACGAAGAGGACAAAGACCGCGCCAAACATGCCGGACGCGGCGGAGAAGGCGACCCAGCTGACGGCGAGGGCGCGGAGCATGCGGTCGTGGGCGACGGCGCGCAGCCCTTCGACGATCTCGGCGCGCACGGTGCGGCGGGCGTGGGGCGGGGCGGGGGCGGGCTCGGGGCGGCGGATCAGCACGAGCGAGGCGGCGGAGGCCAGGAACGAGACAGCATCGACGGCCATGGCGCCGGGTGCGGTGACGAGCTGCACGAGCCAGCCGGCGAAGCTGAACGCGCCGAATTCGGCGACGGAGGCGCTGGCGGCGAGCTTGCTGTTGCCTTCGACCAGCTCCTCCGGGGCGACGAGGGTGGGCAGGTAGGTCTGGTAGGCGACCTCGAAGAAGGTGGTGAGGATGCCGGCGAGGAAGGCGACGGCGTAGAGCTGCTCGACACGGAGGGCGCCGAACACGGCGGCGAGGGGGATGGAGGCGATGATGGCGGCACGGCCGAGATCGGCGGCGATCATGATGGGGCGGCGGCGGAGGCGGTCGACCCAGACGCCGGCGAAGAGGGTGAAGCAGATGCCGGCGAGGACGTCGGCCGTGGTGACGAGCGCGACGGCGAAGGGGCGGGCGTGGAGGTAGATGACGGCGGTGAAGGGGAGAGCGATGCGCGTGGTGAGGGAGCCGAAGACGGAGATGGTCTGGCCTGACCAGAGCTTCACGAAATCGGGGTGACGCCAGAGGCCGTCGAGGCGGCGGTTCATGTTCCGGTGATTGTACAGGCGCAACGTAGGGATTTAGTGCGTGACACCTACGATGGAGGCAACGTCTACGGCACCACTCAGCAGGATGTCCGTCTTGCCGTCGAGAGAGACTGAATACACCGCTTGATGCGCAACCCCTTCGCCCACATACTCTCCTCGGCCGATGAAGTAGAAGCCACGCCCATTGTCCCACCAGACGACGGACACGCTCTCGTACGGGGTAAGGCCGGCGTCGAACGCGACGGGCGGAGAGCCAACGTTCCGCGTATCGAAGACGAGCACGCGATGGTGCTCGATGGGGAATTGATCACCGGACGCGGCGATGTAGCGGCCGTCGGGCGACCACACGAGACTTGGTGTCAGTGCGCTCGATGCAGCCGAAACCGCCGGAATCCGAATCGTCCGCGAGCCGTCCGCCGCGGCGATCGCAAATCCGTTTCCGGCACCGGCGACGGGGAACGCGAGGCGCTGGCCATCGGGCGACCAAGCAACACGCGGGACGTCATAGAGGGCGACCTCCATCCCGGTGCTCACATCTACGAGATCGGACCCGTCGGGGCGGGCCACCCTGAGGCCATTCGACGGCCCAAGGTAGGCGATGCGATCGCCGGAGGGCGAGATCGCCAGCGGAAGGCCACCGTAGGGAAGCATTTGGCTTGTGCCACTATCGACATCGAACAACGCTCCGGCGGCGCTGAACAGTGTGCCCTCGGGCCCGTTTCCGCCCCAAACGAACAGATGACGGTTATCGCCCGCCCACGCGATGCGGCTCATCGGCGGGGACTGCGTGATGTCGGCGGAGACGAGGCGTGAGCCGGAGCCGTCGGCGTTCGCGACGTGTACTCCGTCCTTGTCGAAGGTCGCGAGCCGCCATCCATCGGGTGACAGGCTCGTCGGAGGTGCGAAGGCTGATGGGCTCCCGGGCTGGAAATTCACGCGTGACCCGCCCCGAACGAGCATCGGTCTTGTGAACCGAGCCGCCATACCTACCTTCGACAGGCCAGTGCCGTCGGGGCGGACCGTGTAGACGGCGCCCGACCAATCGGAGAAGACGAGGACGCCCGCCGGGAGATCGATGTGTGGAGCGCTATGGGCGTCAGTGCGAGTCTCGCTTGGCGTTGGCTCGTGTGTGGCTTCCGGCGCGGTCGCGCTGGCCGCACGGTCATCGCGGCTGGTTCCGGAACATGCGAACCCGCCTGCCGCCGCGCCGGCCACCACGAGGACGGCGGCGAGGAGCGTTTTCAGCGTGATCCGTAGCGAGTGATGCATGGAGGTAGCGTACGCTCACGGCCAGGTCGCTGCCACTATTCGGGGCGACATTCTTCAGGCTGCGGCTTCGGAGGCGATCGACACCCCTCCGCGTGAGATCGCGGTCCCGAGCGCCCTTCTAGAGGTCGTTGTCCTTGAGGAACTGGAGGAGGGCGGCGTTGAACTGTTCGGGCTGGTAGAGGTTGACGGCGTGAGCGGCGCCTTCGATGACGACCTTGCGGGCGTTGGGGATCTTCGCCGCCATGTAGTCGCCGCCGGCCTTGTAGCGCTCGTCATCGGCGCCGAGGACGAGGAGGGTGGGGACGGCGATCTGTTCGAGGTGCTCCATGACGTTCGCGTCGCGCTGGGTGAGGATGCCGCGGGCGGCGAAGGCGAGACCCCGGGCAGAGCGCTGGTACTGGCGCGTGCGGTCGATCTCGATGCCCCGGCCGAGGCCATCGAGGCCGCGCTCTTCGAAGCGCTTCGCGTAGTTGATGGAGAAGTCGTTCCAGCCGGCGCGGGCGTCGTCCTTGCGGAAGCCGGGACCGGTGTTGCAGAGGACGAGGGCGCGCACCATCTCCGGATGGGCGAGCTGGAACTCGAGGGAGATGTAGCCGCCGAGGGAGAGGCCGCCGACGACCGCCTGCTGAACGCCGAGGTGGTGGAGGAGCGCGGCCATGTCTTCGACGGTGAGCTTTTCGGTGTAGTCCTCCTGCGCGGGCGGGCTGTCGGTGCCGCCGTGGCCGCGCATGTCCCAGGCGATGAGGCGGTAGTCGGGCAGGGCGTCGAACTGGGGCTGCCACATCTGGAGGGTGGCGGCGAAAGCGTGGGTGAGGAGGACGGCGGTGCCGTCATGCGCGCCGTGCTCCTCGTAGTTGACGTGGATGCCGTTCAATTCGACCAAAGGCATGGGGGTCCTCCGTGTCCGCGGGGGATGATCGCGCACGGAGTGGGGTGGAGCAACCGGCGCGGCGCCCGAGGAGCGCCACCGGAGCGAATTCGCGCGGCGCTCCCCTACAATTGGCGGGTGGACTTCGAGCCGATCACGGAGAGCGGGCCGCTGGTGGCGGAGTTGCGGGCGCGGATCGCGCGTGACGGGCCGATCACGTTCCGCGACTTCATGGACGCGGCGCTGTATCACCCGCTTTACGGCTACTACAGCACCCACTCCGGCGCGATGACGCGCGTCGGTGATTATGTCACGAGCCCGGAGGTCCATCCCGTCTTCGGGGCGCTGGTCGCGCGGCAGATCCGGGAGATGTGGGACGTTATGTCTCGTCCGGAGCGGTTCGATGTGGTGGAGGCGGGCGGGGGGACGGGCGCGCTGGCACGGGACGTGCTGCGGTCGCAGGCGGCGCGAGAGCCGGAGTTCGCGGCGGCGTTACGGTATCGGATCGTCGAACGGAGCGAGGCGCTGGCGCGGGCACAGCGGGCGACGCTGGTTGAGGCGGGGGTGGACGTCGGCGCGGTGGACTGGGGCGGAACGCTGCCTCGCGGCATCACGGGGTGCGTGCTGTCGAACGAACTGCTGGATGCGCTGCCGGTACACCGCGTGGTGCGTTCGGGCGGCGAGCTGCGCGAGGTGTACGTCACCGTAGAAGGCCGCCGATTCGCGGACACCCTGGGGCCGCTGTCCGACGAGGCGCTGCGCCGTCCCTTTGACGACGTGGGCGCGCTGCCGGGCGAGGGGTGCTACGCGGAGGTGGGGCTCGACGCGGTGGCGTGGATGCGAGACGCGGCGCGATCGGTCGAGCGGGGGTACGTGCTGACGTTCGACTATGGGTACGAAGCGCGCGAGCTGTACGCGCCGTGGCGTCGTGACGGCACGCTGCTCTGCTTCTACCGGCAGACGGCGAGCAGCGACCCGTACCAGCGCATCGGCAAGCAAGACATGACGGCGAGCGTGGACTTTACGGCGCTGAGGGGCGCGGGGGAGGCGGAGGGGCTACGGACGCTCGGGTGGACAGATCAGGCGGCGTTCCTGACGCGGCTGGGCATCGCGGAGGGCGTGGCGGCGGCGGCGCGGGACGCGGGACAGATGGAGGAGTACTTCGCGCGGCGGAGGGTCGTGCTGGACCTGCTCGATCCGGCGCGGCTGGGGCGGGTGAAGGTGCTGCTCCAGGGGCGCGGCGTGCCGGACGCGGCGCTGCGGGGGTTTTCTGACGCCTAACTTGAGGTGCTTCCGGCGGGGCACCGGCGTCCGGCGACCCGGGACGGACTCTTCGCTCGGACGGACCGAGGGTGGTATCCGGTGGTATCCCACATATCGGAACGCGAACGTCGCGTCAGTGCGCCCATGAGATCGGGCGCGCACGCGGCGTCGCGGAAACGAAGTATCGCAGGCAGGATTGGCACGTCCTCACGTTGTTCAGCTTCGATCCGCGCATTTTGCGCCGCGTTATCCGTTTGGTAACACGTCCTAGCGGCTCGCCGGGCGATACTAGTCTGCGAGAGGGGATGTGATGGGATTCAAGAAAAACGCGGGCGCGAAGATCACCGCCATCATCGCCAGCATCGGCGCGCTGATTGCCACGCTTGTGCTGGTGCAGCAGAATCCGCCGCCATCCGTCACGGCATCGGCCGCGCCTTCGGCGGCACAGCCGGCACAGTCGGCGCCGGTGCAGCAGAGCGCGCCGGCGCAGGCGCAGCAGCCGGTCCAGCAGGCGCCCATCGCGAACGTAGACACGAGGACCCGTGGTTCCTGAGACCCATCGCATCGAGTTCGCGGCGATGGGCGGCACCACCGAGATCCAGATCGCCCGTGGGGACGTCGCTGACGCAATGCGGGTGCAGGCGCTCTTCGCCTGGCACGAGCGGACGATGAGCCGCTTCGTACCGGAGAGCGAGCTGAACGCGCTGAACGCATCGGCGCCGCGGGCGTTCGAGGCGTCACCGTTGCTGTTCGACGTGGTGAGCGACGCGATCGGGTGGGCGTGCGTGACGGACGGGATCTTCGACCCGACCGTTGTCGACGACGTGAACGCTGCGGGGCACGCGCACGGTCTCGTACGGACGGCACAGGCGCCGACGGCGGTGCTGGAGCGGGTGGCCACGCGGCGGACGAGCCGCTGGCGGGCGATCAGCATCGACCACGACCACGAGACGATCACGCTGCCGCCGGGCGTGGGCATCGACCTGGACGGGATCGGCAAGGGCTACACGGTGGACCGGGCGATCGCTGCGCTGGGCCCGGGCGCAAACGCGCTGGTCAACGCTTCCGGCGACCTGTACGCGGCCGGCGATGGGCCGCACGGCGAGGGGTGGTACATCGGCATCCAGGATCCGTTTGGGGGCGCTGACGACGTCGCGGTGCTGAACGTGAACGACCGCGGCGTGGCCACGTCGGGCGCGACACGGCACCGGGCGGAAGTAGACGCGCGATACATCGACGTGATCGACCGGCGGGCGAGCGCTGCGGCGAGTGACCTGGCGAGCGTGACGGTGGTGGCGCCGACGGCGACGCTGGCCGACGTGCTGGCGAAGACGGCATCGGTGCTGGGAGCGCGCGAGGGTCTGCGGTTCGTCGAGCGGTTCTCGGGCGCGGCGGCGATCGCGGTGACAGAGCGGGGTGACGTGCTGCAGACGGAGAGCGCGGCGGACTTCCTGGCATGAACCACGAGTTCTGGTACCTGTCGCGCGCGGCAGGCTTCACGGCGTACCTGCTGCTCTTCGTCTCGGTGGCGCTGGGGATGGCGCTGGGCACACGGCTGACGGACCGGTTGTTCCGGCGGAACGCGATCTTCGACCTGCACCGGTTCACGACGATCCTGGCGCTGCTGTTCACGCTGTTCCATGTGTACGTGCTGCTGGGGGACGGGTTCTTCAACTTCAACGTCTGGCAGCTCTCGGTGCCGTTCTGGACGCCGTACCGGACGTGGCAGACGGCGATCGGCATCGTATCGCTCTACCTGATGCTGCTGGTGGTGGCGAGTTTCTACGTCCGGCAGTTCATCGGCTACCGGGCGTGGCGGGTGCTGCACTTCCTGACATTCGCGCTGTACGCGGGGGCGACGCTGCACGGGATCACAGCGGGGACGGACACGAGCCAGCGTTGGGCGCAGCTGCTGTACCTGAGCACGGGCACGGCGGTGGTGGCGCTGATCATGTACCGGATCCAGTACCGGATCCCGGACAGCGAGACGGTGCGGACGCTGCGGCTGGTCGCGGGTGGCGCGACGATCGTAACCGCGGTGGTGCTGGTGTTCGGGACGGGGCTGTTGAGCCGGAGCACGGCGAGCGGTGCGGCGGCGCAGGCCGTGGCAGCATCGCCACCGGCACCGCAGGCGCAGGGGCGCTATCCGTTTCTGAACACGTTCGACGCCAACTTCAGCGGGACGTACACGCAATCGAATGACAACGCGAGCGTGCACCTGACGATGGACGGGACCACGGACAGGGGGCTGCAGGCGAACGTGCACATCGAGCTGGTGCAGGTGCTGGATACGGATCATGACGGCGACACCCGTGTGGACACGGACAACGACGGCGACTCGCGCGTGTCGGTGAACCTCGCGCAGGTGATCGACAGCTCGACGAACGCGGAGTTGTGCAACGGACAGTTGACGGCCCTCGAGGGGAACTACCTCGCGTTCCGATGTGCAGGAGCCGGGCCGTACAGCGGCGTGCGGATGACGTTCACAACGAACGTGAACGCATCGAACGACGGGAGCTTCAGCGGGCCGCTGAGCGGCAACATGGTGCGCCGGGGCTGACCGCTTTTCCTCCGTGGCGCATGAGCGCTAGAATCCATGGCAGCCTCGCGCCCGATCGGGCGCCGCCTCGTGGAAGGAGTCCGTGGTGACGAGTCCGAGCCGCGCGCGTGACGCCAAGCCCCGCGGGGCACGCTGATGGCGGTCGACACGATCAGTGTCCGCCCGATCGACTTTGTACGAGATGAGGCGCAGTTGCGCTCGTTCCTGGGCGAGCGGGACCGCATGCGCCTGCGGAACTGCGAGGTGGCGTGCGCGGCGGGCGACTGCTTCGCGTACGTGGCGGTTGAGGACGGTGTCGCGGTGGGCTGGGCGGTGGTGCACACGAGGTTCCGCGAGGACCAGGACTGGGACCCGCCGGACGACGACACGCGGGCATTCCAAAGCGGGGAGAACGCGTACCTGGAGAACATCGAGGTGACAGCGCGGCTGCGGAGTTCGGGCGTGGGCTCGCGGCTGCTGGAGGCGGTGCAGGCGGAGGCGAAGAAGCGGGGGAAGCGCTACCTGTGGCTGCACACGAGCGAGAATAACGTGAAGGCGCACCGGCTCTTCGACCGGGAGGGTTGGACGCACGAGCGAAGCGTCTATCCGCCGTGGAAGCCGACATCGCGGACGCGGGTGTACCGCAAGGCGCTGCAGGGCTGAGGAGAGGGCGATGCGCAAGACGTTCCTTCGAACGCTGGCGGTCACGGCGGTGATGCAGTTCATCGTCACGAGGACGCGCGCGGGCCACGCGATCGAAGAAGGGAGCGCGGAGCGCATGTGGATGCTATACCCCGTGAACGTGCTGGCGAACGCGCTGGCATGGACGTTGCTGATCGCCGCTGCCGCGCGCGTGACGCGCGCTCTCCGCACCAACTGATCCTTTCAGCATTTCGGTTCAACGAGTGAGGCTATGACGAAGCACAGGATTCGCCATGTCGACGCGTTCACGTCGCGGCCGCTGGAGGGCAACCCGGCGGCCGTAGTGGACGGTGAGGGGCTATCCGTCGAGATGATGCAGCGCATCGCACTGAACCAGCACCTGTCGGAGACGGTGTTCCTGCTGCCGCCGGAATCGCCGGCGGACGACGCGCGGCTGCGCATCTTCACGCCAGGCGTGGAGCTGCCGTTCGCCGGGCACCCGACGATCGCGGCGGCGCACGTCCTGGTGAGCGAGGGACGGGCGACGCCCGGGCCCCGGCGGCCGCTGCTGCTGGAGACGGGCGCGGGGGTGATCCCGGTGGAGGTGACGGACGGCGAGGCGCCGCTGTACACGATGACGCAGGCGGCGCCGCGCTTCCGTCCGGCGGCGTCCGACAAGGCGACGATCGCGGCGGCGGTGGGGCTGGCGGAGACGGACATCGTCGACGCAGAGGAGGTGTCGACGGGCTTGTTCTGGCTGATCGCGCAGGTGGCGTCGCTGGAGGCGATGTCACGCGTGACGCCGGACCTGGCGCGGCTGTCGCGGATCCCGCACGGGTTGACGGTGTTCTGCATCGGAGCGCAATCGGCGGACGCGGACATCCACGTGCGGGCGTTCGCGCCGGATGCGGGGGTGTTCGAGGACCCGGTGACGGGGAGCAGCAACGGCTGCATCGGCCCGTTCATCGAGAAGCACGGCGTGCTGGCGGCGCGGGACGGGGAGATCCGCTACGTGGCGGAGCAGGGGCTGGAAATGGGACAACCGGGCCGCGCCCATGTGCGCGTGACCGGCGCGGGCGCGGACGCGCGCGTGCATGTCGGCGGCCACGCAGTGACGGTGCTGCAAGGCGAACTACTGCTGGCGGACGGGTGATCACGGCGGCGATCTTGCTGGCTGCGGAGCGGCCGCCGGACTCCGATATCGCGGCGGCGCTGTGGGCGTGGGGCGACGGGGTGACGCTCATCGAGTACCAGGTGGCGTCGCTGCGCGCGGCGGGCGTCGATGTGATCGACGTGGTACTGGGATACGACGCCGAGGCGGTGTTACCGCTCGTGGGCGGCGACCGCGTGGAGGCGGTGGCGCACGACCGGTGGCAGTCGCCGGCGGCATCGCTGCGCGCGGGGGCGACGGCGGTGCCGCGCGAGACGGTGGCGGCGATCATCACCGACGTGCGGCAGCCGCGGCCGGCGGCGGTGTACGGCGAACTGCTGGCGCGCCACCTGTCATCGGGCGCGGAAGCGACGCGACCGACGTACCGCGAGGTCGCGGGGGCGCCGGTCGTCGTGAACGCGGCGATCCTCGCGGAGGCACGCAACGCGCAGGACGATTCGGAGCCGCTGGGGGCCGTGCTCCGGCGTCACACCGCGGCGGTGTGGAGCATTCCATTCGATACGGACGCTGTGCTGATCGAGATCGCGGCGGCGGGGGACTGCGCGCGGGCGCGGCGCCTGTTCGACGTGAGCTGAGGCTACGGGCTAGGCGACGGGTTCGGGCAAGAGGCGCTGGAACAGCTCGTTGCTGAGGAGGCGGCCGCGCGGCGTGAGCCGGAGGTGAGTTGCCGTGCGCTCCAACAGTCCGTAGCCGACGAACTCCGCAAGCACGGGGCCGTAGACATCGTCCGCGGTGCGGCCGTGGCGCGATGCGAAGGCGGCCAGCTCGACGCCGTCGGTGAGGCGCAGGCCGAGGATCAGCGTGTCGGCCATGGCGAGGGCGGGCGTGATGGGCTCGGCGCCGGCGACGTGACGCATGGCGCCGCCGCCATCGACGCGCGCGGCGACGGATTCATCGACGAGCTCGGCGTAGCGGTTGGGGAGGAGGACGGTGGAGAAGCGGACGCCGTTGAGGAAGGAGTGCGCGCCAGCGCCGAGGCCGAGGTATTCGCGATTCTGCCAGTACACGAGATTGTGGCGGCAGCGGCGGCCGGGGCGCGACCAGTTCGAGATCTCGTAGTGATCGTAGCCGGCGCGGGCGAGGCGCTCCTCGGTCCACTCGTACTGATCGGCCTGGCGGTCGGGGTCTGGCGCGGGCACGCGGCCACGAGCGACGTCGCGGGCGAGGGGCGTGCCGTCTTCGACGGTGAGGGCGTAGAGCGAGAGGTGCTCGGGCGCGAGTGTGAGGGCTTCTTCCAGGGAACGGCGCCACGCCTCCATGCTTTGGCCCGGCAGGCCGTAGATCAGGTCGAGGTTGACGTTGTCGAAGCCGGCGGCGCGGGCGGAGGCGTAGGCGGCGCGGGCATCGGCGGCGGTGTGGATGCGGTCGAGCTGGACGAGCTCTTCGTCATCGAAGGACTGGACGCCGATCGAGAGGCGGTTGAAGCCGGCGGCGCGTAGCCCGCGCAGATATTCGGTCGAGAGGCTGCCGGGGTTCGCCTCGAGCGCCACCTCGGCGTCCGGGCGGACATCGAAGGTCGCGTGGAGGCCAGCGAGGATCTTCGCCATGTCGTCGACGGGTGTGAGGCTGGGCGTGCCGCCGCCAAAGAAGACGGATTCAACGGGACGGCCGCCGACGGCCGTGACCCAGAGCGCCGCATCCTTCAACAGGGTGTCGGAGTACGATGGGATCATGTGCTCGTGGCCGGCGTAGGAGTTGAAGTCGCAGTAGCCGCACTTCGCGGTGCAGAAGGGGATGTGCAGGTAGAGCCCGATGGCGGCGGAGGTCACGATCGATCGTAGCAGCGGGGAGTTGGAGGCGCCAAAACGGCTCGCGCAGCCCGGCAGCGGATCGATTGACCCGCTGCCGGGCTGCTGGCCGAACGCTAGGCCGAGAGGCGGGGCAGCCACGGGTGACCGACGAGCGCGATCGCGTGCCGGAGCCATTCGCGCTGCTCATCGCCGAGGAGCGGGAGCAGCGCCTGGAAGTCCGCCTTGTCGCGGCGGCGGAGGTCCTGGGCTTTGTAGAAGAGCAGGACTTCCGGGACGACCATCGGGGGGCCGCCGACGCGCTGCCGTACGGACTGTCGCAGGGGGATGCTCAGGCGCGGCTCGCGCCAGAGGATCCAGTCGCCGGCGGAGCGGTCGTTGAACTGGATGTCCAGCACGAAACCCCGGTCGGGCAGGAGCGGGCCGTCCTTCGGGAGATCCTCACCCGTATCGAGACGGGCGTGGATGTGCGCGGGAACCTCGAGGGGACGGCCGCGCCACGGTTCATTCGTGTCGCCGGACCAGCGGGCATCGTGCGCGACGAGCTGCCAGGCGCGCAGATGCTGGAGCAGCCCGGCCTGATCCTGGACGAAGACGGCGATGTCGACGTCAACGTGTTCGCGCGTCTTGCGGCCGAGCCAGGCGTCGACGGCCCAGCCACCGCAGAGCGCCCACGGCGCCGGGAACGACGACATGAGGTCGACGATGGGGGCAACGGGATCGGGCAGGCGATCCTGCGTGTTGGTCGAGATAGAGGTAGGCAAGCAATGCTCCCTTGTGGTGGGCGCCGTGCCCGGCGAACGCACGGGACGGCGCGCAGTGATTCAGACAGTCGGGTCGGGAGCGCACCCGATGTCGAGCGGGGGTCTGGTGTTGGCTTATGCCGCTCGGACGTCGGGGCGCGTGAGGCGTGCATTCTTGCGCATGGTGGAACTCCTCCTTCGTGCAGACGAACCGTCACGCGGAGGTTAGCACGATGGGACATGCGCCGGAAGTCGATTGGCGGGACGTGTTGTTGGTTCGTGGGATGGTGTTGGTCCGCAGCCGGTTCGCGGGACGGGCGCGCAGGACTACGCGGTGACGGCGGCGAGCCAGCCGGCAGCGATGATGGCGGACGCGGCGCCGAGGAGCCCGAAGCCGATTTGGAGCGAGGCGGCATCGCGGCGGAGCGCGTAGATGGCGATGCTGGCGGCGAGGCAGGCGGCCGCGGCGGCAGCGGCCGGCAGGTACCAGGCGAGATCGTAGCTGGCGAAGGGCGCGATGGCCGCGCTAAGGGCGAGCGCGGCGGCGAAGGAGAGCCAGGCGAACGCCATTGAGCATCGCGCGCCGAGACGGTGAGCGAGGCCGCGGACGCCGCAGGACGAGTCGGCGTCGATATCGGGGAGGGTGTTGGCGAGGTGGACGGCGAGGCCGAGGAGGGCGCCGAGAGGGACGAGCCACCACAGAACGCCACGCCATGCGGCGGCGACGGCCCACACCCAGATGGGGAGCGTCGGGATGGCGACCATGTAGGGCAGCGCGCTGAAGGCGGAACGCTTGAGGCCGAGATCGTAGGCGAGGCCGCAGGCCAGGCCCAAGGCGGCGAGCGCGAACCCGGCGGGGCCGAGCGTGCCGGCGAGGGCGAGCGCGGCGGCGGCGAGGGCCAGGCCGGCAGCGAGCGCGATGGGCGGGGGGAGGTAGCCGGCGACGAGCGGCTTCCAGGGCTTGGAGCGTGCATCGAGGCCACGGTCGACGTAGTCGTTCAGGGTGCCGATGGCGCACTGGGCGAGCAGCATGACGCCCAGCAGACGGGCGAGGAGCGCGGGGGGCGGGTCGCCGCGCCAGGCGACGGCGGCGAGGGCGGCGGTGGCGGCAACGTTGAGCAGCGTGGGGAAGGGGTGAACGACGCGAGCGGCGAGGAGCGCACGCGCCAGTCCGGCGGGCGGCGCCTTCGGCGTGTCGGGAAGGGTGGCGGTGCGATGCATCGGGCCTCTATGCCGCTTCTCCCAGATCATACTCCCGAGCGCGTGCGGTGGATGCGCGGGGCGGGACGCGAAGATGACGACGGCTGAGAAAGTGGCACCGAGCACTTGACAGCCTTCGCCGATCCGCAATATCGTAGATCGCAGCCCGATCCGGACGGGCCATGAGTACGCCGAAGTTCCGAAGGAGGTGTCTCATGATCGACCGCATCCGTTGGGGTGTCTGGCAAGTCGACTGAGTTGCCCTGTCCGCCGATGCGGCAGGGCGCGCCGATTCGGCAGGCTCCACACATACATGGTCTACACGGGACGCCTGATGCGCGATGATCCCAACCATGACGGAGGTTGCCCGTTCTGGAGCCTGCTGGTGCCAAGGAAGTGAATAGCAAGACGCGAAGAGGCGCTCCCGCCGGGAGGGCCTTTTTCGTTGCCAGCCATGCCTGAAGAGATCCCCGCGCAGTCGAACCTCTGGCTCGCGGACACACTGTGGCGCTTAGGCGCGGTGCAGTTCGGCGACTTCACGCTCGGGCGGACGACGGTGCACTCGCCGATCCACATCAACCTGCGGCTGCTCATCGGGCATCCGACGGCGTTGGCGCGGGCGGCACAGATCATCCTCCAGGAGCTGCAGACGCTGCAATCGATGCGGAACCCACAGGTGGAGCCGTTCGACATCGTCTGTGGCGTGCCGTTCGGAGGGCTGGTGATCGCGGAGGCGTTCTCGCTGGCATCCAAGGTACCTCTTACGTACCTGCACCCGCATACGGACGACCTGGAGTCCGACGTGGAGGGGTTGTATCACCCGAGCCAGACGGCGCTGGTGATGGACGACCTGATCACGGGCGGCGGGAGCATCATCCTGACGGCGAACCGGCTGCGCGACGAGGGGCTGTTCGTGCGGGACGCGGTCGTGTTGTTCGACCGACAGTCCGGGGGCCGGCGCAAGCTGGAGGAGATGGGGATCCGGCTGATCTCGGTGCTGACGCTTGAGGTACTGCTGACGTACCTGCGATCGAGCGGGAAGATCGGGGACGACTGGTACCGGCGGAGCATGGCGTTCTTCGAGGCGAGCCGGGACGCGGGCTAGAGGAGACGGCGGATCGGCTTGCGGCCGGGGCGCGGATCGTAGTTGGACTTGAACATCTCAAGCTTGTCGCGCTCGATGAGGTACTTGCCGGCGAACAACACAGCCGGCACCTTCTTCTGCTTGATCAGGCGCCGGAGGCTCTGGGGGTGGATGCCGAGCAGGCGCGCCGCCTCCACGAGATCCAGGTAGTTCTCAAACGGACTGGTGACCATCCGCGCCCTCTATAATAAGACGCTATATCAGATGAGTGATTGTAGCATGGGGACACGGGCGTCGGTAGTAGCGTTATGTCACGCGCAGCAGCCTGTCAACGCCGGGGCCGCCACCAGGGACGCCGCGGGGCTGGCCGGGGCGGGGGCGCGGGAGGCGCTTCGGCAGCGAGGCGGACGGCGCGCTCCATGCGGCGATGCAGCATCATCATCGACTCTGACAGGTCGATGGCGGCGTCGGGGTCGGTGGCGAGGGCGGGAAAGAGGGCCACGGCCGTCTCCGCGAAGCGTGGCACACCACCGGGCGCTCCGGCGCGCATGTGGTGGACGCGAAGCTCGTTCACGCAGCCGTAGATGGCGGAGAGCAGGCGGCGATACTGCTCTGCGTCGAGTTCGACGATGGCCTCGGCGGCATCGAGCTGGTTGCCGAGCGCTGTCTTGAGGCTGCGGAGGGCGTGGGGCGAGATCTGGCGCGTCGCCGGGTCGAGCTCCGAGCCCGGTCGTGCGAGATGGTAGACGAGAGCGAGGTAGACGAGACGCGGCTCGTCGTGGGTGAGCTTGATGGCGAAGGTCACGCTGGATTGTATCGGGCGGGATGCAGCGTCGAAGCGAGCGAGGCCCCGGACGGGTCCGGGGCC
>DASQHL010000137.1:0-4604 GCA_035632115.1 Dehalococcoidia bacterium | reverse complement strand
CGTTCGATCTGGCATGACCGTGCTCTCGCGGCCCAACCACCCGCTCCGGCTGGCCGGCCTCTTCGGCGCCAGCCTGGCGTTCTGCGCGATTGTCGGTGCGGCGGTGATCGCCGTGATCTACATGGTGCGCGATCAACAGGGGGCGTACAGCAGCAGCGTGGCCGGCGCGGTCGTGGAGCCACGCCTCTCCGATCTGCACCTGCCAGCGGGGCTGATCGCGGTGCACGTGGTGAAGGACGCCGGCGCGTTCCAACAGCTCGCCGGATGGAGGCCGTTCGTGCCGGCGGATCTGCCGGCGGGCACGAAGCACGACCTTTCGCTGGCGGTGTCGTTTCCCGACGACCACGGCGTGCGGACGGGGCGCGTCGGCTACTCGCCGCGGGAGGACGTGAACGTCGGGGGCATCACCGGGCCGATGGTGGTGATCATGGAGGCGAAGGGGACGCCGGGCGCGGGCGCCGACGGGCAGTTGAAGCGGATCACGACGGGCAACGGGCGCGCGCTGGCGGCGACGCTGGGCTGCAAGGGGCTGGTGCTGGACGTGCAGCTGTACTTCGGGCCACCACCGGCGCCGTCGGAGCCGTTCATCACGCCGTACATGACGGACGTGGCGCAGAAGTTCGTCGACGGCGTGCGGCGGCAGTGCGGGGGCTGAGCCTTCGGCTCACAACAGAGAGCAGCGAGCAGACAACAGAGGGCTGACGGCTGACGCCGGCCGGTCGGTGCGTCAGTGTGTCAGTGGTCTGGCGCCAGTGGTCTACTGTTTCCCGTGCGCGCCTTGATGTTTGCCGCTTGACCTTTGCTATGCGTGCTCAGCGCGCTCCTGCGCGGAACCACTCGACGGTGCGCTCCAAGCCTTCGCGTAGCGGCACCTGCGCGCGCCAGCCGGTGGCGGCGGCGAGCTTCTCCGACCAGGCGTAGGTGGCGTGGACGTCGCCGGCGCGCTCGCCGAGGTCCTGGATCGGCACGTCGTAGCCGGCGATGTCGAAGATCGTGCGCAGGACGTCGATGATCTTGGAGCCGGTCTCCGAGCCGACGTTGTAGTAGTCGAGCCCCTTCAGCGCGAGCACGGCGGTGTGGGCGCGCGCGAGATCATCGACGTAGATGAAGTCGCGGACCTGCTCGCCGTTCCAGTAGAGCGGGATGGCGCGGCGGTCGAGCACGGCGCGGATGAAGTTGGGGATGGCGTGGGTCTCCGGGTCGTGGAGCTCGTTGGGGCCGTAGGGGTTGAAGTAGCGGAGGACGACGGCGTCGATGGCGTAGAGCTGGTTGTAGGTGGCGACGAAGGCCTCGGTCGAGACCTTCGAGGCGCCGTAGGGGTTGGACTGCACGCCGAGCGGGTCGGTCTCGCGGATCGGCAGGGTCTTTGGCGTGCCGTAGACGGTGGCGCTGGAGGAGAAGACGATCTTGCCAACTTCGGCGCGGTGCATCGCCTCCAGCAGGCGCACGGAATTGATGATGTTATTTTCGGCGAAGACGAGCGGCTCCTGGACGGAGCGCGCGACCTCGATGAAGGCGGCCATGTGGATGACGGCGTCGTGGCCGCGGAGCCAGCCGGGCAGGCGCTCCTCGTCGCGTAGGTCACCCTCGATGAAGCGCGCGCCATCCGGGACGAGCTGGCGGAACCCCTTCGACAGGTTGTCGAGGACGGTGACGTCGTGCTGCTCTTGAAGGAGGACGCGCGTGACGGCGGAGCCGATGAAACCAGCGCCGCCGGTGACGAGTACGCGCATTCGCTAGCTAACCCCCGGCCCCTTCCCTGAAGGGAAGGGGAGCTTCGGGACGTGGCGCCGATCTGCGATAGGTTCGGGGTGGCATCAGTCCTCGTAGCGCGTGAACACGAGGCAGGCGTTCTGGCCGCCGAAGCCGAAGCTGTTCTTCAGGACGACGCGCACGTCGGCCTCGCGCGAGGCGTTCGGTATGTAGTCCAGGTCGCAGTCCGGGTCCGGGTACTCCTGGTTGATCGTCGGGTGGACGCGGCCGGTGAGGATCGACTGCACGCAGGCGACCGCCTCGATCGCGGCGGAGGCGCCGAGCGTGTGGCCGATGAGCGACTTCGTGGAGCTGATCGGCACCTGGTAGGCGAACTCGCCGAGGGCGCGCTTCATGGCGACCGTCTCGTACTTGTCGTTCATCTGCGTGGACGTGCCGTGAGCGTTGACGTAGTCGACGTCGCCGGGGGTGACGCCGGCGTCCTGGAGGGCCAGCGTCATGGCGGCGGCGGTGGTCTCGCCGTCCTCTACGGGGACGACGACGTGGTGCGCGTCGGAGGTGCAGCCGTAGCCGGCCAGTTCGGCGAGGATGGGCGCGCCGCGGCGGCGGGCGTGGTCGAGCGCCTCGATGATGAAGACGCCGGCGCCCTCGGAGGAGACGAAGCCGTCGCGCTTGGCATCGAAGGGGCGGCTGGCGCCCTCGGGCGGGTCGTTGTTGGTGGAGAGCGCCTTCATCACCTGGAAGGCGGCGAGGCCCAGCTCGGACAGGCCGGCCTCGGTGCCGCCGGTGATCATGGCGTCGGCGCGGCCGCAGCGGATCATCTCCAGCGCTTCGCCCATGGCGTTGCCGGCGGAGGCGCAGGCGGTGGAGATGGTGGCGTTGTAGCCCTTGGTGCCGTAGCGCATGGCGACCTGGGCGGCCGCCATGTTGGGCAGCATCTTCACCATGTAGAAGGGGTCCATGCGGCGGCCGCCCTTCTGGACGATGTCCTTGACGGCGCGGTCGGTGTCCGGGTAGCCGCCCATGCCGTTGCCGAAGAGGACGCCGATGCGGTACGGGTCGATATCTTCCATGCGGAGGCGGGCGGACTCGATGGCTTCGGCGGCGGCGGCGAGGGCGAGCTGGGAGAAGCGGGCCATGCGGCGCGCCTCCTTGCGGTCGATGAAGGCCTCCGGGTCGAAGCCCTTGACCTCGCCGGCGATGTGGGTCTCGTAGCCGGCGGAGTCGACCTGGGTGAGCCAGCCGACGCCGGACTTGCCGGCCAGCGCGGCCTCCCAAAAGGCGGCGACGGTGTTGCCGAGCGGGTTGATGGTGCCCATGCCGGTGATCACCACGCGGCGGCGGCCCCGGGCGTCGGTGGCGTTCCCGTTGTTCATATCGCCGTCCCCGTCTGTACGCGCGGATCGCGGACCGGAGGCGCGCCGGCCGCGAGCCGGATGATATCGGATTCGATTCCTAGAAGGTACTCACGCAGCGTGGCGACGAAGGCGAGCGCGCCGAAGGCGACGACGGCGCCGCGCTCGCCGGCTACGGCGGCCGCGGCTTCGTAGGCCCGGGGCAGATCATCGAAGGCGGTGGCCGGCACGCCCGCCGCGCGGAAGGCATCGACCAGTGGGCGCGGGTCGGCGGCGCGCGCGTGCGGCCAGGCAGCGACGACCACCTGATCGGCGAGAGGGGCGACTGCGGCGGCCATGGCCTGTACGTCCTTGCCGGCGAGCGTGCCGAAGAGGAACGTGGCGCGCTCGATGCCGAAGTCGTCACGCAGCGCGGCCGCCATACGCTTCGCGGAATCGCCGTTGTGCGCACCATCGGCGATGACGCGAGGGCGGCGCTTCAGCACCTCCAGGCGGCCCGGCCAGACGACCGCGGCCAGGCCGTCGCGGACGTGCTGCGCCGTGAGTGGGAACCCGCGCCGGGCGGCCAGCTCCTCGCAGGCGACGACGGCGGTGGCGGCGTTATCGAGCTGGTGGCGGCCGGCGAGCGCGAGCGTCGCGGCGTAGGTGGCGCGCGGCGTCTTGAGCTTGAACGCCTGGCCGTCGGCCGAGGCGCTCGTGCGCGTCATCCGGCAGACGGCCGCGACCTCGACGAGCGTGGCGCGACGCTCCCCCGCGGCGGCGCGGAAGACGTCGAGCGCGGACTCGCGCTGCGGGGCGACGACGACGGTCGCGGCGGGCGTGATGATGCCGGCCTTCTGCGCCGCGATCTCGGCGATGGTGCCGCCGAGCACCGCCGTGTGCTCGAGGCTGATCGGCGTCAGCACGACGACGTCGGTCGCATCGAAGACGTTCGTGGAGTCGAGCAGGCCGCCGAGCCCAACTTCGACCACCTGGACATCGGCGGCGGCGGCGCGGAAGGCGACGAAGGCGCACGCCGTCAGCGCATCGAAGGCGAGGAAGGCGCGGCCGGGGAAGCGGGGCGCGACGGCGTCCATGGCCGCGCGCACGAGGGTCATCGCCGCCGCGAATGCGCCCCGGTCGGCGGGCTTGCCGTCGATGCGGACGCGCTCGGTGTAGCGGTGCAGGTGGGGGCTGACGTAGCAGCCGGTGCTGAGGCGGGCGGCGCGGAGGAGCTGCTCGCACATGACGGACGTGCTGCCCTTGCCCTTCGAGCCGGCGACGTGCACGGTCGGCCGGCCGAGGTGCGGGTCGCCGAGTTGGGCGAGCAGGGCGCGCATGGGGGCGAGGTCCGGGCGGGCGGCGAAGTCGCCGGTGCGCTCGAAGTCGGGGAGGGTGAGGAGCCAGCGGAGGGCGTCGTCGTAGTCCACGGGTTGAGGGTACATCCGGGGAGTGAGCCGCCGAGTGGTGCGAGTGGACTATTCCGGGGCCTCACCCCGGCTCCTCTCCCATCGCGGAGAAGGGAGGAGGTGCCATCGAGGAGGGGCGCCCCGCCGG
>DASQHL010000136.1:0-2716 GCA_035632115.1 Dehalococcoidia bacterium | reverse complement strand
CGTCGGCGCGGATCACCGGCTGCTGCTCCCGGTCCGCGGCCCCGCGCCGCAGCGCCACGCGCACCCGCGCCAGCAGTTCGTCCATCCCGAACGGCTTCGTCAGGTAGTCGTCCGCGCCCGCGTCCAGCGCCTGCACCTTCGCCGCCTCCTCGCCGATGACCGAGAGCACGATGATCGGCGTCGCGTGCACCTCGCGCAGCTCCCGGCACACGTCCACCCCGCTCCGGTCGGGCAGCATCAGGTCCAGCAGCACCACGTCCGGCTTGAACGCGCTGAACTCCCGCACCGCCGACGCGCCATCGACCGCCTCCCGCGCGTCGTAGCCGTGCCCCGCCAGCGACCGCACCAGCGTGCGCCGGAGCTGCATCTCGTCGTCGACGACGAGGATCCGGGGCGCGCTCATCGCGCCACCCCCGTGTCGGCAGCCACCCCGGCCGGCAGGCTGATCACGAAGCGCGTGCCCGCCCGTGGGCTCTCGACGCGCACGCTTCCTCCTGAGAGCGTGACGAACCCCTTCACGATCGCCAGGCCCAGGCCGCTGCCCTTGACGCGACCACTGTGCTCCGCCGCCCGGTAGAACCGGTCGAAGACGTGCGCAAGGTCGCCGCTCGCGATGCCCGGGCCTTCATCGGCCACCGTCACCTCCACCCGGTCGCCGGCGGCCGTCGCGCGCAGGTGGACCGCCCTCCCCGCCGTGCTGTACTTCGCCGCGTTCTCGATCAGGTTCACTAGCGCCTGCGTGATCAGCGCCGCGTCCGTTTCCACCGTCAGCGCCGCCGGTGCATCGATCGTCACCTCGCGGCCCTGCCAGCTCGATGCCGCGCGCCGCCGGGCCTCCTCCAGCAGCCCCCGCGCCGACAGCGATCGGAAGACAGGCGCCACCACGCCGGACTCGATGCGGTTGAGATCCAGGATGTCGGAGATCACCCGGTTCAGGCGGTCCGCCTGCGAGTCAATCGTCTCAAGGAACGCCGTCACGTCCTCGCGCGACCACCGCACCGTCGCATCAAGCAGGCTCGATACCGATGTCTTGATCCCGGCCAGCGGCGTCTTCAGGTCGTGCGAGATCGACGTCATCAGCGCCGTCTTCATCTCGTCTGCCTCGCGCAGCGCCTCCGCGTGCGCCGCCGCCGCCGCCAGCTCCACGCGCTGCACCGCCAGCGCCGCCTCGCCGGCGAACGTCACCAGCAGCTGCTCCGGGTGCTCGCCGAAGACCGTGCTGATGCGCCCGTCCAGCCGCAGCACCCCGAACGCACGCTCCCCCACCCGCAGCGGCACCAGCGTGAGCGCCCGTTTCATCTCCTCGATCCCCCGCCGCCCGCCCGCCCGTACCGCCATCCGGCGCGGCCGCGCGGCGCTCACCCCCGTCCGCCCCAGCATGACGGGCGCGTTCGACGTCAGGGCCTGTTCCGCCAGCGCTCGCTCCTCCGCCGCCGGCGCCCGGCCCGCCGCATCGGAACCGGCCGATGCCAGCACGCGCCACGCGCCCCCGCTCGAACTCAATACCGCCGCGCCGTCTGGACGTAGCGCCCCCACAACCTCCTCGCACAGCGCCGCCAGCGCGTCCTCCGGATGCGTCCGCCCGATCATCGCCCTGCTCAGGCTCAGCAGCACCTGCGTCTCCGCCTGCCGCCGCCTCGCTTCCGCCGCCGCGATCTGCGCCGAGGACAACAGGGAGCCGCCGATGATCGCCACCACGATGAACAGCAGCAGCGCCACGATGTTCTCAGGGTCCTGGACAGTGAGCGTGTGCAGCGGCGGCACGAAGAAGAAGTTCAGCGACAGGTTCGCCACCACCGCCGCGAACAGCCCCACCCGCCAGCCCCACGTAGCCGACGCCAGCAGCGCCAGGAGCAGGAACAGCAACCCCTCGTTGAGCAGTCCCACGCGATGCTGCGCCGGCGCCAGCGCTCCCGTCAGCGCCGCCGTCGCCAGCACCGTCAGCACCCCGCCTGTTGCCTCTTGGCGGAGGATCTCTGGCAGTCTCATGCCTCAGTCTAACGGGCGCCCGCTCATCCGGCGCTGCTCGCCGCGTGGGCGCGCGTCAGAGGATGCTCTTGAGCGTGTGGAGCACGAAGTGCACGGCGTCCCGCGAATCGTTGAACAGCGTCGCCATCTGGTACGTCAGCAGGAACAACCCCGCGTAGCACCACGCCGGTTCCCGGTCGATCCACGCCAGCGCCGGCCGGCTGATCAGCCGCCGCACCTCCTCGCGCGCCCCCAGCCAGCCCAGTGCCACGCCGATCGCCGTCCCCGCGATGATGTCCGTCGGCCAGTGGATCCCCAGGTACAACCGCGGCAGGCAGATCCCGAACGTCGCATAGAGGAAGCCGAAGATCCCCGCCGGCCGCGACGCGAAGAAGATCCCCGTCGCGAGCGCGAAGAACAGCACTGCGTGGTCGCTCGGGAACGAGCTCCACGTATCCAGCTGCGAGTTGTCCGTCCCGAACGGCTCGATGAAATGGAACCCCGCCGCGGTGAACGGCCGCTCCCGGAATGGCAGCACGTACGCCAGCCCCCGCGCGACGCCCACCGCCACGATCCCCATCAGCAGCGCCGATACCAGGTACTCGCGCTTGTCAGCCTCGCCCGGCTTGAGCTTGCGGAACCAGACCCACCAGAGCAGCGCCATGAAGACGCCCCCCTTCATCAGGTCGTGTCCCTGCAAGAACACCACGCTCGTGTCGAAGACGTGCGAGCGCTGCGCGAAGCGGTT
>DASQHL010000135.1:0-18298 GCA_035632115.1 Dehalococcoidia bacterium | reverse complement strand
GGGATACCATATCCCGCGCCCGGCGACCGATTACCCTGTCGCCTTCTCTCATGCCGATACCTACCTCCAGTTTCGGCCCGGCGCGCCAATGCCGATCAGCAAGACCCAATACACGTTTCTGCCCTTGGCGCCGACGTCTATCGGAGTGGCCGTCGGCCCCGGTGTTTACTGGGACGGTGACGCAACATGGACTGGTGCCGAAGCCACCACGATCGGCGGGAAGTCCGGATACCTCATTCAGAGCGACAGTGGCCGCAGCTTTGCGTATGAGACCGCCCGCGCGCCTCTGGGGCAGATAATCTGGTGTGTGATTCAGGCGCCAAGCGCCATTACGATGGACGACTTCGAGAAGTTCGTTAGCACGCTGCGGTGACTGCCAAGGCCTCCGCCGCGAGCTGCTCGCCTTCCTGGAGCGCTGCAACCAGCACTAGCTGATCGAACGGCACCATCGCCAGACGCCTACAGAAACACTCATTGGCGTGACGGTCAAGTCTACTGACCTGCCCCCCGAAGAGACCTGACCATTCTTTGTGGGAGTCCTCCGGGAATTTGGCCCCTGGTGACAGGCAAGGAGGGTCGATGGCAGGAGCCGGTCCATGGCGGCGGAGACACGCGGCGTATTGCCGCTCCGCACCGTGGCATTAACCGGAGCGGCGCGCGCCGATATGTAGAAACGTGAGGGCGGCGCGGTTAGCGTGTCGCGCGGAGTGGGCGTTGCGTACCATGTCGGGCGGGGGCTGATTGCGGAGGTGTGGGATGCGGGTGCGGACGCTGGGGCTGGCGGCGGTAGCGGTCGCGGCGGGGGTGCTGCTGAGCGGGTGCCCGCGGGCGAACGGGTACCAGGCGGTGCACGTGTACCCGCAGATCGCGGCGGGGAACATCGTGGGGCTGCAGCCGGTGCCGGGGCAGCCGAACATCGCGGTGCTGGTGGTGCAGGACGGGCTGCTCGAGCGGGTCGACCTGAGCGACCCGGCGTCGACGCCCTCGACGTTCCTGGACATCCGCGGCGAGATCATTGCGAACCGCGGCGAGGAGGAGGGGCTGCTCGGGCTGGCGTTCTCGCCGGACTACACGACGAGCGGGAAGTTCTACGTGTACTACACACGCGGCGACCCGCGGCACAACCGGCTCGCGCGGTTCGTGTCGCTGGGCGACCACGCCGACCCGGCGTCGGAGCACGACATGCTGGACCTGCCGCCAAAGCAGTTCTCCAACCACAACGGCGGCGCGCTGGCGTTCGGGCCGGACGGGATGCTGTACATCGGCGTCGGCGACGGCGGCGGGGGCGGCGACCCGAACGGCAACGGGCAGATCACGAATGTGCTGCTGGGCAAGGTGCTGCGCATCGACGTATCGGGCGACGCGTACAGGATCCCGCCGGACAACCCGTTCGCGCAGGGCGGGGGCGCGCCGGAAGTTTGGGCGTACGGGCTGCGCAACCCGTGGCGGCTGACGTTCGACACGGCGACCGGGCAGCTGTGGACGGGCGACGCGGGCCAGGACAAGTGGGAAGAGGTCGACCGCATCGTCCGGGGGGCGAACTACGGCTGGAACGTGATGGAGGGGAGCCACTGCTACCAGCCGCCGAGCGGTTGCACGCCGACGGGGCTGCTGCCGCGGGCGGAGTACAGCCACGCGTTCGGCTGCGTCGTCATCGGCGGCTACGTGTACCGGGGGCGGGCGATGCCGGAGATGGACGGCTGGTACGTCTACGGCGACTTCTGTTCGGGGCGCGTGTGGGCGGTGGACGCCAGCACGAACAGCGGCGCGGCGATCCCGATCGCCGACACGGGCGCGGCGATCTCGTCGTTCGCGCAGGGGGCCGACGGCGAACTGTACCTGCTGACGTTCGACCGGGGGGTGCTGAAGCTCACGCGGAAGGGGTGACGTGATCGATCGCCGTGCGTGTCGCGCACCTACCCAGCGCAGTTGGTGGCGAGGCTGCCGATGGCGGTGATGCGGCGGCCCATGGTGATGGGGTCGACGAAACCGTTGGTGCAGTAACCAACGGAGATCCCGGTCTGAGGGTCGCCCCAGGCGATCTGGCCGCCGGCGCCACCGTGGCCGAAGGCGCGCGGGGAGCAGGTTCGCCCAAAGCCGCGCAGGTAGGCATTGCCGTCGCCGCCGGCGACGACCACGCCAAGCGCGCGGTTGGTGTTCACCTCCAACGACGGGTCGAGGAACTTGAGCGTGAGGTCGATGTGATGCGGCCGCGCACGCACTTTCGTGGCGAACTCGATCGTCTCCGGCTTCATGATGCGGGCGCCGTCGACGGTGACGCCGCCGTTGATGAGGGGCTGGTAGAACAGCGCCATGGTCGCGGCGGAGGCGACGCCGCCGCCGCCGGGGACGCCGGCCGCGCGCACGGCGGCGTTGTTGAAGTTGAGGATCGCCTCGGGCGTCACCTCGCCCCAGCCGCCGGGCGGCTCGACGGGCGGCGTCACGTACGTGACGTCGGCGACGCGATGCTGCTGCGCCGGAGGGCAGCCGACGTACAGCTCGTCGAGCCCCATGGGCCCGGTGATGCGCTCGCGGATGAAGTCCTTGTAGTTGAGGCCGCCGCGGCGCAGGATGATTTCGGACAGCACCCAGTGCATCGACGTTGCGTGGTACTCGTAGCGGCTGTCGACGGGCCAGTTGAGGCGCCACATCGAGAAGGCATCGAGCAGCTTCGCGCGGTCCGTCCAGTGCTGGGAAGCGAACGGCGCGAGCGGGAAGCCGCCGGCGTGGAGCATCAGCGTCTCGATGTCGATGACGTCCTTTCCGTTCGTGCCGAACTCAGGGATGATGTCCGCCACCTTCTCGTCGAGGCGGAGCTGGCCGTCCTCGAAGAGCAGCCAGATGGCGGCGGAGACGACCGCCTTCGTGGACGAGAAGACGTGATAGAGCGTGTCGTCGGTGGCGGGGCGGTCGGCGCCGCCCTGGACGGCGCGGCCGTAGGCGCGCATGCCGGCGAGCTTGCCGTGACGCGCGACGGCGACCTGCGCGCTGGGGAGGGTGCCGTCATCGACGTCGCGCCTGGCGCGCGCGAAGACCATTTCAAGCTTCTCGCTGTCGACGCCGAGATCCTCGGGTCTGGACGCCACGAAACGCGTGTCGATCATCGCACTCATCTCCGGTGTACGTGGGGGCGGCCGGCCGCACCTCGTGCAGCCATGGTCACTCCGGCGGGCGCTGGACTCAAGCGGAAGGCGCGGGGGGCGCGGGCGGGCGCGTGGCGGCAGCCGTCCGCTAGGCTGGACGTGCCGGATACGTGCCGGCAGGAGGACGCCGGCCGGATGTCATCGATCGCCCGATTGCCGTTGCGCCTGCCGTTCACGATCGTGGCGATCCTGGGGCTGTGGCTGCGAGCGTGGCGGACGGACAGCGCGTCGCACGACCTGCCGCGGCGGATCCTGCAACGGGTGGGGTTCGCGCCACAGGATCTCGTAGCATTCGGGTGGCGGCGGCTGATCACCTCGGCGTTGTTTACGCACGGCCGGTGGGAGTTCTGGATCGCGCTGGTGCTGATCGCGCTGGCGGTGGGCGCGGCAGAATGGCAGACAGGCACGGTGCGGGCATTCCTGACGTTCTGGGGCGTGCACCTTGCGACGCTGCTCGGCGAATCACTACTGATCGCGCTGCCGCTGAAGCTGGCGGGTGTGCCGGTCGGCGCTCAGTTGTCGGACGTGCGCGACGTCGGGCCGTCAGCGGGGTACGTGGGGGCGCTGGGGCTGGTGTGCGCGCTGCTGCCGTCGCCATGGCGGCACCGGGCGGCGATCGCGGTGTTGATCGGGCTGTTGTTCTTCGCGCTGCTGCCGCCGGACGGCAGCGAGAGCGACGCGGTCAAGCTCTCGGCGGACATTGCGCACGTGATCGCGTTTGTGCTCGGGTGGTTTTCGCTGACGCTGTGGCGGCACGCCGGGCATGCGGGTGGCTACTTCAGGAAGAGGATGGCGACGACGACGAGCCCGTAGGCGATGACGGCGATGCGGAGCCATCGCCTGCCGAGACGGCGGGCGAGGCCGGCGCCGAGGTAGCCGCCGGCGATGGCGCCGACGGCCATGACCGCGGCGGGTGCCCAGCGCACCGGCCCGAAGACGACGAAGTACAACACCGCGACGGCGTTGATGATCAGCGAGAGCATCCCCTTCAGGGCGTTGGAGTGCTGGATGTCGTCGGGCAGGAGGACGCCGAGGAAGGCGAGCATGATGATGCCCAGGCCAGCGCCGAAGTACGCGCCGTAGATCGCGAGCACGAACGTCGCAGCGAGCAGCAGCAGCGGCACGTGGCCATCGCCGCGCGAGGCGAGGTGGTGGGTCCGGGCGAACGCGGCAAGCTGGTCCTGGACGGCCATCAGCAGACAGGCGAAGAGGATCAGGTAGGGGACGATGGCGTCGAACGCGGAGGCGGGCGTAGCGAGGAGGATGATGGAGCCGGCGAGGGCGCCGGCCACGCTGGGCGCTAGCAGCGCGAAGACACGGCGGCGCTGGCGGCCCAGCTCCGGGCGGTAGTTGTAGGAGCCGCCGGCGTACCCCGGCCAGAGCGCGACGGTGTTGGTGACGTTGGCGGTCTTGGGCGCGTAGCCGGCGGCGAGGAGGGCCGGGAAGCTGATCAGCGAGCCGCCCCCGGCGACGGCGTTGATCGCGCCCGCGGCGAACGCCGCGACCAGCAGCCCCAGGTATTCGAGTACGGCCATGTGGGGTACACGATGCCGGTTCGGCCGCGTAGGCGCCACCTTGCGGGGCGCTGACGCCCGGCAGGTATTACACTGGCGATCGCCGGGCACGCGCGGGGCGGCACACGGCGATCAGTGGAGCGGAATCTCGATGACGACAGCAGCGCGGCCGACAACGGACGAAGGCATCGATTACAGCCGGATCGAGAGCGCGATCGGGCTGAACTGGTACGACGCGGACCCCAACCTGCAGCAGATCGTGGAGCGGCTGGCGGCGCCGGGCGACCGGGCGTTCGCGGAGGAGCACCTGCGGCGGATGGGCGGCGTCATGGGTGGGCCGATCGCGGCGCGGGCAGAGATCACGGACAAGCACCCGCCGCGCCTGGAGAAGTACGACCACTGGGGCAACGAGGTGAACGAGGTCGTACACCACCCCAGCGCGATCGAGACGAAGCGCGACCTGTGGGAGAACGGCTTCATCGGGCTGCGCTGGACGCCGGAGGTGCGGCGGACGCGCGCCGGCCACCTGCCGCCGGTGGTGAACACGGGGTTCTCGTACTTCCTGAGCCAGGCGGAGACGGGGATGCTCTGCGCGATCGGCATGACGAGCAGCGCGGCGGGGATCATCGACCGGCACGCGCCCCCGGAAGTGCGGGAGCGCTTCCTGCCGCACCTGACGACGATGGACTTCGCGGAGGCGTGGGACGGCGCGATGTTCCTGACGGAGATCCGCGGCGGCAGCGACCTGGCGAGCAGCGAGTGCAGCGCGCGCAAGACGGCACACGGCTGGCGGATCGATGGCTCGAAGTGGTTCTGCTCGAACCTGGACGCGGAGGCGATCCTGGCGCTGGCGCGGCCGGAGGGGGCGCACCCGGGCCTGCAGGGGCTGGCGATGTTCCTGATCCCGAAGCGGCGGCTGGACGGCAGCCACAACGGCATCCACGTGCGGCGGCTGAAGGACAAGCTCGGCACGAAGGCGGTGCCGACGGGCGAGGTCGACTTCGAGGACGCGGAGGCGTACCTGATGGGTGCGGAGCGCGCGGACGACGACACGGGCGCGCGGGACGGCCGCGGCATCAACCGCATGATGGAGATGGTGCAGGGATCGCGCTTCGGGGTGGCGGTGATGGGACTGGGGATCATGCGGCGCAGCTTCCTGGAGGCGGCGATCTACGCGCACCACCGCACGGCGTTCGGGCGGCCGATCAGCGACTACCCGCTCGTGCGCGAGACGCTGGTGAACATGGCGACGGAAGTGGAGGCCGGCTGCGCGATCGCCTTCGAGGCGGCGGAGGCGGGCGTGCGGACGGACGTTGAGTCGCGGCGGCTGTACCGCATCCTGGTGCCGCTGGCGAAGTACCGCTGCGCGCGCCGGGGCGTCGACCTGGCGTCGCAGGCGGTGGAAATCCACGGCGGCAACGGGTACATCGAGAACTGGCCGGTGGCGCGGCAGCTACGCGACGCCCAGTGCCACACGATCTGGGAGGGCACGGAGAACATCATCTGCCTGGACGTGCTGCGGGCGATGCAGAAGGAGCGCGCGGACGAGGCGCTGTTCTCGCGCGTGGAGCAGGCGCTGGGCACGGCCGAGCACCCCTCCGTGACGGCGACGGCGTCGCAGGTGGGGCGAGCAGCCGACGAGGTGAAGGAGGCGGTGGCGTACCTGGAGCACGCGCCGCAGGAGGTACGGCTGTTGCAGGCGCGCCGGCTGACGGACTACATGGCGGACGTCGCGCAGGCGGCGCTGCTGGTGGAAGAGGCGGCGTGGGAGCTGGAGCACAAGGGCTCGGCGCGGAAGGCGCTGGTGGCGCGCCACTTCGCCAGCATGCGGCTGTCCGAGCACCCGGTGCGGGGCATCACGTCCGGCGACCGCACGGCGATCGACTTCTTTGAGCCGATCGTGCGGTACCAGCCGGTGGCGCGCGACGCGCTGTAGCGGGGATGAGCAGCGAAGCCGGCGCGGGGCAGGGGAGCGCGGACGGCCGGGCAGCCCGGCGGCGCAGCCGCTTCATGACGACATCCGGCAAAGAGGTCCGCGGCGTCTACGGCCCGGGAGACACGGCGGGCGTCGACTACGCGCGCGACATCGGGGCGCCGGGGGAGTATCCGTTCACGCGCGGCATCCACGCGACGGGGTACCGCGGCAAGCCGTGGACGATGCGCATGTTCGCCGGCTTCGGCGGCGCCGAGGAGACGAACGGGCGCTTCCGCTACCTGCTGGACCAGGGTCAGACCGGCCTCTCGGTGGCGTTCGACCTGCCGACGCTGATGGGCTACGACACGGACGCGCCGGAGGCGGCCGGCGAATTCGGCAAGTGCGGCGTCGCCGTGTCGTCGCTCGCCGACATGGAGATCCTGCTCGACGGGCTGCCGCTGGACGAGATCACGACGTCGATGACGATCAATTCGCCGGCAGCGCCGATCTGGGCGATGTACATCGCGGCGGCGGAGAAGCGCGGGGTGCCGCGAGCGCGGCTCGGCGGCACGCTGCAGAACGACATCCTGAAGGAGTTCATCGCCCAGAAGGAGTACATCTTTCCGCCGGAGCCATCGCTGCGGCTGGTCGTGGACACGATCGAGTTCGGCAGCGCGCAGATGCCGAAGTGGAACACGATCAGCATCTCCGGTTACCACATCCGCGAGGCGGGCGCGACGGCGGTGCAGGAGCTGGCGTTCACGCTGGCCGACGGGTTCGAGTACGTGCGGCGCTGCCTGGACCGCGGTATGCAGATCGATGACTTCGCGCCGCGGCTCTCGTTCTTCTTCAACTGCCACAACGACTTCTTCGAGGAGGTAGCGAAGTTCCGCGCGGCGCGGCGCATCTGGGCGCGCGAGATGCGCGAGACGTTCGGTGCGAGGGATCCGCGCTCGTGGTGGCTGCGCTTCCACACGCAGACGGCGGGCGTGTCGCTGACGGCGCAGCAGCCGGACGTGAACGTCGTGCGCACGACGGTGCAGGCGCTGGCGGCGGTGCTGGGCGGGACGCAGTCGCTACATACGAACTCGATGGACGAGGCGCTGGCGCTGCCGAGCGAGCAGGCGGCGACGCTGGCGCTGCGGACGCAGCAGGTGATCGCGCACGAGTCCGGCGCGGCGAACACGGTCGACCCGCTGGGCGGCAGCTACTTCGTGGAGGCGCTGACGAACGAGACGGAGGCTGAGGCGTACGCATACTTCCGCCAGATCGACGACCTGGGCGGCGTGGTGCGGGCGCTTGAGTCCGGCTTCCTGCAGCGGGAGATCGCCGACGCGTCGTACCGCTATCAGCGGGAGACGGACACCCACGAGCGGGTGATCGTCGGGGTCAACGACTTCGTCGCGGACGGGCCGCCGGGGATCCCGATCTTGGCGATGGACCCGGCGGGCGAGGCGCGGCAGGTCGAACGGCTGCGGCGGCTGCGGCGGGAGCGCGACGGGCGGGCGGCGGCCGCGGCGTTGCGCGCGCTGGAGCAGGCCTGTCACGGCAACTCCAATGTCATGCCGCCGCTGCTCGATGCGGCGAACGCCGGCTGCACGTTGGGCGAGATGTGCGACGTGATGCGCCAGGCGTTCGGGTCGTACCAGGAGGCGGCGGTGATTTGAGGTCGTCCGCCGCGGCGGCGCGGGGTATGCTTCCGGCACTGTGGGCGCGCTCGACGGCATCCGCATCCTAGACCTGGGCTGGGCGATGGCCGGGCCGCAGGCCACGCGCATCCTCGCCGACTTCGGCGCCGAGGTGATCAAGGTCGAGAGCCGAGCGCGGCCGGACATGGCGCGCACGATCTTCGGCCCGCGCGTGGGCGCAGAGGACATCAACAACAGCGGCTACTTCAACAACTTCAACCGCAACAAGCTGGGCATCACGCTGAACATGTCGCGGACGGAGGGGCGCGAGCTGTTCGGGCGGCTGGTGGCAATCTCGGACGGCGTGCTCGAGAACTTCAGCGCCGGCGTGATGCGCCGCTGGGGGTTCGACTACGAGGGGCTGCGCGCGATGCGACCCGACATCGTGTACGTGAGCATGGCCGGGCTGGGGCACAGCGGGCCGTACGAGCACTACCAGACGTTCGGACCGACGGTGCAGGCGCTCTCCGGGCTGACTCACCAGTCGGGGTACCCGGACCTGCCGCCAGCCGGCTGGGGCTACTCATACATGGACCACACTGGCGGCTACACGGGCGCCATCGCCATGCTGCAGGCGTTGTTCCACCGACGGCGCACCGGCGAGGGGCAGCACGTCGACCTATCGCAGGTGGAGGCGGCCGTTGCGCTGACCGGCGCGGCGATCCTCGACTACGCCGTGAACGGCCGGCGCAGCACGCGCGAAGGCAACCGCAGCGCCTGGCCGCCGATGGCGCCGCACGGCGTTTACCGCTGCGCGCCGCAGGCGGACGACCCCATCGGTGACGACGACTGGGTGGCGATTGCGGCCGAGACGGAGGAGCAGTGGCAGGCGCTGGCCGCCGTGCTGGGGCAGGACGCGTGGCTGCGAGACGCGCGCTTCGCGACGCTGGAGGCGCGGCTGGCGCACCAGGACGAGCTCGACGAGGGCATCGAGGCGTGGACGCGCGGGCGTTCGGCGCAGGACGCGCAGCGCGTGCTGCAGGACGCGGGCGTGCCAGCCGGGCGGGTGCAGCGCTCGCGCGAACTGTACGACGACGACCCACAGCTGGCCCACCGCGGCACGTTCCCTACAGTCGACCACGCGCTGCTCGGCCGCCACCGCGTCGACGGCATGCCGGCGCAGCTCTCGCGGACGCCGGCGGAGTTCCACCGCGGCGGGCCGCTGCTGGGGGAAGACAACGCCTACGTGTACGGCGAGTTGCTGGGGATCGGGCCGGAGGAGATGGCGCGGCTGGAGGCGGACGAGGTGGTGTGGTGAGTGCGCGCGCGCTCGATGGCATCCGGGTGGTTGAGCTGGCAGACGCCTGGGGCGAGTGGTGCGGGAAGCTGCTCGCCGACATGGGGGCGGAGGTCGTGAAGGTGGAGCCGCCGGAGGGCTGCGCGTCGCGGCGGGTGGGGCCGTTCGCCGGCGACGTGGCAGGGCCGGAGCGGAGCCTCTACTTCTGGCGCTACAACACGGGCAAGCGGAGCGTGACGTTGGACCTCGCCGCGGCCGGGGATCGCGAGGCGCTGCGGCGGCTCGTCGCCGGGGCGGACGTGCTGCTGGAATCGCTGCCACCTGGCGAGGCGGGGGCGCTCGGGATCGCCTACGAGACGGCGAGCGCAGCGAACCCGCGCCTGGTGCACGCGGCGGTGACGGCGTTCGGACAGACGGGGCCGTACGTGGACGCGGCCTACCGGGCGAACGACCTGATCATCATGGCGCTGGGCGGGCCGATGCAGGCGTGCGGGTATGACCTGGAGGACGCCGACGTCGCGCCCGTGCGGGCGGGGCCATATCACGCGTACCACACGGCGTCGCACTTCGCGTGCATCGGCATCTTGACGGCGCTGCTGGAGCGCGAGACGAGCGGGCGCGGCCAGTTCATCGATGTCTCCGCGCAGGCGGCGAGCGCGGTGACCGTGGAGTTCTCCAACACCTACTGGGAGTACGCGCGCCAGGTGACGCGACGGCAGACGGGGCGGCACGCGTTCCCGCGCCAGACGGCGCGCACGCAGTACATGTGCACGGACGGGCGGGCGATCAACTTGGCGATCCCCTTCGATGGGCGGGCGTACGGACGGCTGGTGCGCTACCTACGCGAGCAAGGACTCGGCGAGGGGTTGGCCGACGACGCGCCGGATGACCCGCTGCGACGGCTGGCCGAAGGGAGCATCGTGCTGGGGGCGCTGGAGGTGCTGGCGGCGCGGCACAGCTCGGAGGAGTTGTTCCACATCGGCCAGGGGATGGGCTTCACGTGGGGGGCGGTGCGCGCGCCGGAAGACTGGCTCGATGACCCACACGCGAGGGCGCGCGGCTTCTTCGTCGAGATCGCCCATCCGGAGCTCGACCGGACCGTGCCGTATCCGGGCGCCTCGTTCAAGTCGACGGCGACGCAGCCGCGCATAGACGGCCGGGCGCCGCTGCTGGGCGAGCACAACCATGAGGTGCTGGGGAACACGCCGGCTTAAGGCCGGCAGCGCGCTAATGGCCGCGGCGGAGTAGCCAGCGTCGATCAGCGGCGGGTCCGGACGCCGACCAGCGCTCGAATTCGACGACGAACGCCGATTCGTCCGCTTCGAGGTGGGCCGCCAGGATGTCGCGCAGGGCGGCGGCATCGGCTTCGGTGTGGACGAGGAACACATCGCCGAAGAGGTGACGGATGCCGCCTGCGCCGGCGCACGCAACGAGACTGCGCTTGATGATGTCGTGGAGCTGACGGCGGGGCGACGACACGCAGAGGCACTTGAGCGAGCCGGGCCCGACCGGGTCGTTCACGCGAGGTAGTGCCGGAACCAGGCGATGCAGCGCTCCCAGGCGTCCGCAGCGGCGTCGGGACGGTAGCTGGGGCGGCCCTCGCTCATGAACGCGTGCCCGGCGCCGGCGTAACTGTGAAACTCGTGCGGCTTCCCCAGGCGCTCGAGTTCGGCATCGATCTTCTGCACGTCGTCAGGGGCGGGGTTGCCGTCGTCGGATCCGAACAGGCCGAGGACGGGCGCGGCGATGGCAACACTCTGGTCGAAGGGCGCCGGGCCGTCGCCCCAGGCGGTCATGATGTTGCCGCCGTAGAAGACGACGGCGGCCTTCAGGGAGGGATCGCGCGCGGCCATCATATAGGCGACGCGTCCACCCATGCAGAAGCCAGTGACGCCGATCCGCTCGCGCGCGACCTGCGGCATGGTCCTGAGGTGCGCGATCGCGGCGGCCATATCGCGCTCGATGTGCGGGTCGCGGAGGCGTGACATGCGGCGCATGGCGTCGTCGCCGGCGGCGGGATTCTCGCGGTGATAGAGATCCGGTGCGATGGCGGCGAATCCCGCTTCGGCGAGGCGGAGGGTCATCGACTGGATGAACTCGTCGACGCCGCCGGCGTGTTGTGCGACGGCGACGCCGGGAAAGGGACCGGCGCCGTCCGGCAAGGCGACGTGGCAGCGCATGTCGCTGCCATCGACGGTCAGGGTGTCCCAGCGCTGGAGCATGCGGCCCTCTCCTGTGCTGGCGCGCGGCGGGCGCGCTGTGGACATTTTCGCCGCGCGGCCGGGGGCAGGCAATGCGTGGCGAGTGCCCGCCGCCCCAGCGAGAACAGCCGCCGTGCAGCCACGGCACATTGGTAACATTCAACCTGCCGATGGGCACCACGTACTGAACCGTCGGGCCTACATCGCGATGGCCGGGGAAGTCAGCGGTAGCGCCGCGGGCCTGCGAGGCCACGCGGTCAGAGGGGAAGCCCTACAGAGGGGAAGCCCTACAGAGGGGAAGCCGTCCCGCAGGCACCTAAACTACGCATCCGAGATGGTCGATGTTCAAGGTGGGCGCCAAGGGCCGGCGGTCGATCATGCCGGGAGCACATCCATGCTGGAGCGGTTGCAGGAGCTGGCTCGCATAGCCGCCACGCAGGAAGCGGACATCGCCGCCGTCGAGCGGGCATGCGGCGTCGTGGCGGCGATACTCGACGCGGAGGAAGCGTACGTGCTCCGCTCCGGGGATCCGCACTTTGTGCGGCTGGGCTGCGCGTGCAATCCGACCACGTACGAGATCAAACAGAAGGGCTACTGGCTGATCTGGCGCGACGCCGTCACGCACCCCGAGTACGCCGCGGGCATGTTCGACGCCCGTGACCGGCTGATCGGCGCGGCCAGGCCGATCGCGCCCGGCGTGGCGCGCACGCACCTGGCGGCGAGGCTCCCGGGCGATGAAGGAGATTCCGGGCTGCTGGTGGTGCGCGGGCCGTGGGCGCGCGGACTGAGCGCGGAGCAGGTGCGCGCCGTGGAGGTGGTACGTCCGATCCTGGCGCAGCTGGTGAGAGGCGTGCTCGATGGAGAACACCGGTCGCGCCAGCGGGCGCAGCTGGAGGCGCTAGCGGATGTCTCGCGCGCGTTCAACGACGCGGGCGCGGCGGAGGACGTGCTGGACGCACTCGCGACGGCGCTCGCCAAGGCGTCCGGGTTCGACTGGATCAACATCGTCATGTACAACGACGCGTGCGACGCGGTGGTCGCACGCTCGATGAACACGGCGCGCCACTCCTCGACCGATACGGCAGCGGTGTTCCGCGAAGGGCGCGGGCTGCGCGAGCGCGACGAGATCGCGATGGGCGTGGAGCTGGTGCGACGGGGCGCCAACGTCCTGCTGCCGGACGTGTTCGCTCCCGGGCTGGAGTCGGTGCCAAACGCCGAACTCATCGGCGACGCGCTTCCGTTTCTGCAGAAGTACTGGGAACGCGGGCACGTGCTGTCAATCGCGATGCTGCCGATCGTCTTCCAGGGGCGCGCGCTGGGGATGGTGCACTTCTCGTCGTCCACGCAGCGGGCGTTCGGGGTACCGGAGGTGGAGTTCCTGGCAGCGCTGGTGTCGCAGGCGGCGACGGCGATCAAGGGGTTGCAGCTGTACCGGGATCTGCAGCAATCGCGCGAGGATCTGCGCTGGAGCGAAGAGCGGTTCCGATCGCTGGTGCAGAACGCATCGGACCTGGTGACGATCGTCGACGCGGAGGGGACGCTCCGGTACTCCAGCCCGTCGGTGGAGCGGCTCATGGGCTATCGCCCGGACGAGTGGTGGGGCCGGAGCGCGCTCACGCTGGTGCACCCGGACGATATCGAGCGTGCAGTGACGTCGCTTCGCCTGGTAGCCGACGAGCCTGGCGTGCATCCGCCCACCGTCCTTCGGCTGAAGCACGGTGACGGATCGTGGCGCTACCTCGAGATGACGGCGAACAACCTGCTGGATGTGCCGTCGGTCGCAGGCATCGTCTACAACGCGCGCGACATCACGGAGCGGTGGGATGCCGAGCAGGCGCTGCGGGAGTCGGAGGAGCGGTTTCGGTCGCTGGTGCAGCACGCCTCGGATCTGATCACGGTGATCGACGTCGACACGACGGTGATGTACCAGAGCCCGTCGATGCGGCGGGTGCTGGGGCACGAAGCGGAAAAGATGATCGGCACACGACTGGCAGCGCTGATGCATCCGGACGACGTGCCACGCATCGTCGCGATGCTGGGCGAGGTGATGTCGAAGGCGGGGAGCGTGGTGCTGGGCGAGGTGCGCGCGCGGCACGCCGACGGCTCGTGGCGGCAGATCGAGCTCAGTTCGACCGACCAGCGGTCAAACCCCGGGATCCGGGGCATCGTACTGAACTCGCGGGACGTCACGGAACGGAAGCTGCTGGAAGAGCAGTTGCGCCACCAGGCGTTGCATGACCCGCTGACGCAGCTGGCGAACCGGACGCGCTTTACGGATCGACTGGAGCATGGGCTGCTCCGCGCGGCGCGGATGGAGACGCGGGTGGCCGTGCTGTTCATGGACCTGGACAACTTCAAGGGGGTGAACGACAGCCTGGGGCACTCGGCGGGGGACCGCCTGCTGACGGAGGTCGCCGAGCGTGTGCAGGCTTGCCTGCGCCCATCGGACACGATCGCGCGGCTGGGGGGCGATGAGTTCGCGGTCCTGCTCGAAGATGTGGTCGATGCGGAGGACGCTACCACGGTGGCGCAACGTATCTTCGACACGCTGCGAGCGCCCTTCGCACTGGAGGGCAAGGAGCTGACGGTGCGGGCAAGTATCGGCATCGCCGTCAGTGAGACGCGTGGAGCTGATGCGAAGGCGGAGGCACTCCTACGGGACGCGGATGTCGCGATGTACGTCGCGAAGTCGCACGGCAAGGGGCGGTACGAAGTGTTCGAGCCGGACATGCAGATCGCGATGGTGGAGCGGCTCGCGCTGCTGTCTGACCTCCAGCGGGCGTTCGAGCGGGATGAGTACGTCGTCCACTACCAGCCGATGGTGCTGCTCAGGAGCGGACAACTGATCGGTGTGGAGGCACTCGTGCGCTGGCGCCACCCGACGCGCGGGCTGCTGCCGCCCGGTGACTTCATCCCGCTCGCGGAGGAGTCGGGCGTGATCCTGGAGCTGGGGCTCTGGGTGCTCCGCGAGGCGTGCCGGCAGGCGGCGGCGTGGCAGGCAATGTACGCGTGCGATCCGCCGTGGACGATCAGCGTGAACGTCTCCGTGAAGCAGCTTCAGCACCCGTCGTTCGTCGCCGATGTGGCGGAGGTGCTGCGCACGTCGGGCATCGACCCGCGGACGCTGGTGCTGGAGATCACCGAGAGCGTGATGATGCAGGACGCGGTTGCAACGATGGACCTGCTGGGCCGCATCAAGAGCCTGGGCGTCCGACTGGCGATCGACGACTTCGGGACGGGGTACTCATCGCTGAGCTACCTGCGGCAGTTCCCGTTTGACCTGCTGAAGATCGACAAGTCGTTCATCGACGACGTGGGCGCGCCTGTGCAGCACAAGGAGCTGACCAAGGCGATCATCGAACTGGGAAAGACGCTGGACCTGGAGCTGGTCGCCGAAGGTATCGAGCGGCCGGAGCAGCTGTCGCGGCTGCAGACCCTGGACTGCGAGCTGGGCCAGGGATTCTACTTTGCCGAGCCGCTGGAAGCGGCCGAGGTAGAGGAACTGCTGCGGGGCACGAGGGCGCGGCCCGACGCCGCGGCGTAGCACGGCCGCCGGCTACTCCGTGCGCAGCGCCTCGATCGGGTCGAGCTGCGATGCCCGCCAGGCGGGATAGATCCCGAAGAACAGGCCGATGACCACCGACACGGCGAAGGCGACGAACACGCTCGTCGACGAGACCTGCGTGGTGACGGTGGTGCCGGTGCCGAAGTCCTGGCCGTTCGCCAGGATGGCGGCGCCGACGCCAAGCACGACCCCGACGATGCCACCGGCAAGCGTCACGATCACGGCTTCACAGACGAACTGGAGAAGGATGTTGTCGCGGCTGGCACCGATGGCCTTGCGGATCCCGATCTCGCGGGTGCGCTCGGTGACGGAGACGAGCATGATGTTCATGATGCCGATGCCGCCGACGACGAGGGAGATTCCGGCGATGGCGCCGAGCAGGATGGTGAGCGTCCGCGCCACCTTCTGCGACGTCGCCAGGAGGTCGTCTTGCGAGGCGATCTGGAAGTCCTGCGTTGTGTGTGTCTGATTGAGCAGCGATGTGAGCTGTGCCTTGGCCGTGTTGAGGTTATAGCCGTCCTTGACCTTGACGATGATCGCCTGGACGTTCTGCTGGCCCGTGGGGCTGCGGCCGAACGGCACACGCGCCTCGAAGGTGGTCAGGGGCATGATCACGGTCGTGTCATTTGGGCCGCCACTGCGCTGCACGACGCCGATCACGGTGAGGTCGAGGGAGAAGCGTCCGAAGCTGAGCGAGATCTGCTGGCCGACCGCCTGGTCCGGCGTGCCGTACAGATCCTGAGCGACCTGGGCACCAATGACCGCGCTGAGTGTCTTGCGCGTCATGTCATCCTGGCTGATGAAGTTTCCGGCGGCCATCTTCACATTGCGCACCTGCTGATACGCCGGCTCGGTCGCGGCGAGCGACGCGGATGTGTTCTGGCCGTTGCCGATGAACTGCTCTGTCATCGTCGAGCCCGTGGTGCTGCCGGTGTCGCCGCCGAACTGACCGACGGCGGCTGATACGTAGGGAGCCTGCGTGGGGTCGTTGATCGCGGCCTCGTCTGCGATTGTCAACGTCGGGCGCTGGACGGCGCGTACCCCGCCGGACGCGCTGCTCGTGGATGAGGCTGTCGTGATGAAGAGCAGGTTTGACCCCAGTCCCCGCACCTGCGACGTCACACCTGCGGAAGCGCCCTGGCCGGCGGCCATGAGGGCGATCACCGCGCAGACGCCGATGACGATGCCCAGCATCGTGAGGCCCGTGCGGAGCTTGTTCGTCGTGAACTCGGCGAGCGACATCCGGAGCGTGTCCAGGAAGATCATGCGTCCGCTCCGGCGACTTCGGGTGAGGCTTCGCGGCGGGCTTCCGGCGAGGGGAAGGCGACGACGTTCGTCCGCTCCGGGGCAGCATCGGAGATGATGTTGCCGTCGCGCAGGGTGATCACGCGCTGCGTGTAGCCAGCAACATCGTGCTCATGCGTCACGAGGATGATCGTGATGCCGCGCTCGGCGTTGAGGCGCACGAGCGTATGCATGACGGAGGTGGTGGTCTTGGTGTCGAGGGCGCCGGTGGGCTCGTCGGCCATGATGATGGCGGGGTTGGTGACGAGCGCGCGGGCGATGGCGACGCGCTGCTGCTGGCCGCCGGAGAGCTGGGTGGGCTTGTGGTGCCAGCGGTCAGCCAGTCCGACGGAAGCGAGGGCACGCAACGCCAGGCGCTTGCGGTTCCGGGCGCCGAGGTAGATGAGCGGCAACTCCACCTGCTCCAGCGCCGTCATGCGCGAGAGCAGGTTGAACGACTGGAAGACGAAGCCGATACGGTGGCCGCGGAGGCGGGCGAGTTGCCGGTCGCTCAGTGCGTTGACGTTCCGCCCCTCCAGGGTGTAGGTGCCGCGCGTGGGCTTATCGAGACACCCGAGGATGTTCATTAGCGTCGACTTGCCGGACCCCGATGCGCCAACAATGGAGAGCATCTCACCACGAGCAATGTCCAGGTCGATGTGGTTCAGGGCAACGACTGGCACATCGCCGGCACGATAGACCTTCAATACGCCGCGCAGCTCGATCATCGGGCCGCCACGCCTGGCTCCGGGCGCTTCCGTCGCGTCCATCAGCCGCCGCCTCGTGCGCCACCGGGGCCTACGAAGAAGCCGCCGCCACCACGACCACCGGTCGCCGGCAGCGCCTGGGTGGTCGTGGTGGTCGTCACCGCGCCGGGGATCTCGATCGTCTGGCCCTCGGTCAGGCCGGACGTGATCTCCGTGTTGGTCGCATCGCTGAGGCCGGTGGTGACGGTCACGTCGTGCGTGGTGCCATCGGCGTTCTTGACGGTGACGACGCTCTGGCGGTTCTTGGTTTGGACGGCCTTGAGGGGGACCATGACGACGTTCGTCCGCTGGTCGACGATGATCGTCGCGGTGGCGCTCATGCCGGGGGCGGGCTGCGGCTGATTGGCGATGGCCTGCGCGACTCCGCCGCCTCCGAACGGCGAGCCGCCGCCTTGCGGCGCGCTCGCCCCAGGGGTAGCGGCGGCCTGCGGCGTACGCGCGGCGCGCGGTGTGGTCGCAGCGCCCGGCGTGCCCGAGGCGCCCGCGGCCGCGCGCCTGGTACCGCGGCCGCCGAAGGAGCTCATGGATCGCAGGATCTCCAACGCTTGCATACCGGTCGCGAGGTGAGCGGTGGCCTGGTAGGTGACGACGCCCTGGGTGGTTACTGGGTTCGCCCCCAGCGCATCGATGACGAAGGGAAAGGCCTCGCCGGTGAGTGCGGAGAAGGTGACGACTCCCGTGTCACCCGCCTTGACGCTCGGGTAGTCGGTCTCGGCGATGGTGAGGTTCAGGACGAGGCGGCTTGGCGTGTTCAGCACGATCGCGGCGGTGGACGATGCGCCGGAGGCGCTGCTGGCGCCGGCGAGGTCACCGACCTGGATGTTGAGCGCCGCAACGGTGCCGTCGAACGGCGCAACGAGCTTCGTGTCGTCGACGCCTTTCTGGGCGTTGGCGACGCTGACCTGCGCCTGGAGGACGGAGCTACGGGCCGCCTGGATCTGCGCCGCAGTCGAGCCGGCGTAGGCCTGGTCACGATTCGCCTGG
>DASQHL010000134.1:0-17524 GCA_035632115.1 Dehalococcoidia bacterium | reverse complement strand
TAGCCAGAATTGCGTGATAATGGTGCGCTTGACGTGCATGCCAGGACACGCGATTTCGTGGGAGAGCCGGACGCAACCAAAACGCTCGCAGCCCGCCCGCAGATTCGGCTCGCGGCACGGAACCACGCTACAAGGGCCCTTAGCTCAGTTGGCAGAGCAGCGGACTTTTAATCCGTCGGTCCTGGGTTCGATCCCCAGAGGGCCCACCACACCCCCTTCCGCCGCCGCGTCGACACGGTGCGGTAGCTTCCTTGCGCCGACGACCGGAGGACTCTCCTCTTCGTGTCCGGGGAACTAGGCGAGTCCTCTCGTCTTGAGTTCGGCGCGTTTGGGAGTCGGTCGGTCTCGTTCGATGCTCGCCAGCCAAGCCCGACTCAAGCTTGACTCGTCGGGAAACGCTTCGATCCCCCATACTGGCGCAGATGGATCGCGACGTTCGCTACTGCACGACGGAAGACGGCGTTCGTATCGCCTACTGCGTTGAGGGCGACGGAGCGCTCACGATCCTCGCGCTCCCGGCGCTTAACGAGACGTTCTCGCTCGACCATCTCATGCCGGTGTACCCGCAGTTCTACCGCGACCTCGGCGCTGGCCGCAGGGTGGTCCGCTTCGACTGGAGGGGTACCGGCCTGTCCGCGGCCCTCCCGGCAGGAGTACCGCTGGAGGCTGCTCCGTTGAGGGACATGGAGGCGGTTGCACGCGCAACAGCTGAGAGCTGCGTGATCTGGGCGCCGACGATCACAGGCCCCGCAGCGATCGAGTTTGCTGTGGCACACCCCGACCTCGTGAGCCACCTGATCCTCTACGACACGTTCGCCACGCCCGATGACGCCATTCCGCAGAACCTGCGATCGGGGTTCAACACCCTGGCCCGCGCGAACTGGCAGATGGCAGCGCAGACCATCGCTGACAGCAACGGTCGTCGGGAGTTTCCGGAGGAGGCGGCGCAGCTCGGCGATTGGTACTACCGCTCCGAGGCGGGCGAAGGATACCTGGCACGGACGCAGACGCTGCGTAACAGCGATGCGCATGCGTTGCTCGCGCAGGTCCGAGTGCCCACGCTCGTTCTCCACCGCATCGCCGATCCGATCATCCTGTTCGCGGCGGGACAGATCCTGGCGGCGGGCATACCGGACGCCCGATTCGTCCCGCTTGAGGGCAAGGGCCATCTCTTCTGCCTGGGCGACTACGGCAACATCCTCTCGGCGGTTGACGGTTTCCTCGGCGACCGCGCTGAGAAGGCGGCAGTTCACACGCGGGAGAGCGCCTTCCGGACGGTGCTTTTTACCGACATCGTTGGGCATGCGGAGATGATGCAGCGCCTCGGGGACGCGAAGGGCCGCGATGTCCTCCGCGCGCACGAGCGGATCACCCGCGATCTGCTGAAGCAGTTCGGTGGCACCGAGGTGAAGACGATGGGCGACGGCTTCATGGCGTCGTTCGGTTCCGTCACGTCGGCGATGGACTGCGCCATCGCGTTGCAACGCGCCTTCGCGGCGCACAGCGAGAAGGGGGAGCCCCTTCAGGTGCGTGTCGGTCTCAACGCTGGCGAGCCGATCGAGGAGGACGGCGATCTGTTTGGCGCGACCGTGATCCTCGCCTCCCGCATCGCAGCAAGAGCCGGTCCTGGCGAGATCCTCGTGCCGGACACTGTGCGCGGATTGCTGTCGGGCAAAGGTTTCGTGTTCGGCGATCGCGGCGAGTTCGTCCCGAAGGGCTTCGATGAGGGCGTCCGGTTGTGGGATGTGCGGTGGCGGGAGTCAGCATGAGCATGGAGCCGGAGTTCCGGTTCTGCACAAGCCCGGACGGCACGCGCATCGCCTACGGCATCTACGGCAGCGGCTCGCCGCTCCTCTTCGCTCCGATTCTCTCATGGAGCATGGCGCAGGCGTTCGCGACCGACGGCCTTCGGCCGATCTTCGACGTGCTCGCACGACAGGTCAGACTGGTGACATATGATCTCCGCGGCGCCGGCGCTTCGACCCGAGACCCCGAAGACGTCTCGCTCGAGGCGGACGCGCGCGACCTCTCGGCCGTCGCGGATGCGGCGGAACTGCCGCGCTTTACGCTGTTAGCCGGTCGACTCTCGGCGCTCCGGTGCGCCGCCTACGCCGCCGCCCACCCGGAGCGGGTAGAACGTCTCGTGGTCTGGGGTCCGTACACGGAGGGAGCCGATCTCCGGCGATGGGCGCGTTCCTTCCGTGGCGATTGGTCGCACGCAAGAGGCGCCTGGGCTTGGTCGGCCAGTTGGCCGCGCGCGTGGGAAAGGGCCATGAAGGAGGCGACTTCGGCCGAGACTGTAGCCCGGCGCCTGGAGGTGCTCGCCGAGCTGGATGCGGCGACGCTCTTGCCTCGCGTGTCCGTACCCACCCTCATGGTGGAGAGCGAAGCCCTGCCACGAGGCGATGCGATGCGCTGGGCCAGCCTCGTCCCGAACGCCCGGGTTCAGTTCATCGCCACCGACGACCACGTCTCTTACCCTCTGCCGTTTGCCCAAGCGGTGCTTGCATTCACGGGGTTGGACGAGGTCGCCGGCGCCGCGGCCCACTCCAGCGCGGCCACGGCAGTGATCCTTCTCACGGACATCGTCGATTCGACGGCGCTCACGGAGCGGCTGGGGGATGCGCGCTTCCGCGAGGCGTCGCGGGCGCTAGACGCGGGGCTGCGGGCGGCGATCCGCGATGCGGGCGGCGCCGCGATCGACGGCAAGCTGCTCGGCGACGGCGTGCTGGCGACGTTTCCGTCAGCGGCGCAGGCGATCGACGGCGCCCGCCGATGTTTGGCGCTAAGCGCCGCGTCGGAGTTGGGCCTTCACATTGGCCTGCATGCGGGCGATGTGATCCGCGAGGAAAATAACGTCTACGGCGGCGCCGTGAACATCGCGTCGCGTATCTGCGGGCTGTCAGCGCCCGGGGAGATCCTCGTGTCGGACGTGGTGCGCGGGATGGCGCGGTCCTCGGCAAGCGTGACGTTCGAGGACCGGGGCGAGAAGGAAATGAAGGGTGTCGGCGAGCCCGTGCGTGTGTACGGAGTGCGGTGGCGGGAGTGAGAGTGCACGTCTTGCGCTTGCCCACCGAACTATGATCCAATCCTCTCGTCAGCTGTCGTCCGGGCAAGTCAGGAGGACTCGTCTGCGATGTGCACGCGTTTCGCGCTTGCCCAGATTCGGCGTTGACTGACGGACATGCAAATGCGACTACCAGCCTTCTAATCCGTCGGTCCTGGGTTCGATCCCCAGAGGGCCCACCAACTTCCGCCTGATTCTCCCGGAGGTACCGAGCGCGCGTGCGCCGACCGCGCGTGGGATGAGGGACAACATGGCACTGAGCTCCCGGTGATCGAGCGACGGGGCGAGCTCCCCGGCCAGCGAAGCGGCGAAGATACGAGTCGGGGAAGGACCGGTGTCCCTCCCCACTCGGTTCAGCTGTGCTCGTTTCGTGTTCTCCGACGTCGCGAACGCAGGCCTGCGCCCGACATCAAGAGGACGATACCGCTAGACACCAGCAGCAGGAGCGCCGGCAACCAGGGATCAGCGCCCGCAGCGGGCGGTCCCGAGCCGGTGTTCGGAGCGACGACGCCGGACGGCGCACCTGGTGTGGGGCTCGCCGCTGCAGGCGAGGTCGCGCCAGTAACGGTGATGGTGCCCTCCATGCCCTCGTGAATGAGGCACACGTAGGCGTACGTCCCGGGTTTCGTGAACTTCAGGGAGTACGAATTTGTGGGCGAGTCAACAGTGTCGATGATGCCCGAGTTCGTGAACGCCGTGCCGTCAAACGTTGGGCCGCCCGAAGGAAGAATTGCCTTGAGTGCCAGCTCCAGGATCGGCGGCCCGCTGGGCTGCGGCACCGGCTGGACGAGGTCGGGCAGCGGGCTTCCGGCGGCGAAAGTGACCGTATGTGGCGTGTTCGTCGGGTTGGTCCACGTCACTGTGTCACCGGGGTTGATGGTGACGTTCGGCGAGTTGAACTCGAGGATGTCGGCCTCACCGGCGTGTCCACCCGGCTGCACGCGCCAGTTGTACGAACCGTCCGGCAGTTGCTGCTTGGTGGACTTGATCTGCGATGCAGCTGACACGCCGTTGGCAATGACCTGGTCGCTGTCGGCCTTGCCCGCGGCGTCAAGCTGGGCCTGCGTCTGGACGGTCGTCGCCGCGCCGACCACGCTGACGGTGACGGCCATTCCGGGGTGAACCAGGCAGATGAACTTGAACGTGCCCTGCTTCGGGAACGTCAGGTCGACCGTATTGCCCTGCGACAGCAGGCCCGAATTGAAGTACTGATTGCTATCGAAGGTTACGGCACCCATGCCCGAACTGGTCGGGTCGTTCGCAAGTGGATTGATCTCGAGGTGCGGCGGCCCAGCCGGCTCCGGGATGGTGAACTGCGGCGTCGCCATTCCCGCAGGCACCCAGGTGACCGTGTGCGGCTCGACGTACGGCACGGAGAAGTGGATCGTGTCGCCCTGATGGACTGAGATTGCGTCAGGGAAGAAGTCGTTCGCTGCAATCTGGCCCTGACCCTGCCCGACGGTCATGTTCCAGGTCGTGGGGGTGGCGGCCGACGTGAACGGAGCGGAAACGGCGGTCAACGCCAGCATAGCTCCGAGCGCTACCAGCGCTACCATCATGTTCAGACGTCTCAATGTCCCTCCGAATCTTACTAAGGCGCGCGCAATCGCGTGATCCACATCCCGTGGGACTGCAATTAGGCGCGATTATACGTGCGCCAACACACAGAAGGCGGCGAGACGGGGGGCTATTGGAGAAGTGTAAAGGGGCGCCCATCCGGTCAGCGGTTGGCGGGGGCGCCGTAGCCTTTGTGGAGCTCGGTCTTGAGGACCTTGCCCATGGTGTCCTTCAAGGTGTCGATCCCCGGCGCCACGTGGAATCGAAAATTCGAGGTCAGATCTCCACCGGCGTACGATCCGTCCGTCCGATGGCCAGCAGGCATGAGCACCGGATTATTCTCAACGTGCGCGCACGCCTGACCTCGTCAGATTCAGCGTTCACCGAAAGACACTAGTTTCGAGCAAGAGACTTAATCCGTCGGTCCTGGGTTCGATCCCCAGAGGGCCCACCAAATCGCCCCCCTCAACGCTCCGGCACGCGCTCCGTCGATGATGTGGCCCGCACACCGCGGGCGCACGCCACCGGGCAGCTACATCTGCGGGAACTGCTGCCGCAATGTTCCTGGGTGCTGTGAGCGGCGAGCTGCGCTCAGGCGCCGGTCTGGCGACGTGGCGCCTCTCCGCTCGTCCCTTGGGTCTCGCGCGCCGCTGCCACCTCGACCTTGCGGACGTTACTGAGGACCGCCCCGGCGCGCGCCTCGCTACGATGTCACGAGATCGAAGCGATCGAGATTCATGACCTTGTCCCACGCCGCCACAAAGTCATGCACGAACTTCTCCTGCGCATCGCTGCATGCGTAAACCTCCGACAGCGCGCGAAGCTCGGAGTTCGAGCCAAAGACGAGGTCAACCGCGGTGCCGGTCCACCTGACCTTACCCGTGGCGCGATCGCAACCCTCGTACACGTTTAGCGACGAGCCGGACGCCTTCCACTCGGTGCTCATGTCGAGCAGGTTCACGAAGAAGTCGTTGGTCAGCGTCTCGGGGCGGTGGGTGAACACGCCGTGTGGGGATCCCCCGGCGTTGGCGTTCAGGACGCGCATGCCGCCGAGCAGGACCGTCATCTCGGGTGCGGTCAGGCTCAGCATGAACGCCCGCTCCAACAGCGCCTGCCCGGGGTCCAGCGACTCTCCGGCGCGGAAGTAGTTCCGGAAGCCGTCGTACCCCGGTTCGAGCACGGCGAACGACTCCACGTCCGTCTGCTCCTGCGAGGCATCCGTGCGCCCCGGCGCGAACGGCACCGTGATCTTGTGCCCGGCGTTCTTCGCCGCTTCTTCGATAGCGGCGCACCCTCCCAGGACGATGAGGTCGGCGAGCGAGACTCTCTTTCCGCCGGCCTTGGAGCTGTTGAACTCCGCCTGGACCTGCTCCAGTGTCCGCAGCACCGTGTTCAGCTGGGCAGGGTTGTTGACGTCCCACGCGTTCTGCGGCGCCAGGCGAATGCGCGCCCCGTTCGCACCGCCACGCTTGTCGGTCTTGCGGAAGCTGGCCGCCGCCGCCCAGGCGGTCGAGACCAGCTGGGAGATCGACAGTCCTGAGGCAAGGATCTTGCCCTTCAGCGCGGCGATATCTTGTTCGTCGATCAGCACGTGATCGACCGCGGGGACAGGATCCTGCCAGAGCTGCGGCTCCGGGACCCACGGGCCGAGGTAGCGCGTGACAGGGCCCATGTCGCGGTGCAGCAGCTTGTACCACGCCCTGGCGAACGCGTCCGCGAGCTGGTCCGGATGCTCGTAGAAGCGCCTCGAGATCGGGCCGTAGATCGGGTCCAGCTTCAGCGCGAGGTCCGTCGTCAGCATCACCGGGGCGTGCCGCTTCGACGGGTCATGCGCGTCGGGCACGGTGCCCTGGGCGTCCGGATTCGTGGGCACCCACTGCGACGCGCCGGCAGGGCTCTTGGCGAGGTCCCACTCGTACTGGTACAGGTTCTCGAGGAAGCCGTTGTCCCACTTCGTGGGCTCCTTCGTCCAGGCGCCCTCCAGCCCGCTCGTGATCGCGTCGTCTCCCTTGCCGCTGCCGTAGCTGTTCCGCCAGCCGAGGCCCTGCTCCTCGAGGGGGGCTCCCTCGGGTTCCCGCCCAACGTGGGTTGCGGCGGCCGCGCCGTGCGTCTTGCCGAACGTGTGGCCGCCGACGATCAGCGCCACCGTCTCCTCGTCGTTCATGGCCATGCGGCGGAACGTCTCCCGGATGTCGCGGGCTGCCGCAAGCGCGCTCGGGACGCCGTTGGGGCCTTCCGGGTTCACGTAGATCAGGCCCATCTGGACCGCGCCAAACGGCCCCTGGAGCTCCCGGTCGCCGGCGTACCGCTCATCGCCGAGCCAGGTTTCCTCCGGGCCCCACACGGTCTCGTCGGGCTCCCAGATGTCCTCTCGCCCGAAGCCGAAGCCAAACGTCTTGAACCCCATCGACTCCATGGCGACGTTGCCGGCGTACACGATCAGGTCGGCCCAGGAGAGCTTCCGGCCGTACTTCTGCTTGATCGGCCAGAGCAGGCGTCGCGCCTTGTCGAGGTTCGCGTTGTCGGGCCAGCTGTTGAGCGGGGCGAAGCGCTGGGCGCCGCTGCCGCCACCACCCCGCCCATCGGCGATGCGGTACGTGCCTGCGGCATGCCAGGACATCCGGATGAAGAGCGGCCCGTAGTGGCCGTAGTCCGCCGGCCACCAGTCTTGCGACGTCGTCATGACCTCGATGATGTCCCGCCTCAGCGCGTCGACATCGAGCGTCTTGAACTCCTCGGCGTAGTTGAAACGCTCGCCCATCGGATTGGACAGGGGCGAGTGCTGGCGGAGGACCGAGAGGTCCAGCTGGTCCGGCCACCAGTCCTTGTTCGTCTTATGCCGGGCCCGCCTGGGAGCCGGAGAGGCGATTGCCGGGTTCTCGCTTTCGCTGCCGTTTTCAGACACGTCGGTCCCTTCTACTCTCGCGCTGGTTGGTTCGGATGGCGAACCTGCTCGTGACCGTCGACTTCCCGGTTCGAAGGCTCCGTCATCGGCGGCATGGCGCCTTGCATCGCGGTCCTGGGCGGCCAGGCAGCCAGTCTGCTACCGCGAACGCGGCGGCTCGAGACATCGGCCCGGTGACGGGCGGGATGGCCCTCAAGCGGCGGGCCATCGCTGAAGTTCCCCTGTCAGTTTAGCCTAGGATCGTCCCGAATCGAGAGTCAAGATCCGGTGGCCCTGGCTGCCCGCCGAGCGTGGCCGCCGCGCTCCGCTGTCGGGAAAGGTGGCGACGAGCGCTCGGGTCAGGCATGCTCACGGCGTTCGGCGCGACAACTCATGCGGTATTGGAGCCGAGAAGGGAGTGCCACCCATGACCCATGCAGTGCTGCACAGGTGGGTTGCCGCGGGCGACGCCGGCGACCTGGATGTCTTCGATGATGTGCTGTCGCCCGATGTGGTGGTCCACGCTCCGCTCGGGCTTTCCACGGTCGGCCGGGAGGCGGAGAAGGCAGTCTGGCGGGACGCGAAGGCCGCGATCCCGGACCTCCGGCACGATATCCGGGAAGTGTTCCATGACGGTGAGACCGTGATCGGACGAGCCGTGGTGACCGGCACGCTCGTTGGTGAATTCGCGGGGCTCCGTGGCAACGGCAATCGTTTCGAGATCGACCAGGTCCTGATCGCCAGGATTCGGGACGGAAAGGCGTACGAGGTCTGGGAGATCGCCGACACGGGCACCCTTGTTCGCCAGGTGACCGGGGGCGCATCGCCCAGCGCATGAGGGCCGAGCGATGCGCCACGCGCCATGCGGGTGTCGCCCTCCGCGATGCGCGGCGCGCGCATCAGTGCGCCGCCGCGCGCACCACGATCTCCGCACTCCGCTCGATGCCGATCACGTCCGTATTCACGACCAGGTCATAGTCCGTCGGTTGCTCCTCAACATGGTAAAACCGGTCAAGGTACTGCTTGCGCTGGCGGTCCGACGCATCGACCGCCTTCTTCGCCTCCGCCGGCGTGATGCCGCGGGACCGGCTCAGCCGGTCGGCGCGCGCGGCAGCGGGCGCGGTGACCAGCACGCGCAGCACGTTGGGCGTGTTCCTGAGGCAGGCGCTGCCACCATGCGCCACGATCACCACGCTGCCCTGCTGGGCCCGTTCGCGAATGACGTCCTGGATCAACTCGTCGTACCCCGCCGGCGCCGGCGACACGCTGAGCGGCATCCCGGACCACGCACCGCTCTCGGTCGGCACCACGCTGGTGATCGCGAGGCCCTCGACGATCCGCGCGACGAGGCCCGGCGGACGCTCCGCCTTCGCCACCGCCTCCCGCGAGACGCCGGCGCGTTCGGCCGTCTGATCGAGGATCTCTTCGTCGGCATACTGGAAGCCCAGCGACTGCGCGACGATGCGGCCGACTTCCTCGCCCCCGGCGGCGAGCGTCCTCGAAATACACACCACGGACGTGGTCATCGCGCCTCCCGATGTGGTGCGGAGACCTCTTCCACGCTGGTGTGCCCTCCGCGTTCCCGGTGCTGACTCGTCGAGATCAGGGTGCGCGCCATGCGCTAGCCCGGCATCGGCGCGAGGACTTCCATCAGGTCGAACCCCATCGGCTTGCGCACCAGCGATGCGAGCTTCGCAACGAACTTCTGGAAGTCCGCGTCCGCCTGGTCGCGCTTGCGCGACGCCTCGAACGCTGCGAGGTCGTTGAACAGCACGCTGACCGTGAACTGCGGCGCGTGCGCCCCCGCCACCAGCTCGCTCAGGGCCAGCCGCAACCCTGCTTCCTGGCGGAGCTTGGCGCGCTCCACCAGCAGCGCGCGGGCCTCGCCCACCTTCTCCGGAGTCGGGTAGATGGAGATACGCTGCATGTACACGTCTGTCAACCTCCTACAGGTGACGCCCAATCATGAACCGCGAGGCCGGATCCTTGCACGTCGGTGAGGTCAGGGTCAAGCGCGCCGGTTGAGACGGGCGCGGGCCGGTAGGCCGCGCACGATCCGCGGCCGCCCTGTCACCGCGGTTGCCGAACCATCGTCCACATCGTCGGCCCGCCCTTCGGCAGCATCAGCTCCCGCACCACGGCGAAGCCGTGCTTCTCGTAGAAGATCACGTCGTCCGGCTTGTCCGTCTCCAGGTAGCACGGCAGCCGTGACGCGTCGGCGCGGCGCAGCACCGGCTGCAACAGCGCGCTGCCCAGCCCCTGCCGCTGGCGCGGTGGGTCGACGCCGAGGATGAACAGGTACCAGTGCTGCGCCGGCACGTCCTGCTTGTGCAGCGGCTCCGTCGCGTTCGTCACCGCGAGGAACCTCATCACGGCGCTCATGCCGATGCGGAACGGCGCCGCCAGCAGGCCGCCCTGCACCATGCGCAGCGGCGTCATGATCGTCTCGCCGGGCGGCAGCCAGACCGCCGCCCCGCCAATCGCCCCCGGCGTCACGTGCACCTCGCCCCAGCGGTGCCCGTAGCGAGCCCCGAGCCCCATGAACCACGGCAGCGCCCGTCGGCGGCGCGCCGCGTCCGGGAAGATGTACTCCATGATCGGGTTCGTGTGGAACGCCCGCGCCAGCACCTCCCCCGCCTCTGCGGTCTGCGCGGCTGCGATGCGCGTGGGCTCGATCGCGGCGGTCGTCATCGTGCCACCTCCTCCGGCGCAGGCTGCCGGACATCTGGCGCGATCGTATCACGCCGGACACACGCGTCAAGCAGCATGCCGCGCATCTCGACGCATGCCACGCCTACTCGCCACGACCGCCCACGCTGCCGCGATCCGTGGCACCATGAGGGCCTGCCGGCGCGCGCCGGACCACGAACCGGAGGTGCAACGATGACCCGACCTCGCGTCGACCGACCGGACATCCCGTACGGCATCCTCGGCCCGGATGAAGGCGCCGGCCTGCTCCCCTGGAGCCGCGTGAGCGACCGGCTGCGCGCCGCCTACGTCTACTGGCTGGCGACGGCGTCCGCGGACGGCAGGCCGCACGCCGTCCCGGTCTGGGGCGTCTGGCACGAAGAGACGCTCTACTTCAGCAACGGCCCCACCACCCGCACTGGCCGCAGCCTGGCAGCGAATCCGGCCGTCTCCGTGCACCTCGAAAGCGGCGAGGACGTCGTGATCATCGAGGGCACCGTGGAAGCCACGCGCGACCGCCGCCTGGGCGCCAGGCTCAGCCGTCTCTACCGCGACAAGTACGTGTGGCGAGAGCCGGTGCCGCCGCCGTGGTGGGCGCTCCGCCCACGCACAGCCTTCGCCTGGCTGTGCCCCAGCGTCGGCCTCGCGGAAAGCGTCTTCGCCTCCACGGCCACGCGCTGGACGTTTGGGCCACGGGGCCGCCCGCGCCGCCGCCCGGTACAGTGACCCCGCCGGAAAGGGACGACCGCCTCATGCCAACCAACACCCTCAGCGACCGCCAGCTCCGCTTCGTCCAGAAGCCCCGCATCGCCCGCCTCGCCACCACGCGGCCGGACGGCGCGCCGCACATCGCCCCCGTGTGGTTCCGCTACGAGGACGGCGAGTTCCTGGTGCTGACCGACCGCGGTTCGCAGAAGCACTGCAACGTCCTCGCGGACGCGCGCGCCGTCCTCTGCATCGATGACGAACGCCCGCCGTACCACACCGTGCTGGTGCGTGGCCGCGCCCGCATCGAGGACGAGCCCGGGCCGGCGTGGCGGCTCGCGCTCGCCGTCCACTACCTGGGCGAAGACGGCGGCCTCCGCTACATCGAGCAGAGCGGCAACACGGACGGCGTGCTGCTGCGCATCGTGCCGGAGTCGATCACAGGCTGGTAGAAACGGCGAGCCCGGCCGCGTGTCTCCCTCGCCACGCATATAGTATGGAGGGCCGGCGGCCTCCGACGCCGCCGAGTCCCGTAGCGTGGAGGAGCCGCCCGTGTCCGAGATGTTCGTCGCCTCGCTGCGCAACCGTATCCGCGCCATGAACACGCTCTGGCAGCGCGCCGTCGCCGACCTGACGCTCGACCACGTGAACCACCACGAGCGCGCCGGCGTGCTGCCCATCTCCTTCAGCCTCAGCCACTACATCCGCGCGCAGGACCAGTCGATTAGCGGGCCGTTCCTCCGCGAGCCCACGCTCTGGGAGGCCGGCGGCTGGGCGGCGAAGGTCGGCGTGACCGTCGACCGGCTCGGGCGCGAGGAGTCCGTCGCGGAGATGGAGGCGCTCCGCTTCGCCGATCTCGACGCGTGGCGCGCCTACCAGTCGGCCGTCATCGCGCGCACGGACACCGTGCTCGGCTCCGTGGATGAAGCGGCGCTGGCCGAGGTGCTGCTGCCCCGCCTGCCGCCGAACATGCAGCAGATCTTCTGCGCCATCGTCATCGGCCCGGACGCCCCGCTCCGTAAGCTCGATGTCCTCGAGTGTTTCGTCTACCAGCACGGCCTCCGCCACATGGGCGAAATCGAACACGGCCGCGCCCTCGTCGGCCTCGCCGGCATGACCAGCTAGTCCCTGCCTGCGACGCCCGGCAACCGGGCCGGACGTGCGCGATCCGCAGTCCGTCTGGCGGCGGCAGTGCGGCCATTTGGCTTTGCCGCACGCCGCCGCACCTCTGCTATGCTCAAGCCGGCAGCACCGGCGCACGCGCCCCTGCACGCGCCCACCCGCCGCCCACGGAGGCCCCATGGCGAAGAAGAACACGCTCACCGTCACTGACAACCGCACCGGCAAGGCGTACGAGATCCCGATCAAGGACGGCACCGTCCGAGCGATGGACCTCCGCCAGATCCGCACCGATCCCGACGATTTCGGGCTCATGACCTACGACCCCGCGTTCACGAACACGGCGTCCTGCCGCAGCGCCATCACCTTCATCGATGGCGATAAGGGCATCCTCGAGTACCGCGGCTACCCAATCGAGCAGCTGGCGGAAAAGAGCACATACCTGGAGACGGCGTACCTCATCGTGCACGGCGAGCTGCCGAACCCCAAGCAGCTGGAGACGTGGACGCACAACATCACCTACCACACCATGGTGCACGAGAACATCAAGAAGTTCGTCGATGGCTTCAACTACGACGCGCACCCGATGGGCACGCTCGTCGGGACCATCGGCGCGCTGTCCACCTACTATCCGGGCGCCCGCAACGTCGATGACCCGGCATCGCGCGACCTCCAGACCTGGCGCCTGATCGCCAAGGTGCCGACCATCGCCGCCTTCGCCTACCGCCACAGCCGCGGCATGCCCTTCATCTACCCGGACAACGACCTCTCCTTCCCCGGCAACTTCTGCAGCATGCTCTGGCGGCAGGTGGCGGAGAAGAACTACCGGCCGGACCCCGTGCTGGAGCGCGCGATCGACGTGCTGTTCATCCTGCACGCCGACCACGAGCAGAACTGCAGCGCCAACGCCATGCGCGCCGTCGGCTCCTCACGCCCGGACCCGTACTCGGCGACCGCCGCCGCTGCCGCCGCCCTCTACGGCCCGCTGCACGGCGGCGCCAACGAGGAGGTGCTCCGCATGCTCGTCGAAATCGGCGACAAGAAGCGCGTGCCGGAGTTCGTCAAGAAGTTCAAGCGCGGCGAAGGCCGCCTCATGGGCTTCGGCCACCGCGTCTACAAGAACTACGACCCGCGCGCCCGCATCATCAAGCGCACCGCCGATGAGGTGTTCGACCTCACGGGCCGCAACCCGCTGCTCGATATCGCCCTCGAACTCGAACGCATCGCCCTCCAGGACGACTACTTCGTCACGCGCAAGCTCTACCCAAACGTCGATTTCTACTCCGGCATCATCTACCAGGCACTCGGCTTCCCCGTCGAGATGTTCCCCGTGCTCTTCGCCATCCCCCGCACAGCCGGCTGGGTCGCCCAGTGGCGCGAGATGATCGTCGATCCGGAGCAGAAGATCGCCCGGCCGCGCCAGATCTACACCGGCCGCCGCGGCCGCGACTACGTCCCGCTCGCCAAGCGCGGCGCGCCCGCCAAGAAGACCGCCGCCGCGAAGAAGCGCGCCACGCCGCGCCGCGAGCCCGCACGGGGCCGCGCCGCAGCAGCGCGCGCCCGGCGCTGACCGGCGCATGCCCTATGCGCCGGCCGGCGACACCCAGATCTACTACGAGCTGCGCGGCCGCAAGCCCGCGGACGCGCCGGCGATCGTCTTCGCGCACGGTGCCGGCGGCAACCACCTCTCGTGGTGGCAGCAGGTGCCGCACTTCCGCGACCGCTTCGCGTGCCTGACGTTCGATCACCGTGGCTTCGGGCTCTCGCGCGACGACGCCGGCCGCGGCGGCGCGGCCTTCGCCGATGACCTCCGCGCGCTCCTCGACCACGCCGGCATCGAGCGCGCGACGCTCGTCGCGCAGTCCCTCGGCGGCTGGACCTGCCTGGCCTTCGCGCTGCGCTGGCCGGAGCGCGTGCAGCGCCTCGTAATGTGCGACACGCACGGCGGTCTCGCCTGCGACGAGATCAACGCCGCGTGGGGCGCCGCGCTCCGCACGCCGCCCGGGCTGCCGCCCGGCGTGCATCCCGCTGCCGGCGCCCGCATGGCCGCCGAGCAGCCCGCGCTCGCCTTCCTCTACGCGGAGATCGACGCCCTCAACCCGCCGCGTGAGCGCGCGGAGATCACGGCGCTGCTGCGGGCGGCCGGCGCACCCACGCCGGACGACGTCGCGCGGCTGGCGATGCCGGTGCTCTGCATCGTCGGCGAGGAGGACGTCGTGATCCCGCCCTCCGTCATCGAGATCTTCGCCGCGTACGTCCCGGGATCTCGTGTCGCGCGCGTGGCGCACGCGGGCCACTCGGTCTACTTCGAGCGTGCCGCCGCATGCAACGCCATCCTGGACGGCTTCTTCGCGGACACGGGTTGACCGCTCCGGACCACCCGCAGCACACTTGACACCGATGGCCTCACTATGTCGTGTTGGAAATATTCCACCGGGACACTGCCCTGCCCAGGTAGGAGGGCGCTCACCAGGCGGCCTTCCGCTCGCCGCATCCGTAGCTTCCACGAAGCCCACCAGCTCTCCGTAACGGCTTTACATAGTCATCCGTCGACCGTGGCCGGGGTTTTCAAACCGGGAGGGGTGGTGTAGGGTAAGGCCGCTGGTGGTGGGCCAGCGTCTACAAGCGAACTTCGACCCCGTCAGTACGAGCCGTCCGGTCCGGCGCCACGCGCGCCAGCGTCCTCGGACGTGCCATTGCCAATCCGCCCCGTGGGCGACGACGCAGGGAGTGTGACTTGGCCAGCAGGACGGCTGCGTGCCCGCCGCGCCCGAACGCGCCCGCCGCGGTCCTTGACCGCGCCCCATCAGATCCGCCGCGCCGCGTCGATTCTTCGGGTGGAGAGGAATCGGAGAGGTGACCGGCATGGCTATCTGGCGCCGTCCCGCCTTGAAACTGCTCGCCGTGGCGGCGTTCGGCATCGCCGCCGTCGCGTTCCTCAGCGGCTGCACGCCGGAGGTCAACGCCGAGATGACCACCTACACCGGCATCAACCTGATCCGCGCGAAAGCCGGCCTCCCAGCACTCACGCCCGATAACCAGCTCGTCCTCGTCGCGCGCATCCGCAGCAAGGACATGGCCACCAACAACTACTTCAGCCACAACCCACCGAACGGCTGCAACTACGTCTGCCTCATGGACCAGAACGGCGTCGCCCACGCCTACGCCGGCGAGAACATCGCCTGGAACAACTGGGACTGGTCGCAGACCGCCGCCGTCGCCGTGCAGATGTGGAACAACAGCCCGCCGCACATGGAGAACATCCTCAACTGCCACTTCACCCGCTTTGGCACGGGCGTGGCCCAGGCGGCGGACGGCAAGATCTATTACACCATGATCTTCGAAGGCAACCGCGCCTGCTGACGCCGCACGTCCCGGGAGCCGCGCACTCGCGTCCGCCCGCCGGCGGGCGCTGCCGCGTCAACGAGCGTCCCCTTCCGGAGTCCGAGTCCGCAGGCACTCCCGATTCTCCGTCGCTCCCCGGCGCGCTACACTTCGCCGTCGCACCCCACATCGCACGCACATGAAGGGACGCTCGTGGAGAGCAGCACCGAGTTCCAGCGCACCACCCTCGAGAACGGGCTGCGCATCGTCAGCCAGGCCATGCCCGGCACCCGCTCCGTGGCCGTCAGCGTCTACGTCGGCGCCGGCTCCCGCTACGAGGCGCCGCACGAGGCCGGCATCTCGCACCTGCTGGAGCACCTCGTCTTCAAGGGCACGGAGAAGCGCCCGACGCCCCAGGAGATCTCCGAGCTGATCGATGGCGTCGGCGGCATCATGAACGCCGGCACCGACCGCGAGCTCACCGTCTACTACGCCAAGGTCGCCCGCCCCCACTTCGACCGCGCCGCCGACGTCCTCACCGACATGGTGCGCAACCCCCTCATCGCCGCCGAAGAGCTCGAAAAGGAGCGCAAGGTCGTCATCGAGGAGCTCGCCTCCATCGCCGACTCGCCGCCGCAGCTCGTCGACGTCCTCCTCGACGCCACCATGTGGCCCGACCAGCCGCTCGGCCGCGACGTCGCCGGCAGCGAGGCCTCCGTCACCGCCATCACTCGCGACGCCACGCTCGACTACATGCGCCGCCAGTACGTCCCGAACAACATCGTCATCGCCGTCGCCGGCGCCATCGAGCACGACGAGGTCGTCGCCTTCATGCGCGACGCGCTCGGCGACTGGCAGCGCGGCGTCCCCTCCAGCTGGTTCCCTGCCGTCGATGGCCAGGACGCCTCCCGCATCGCCGTCATGTACAAGCGGACCGAGCAGGCGCACATCGAGATCGCCGTCCACGCCCTCTCCAACCAGGACCCCGACCGCTTCGCGCTGGACCTGATCAGCGTCATCCTGGGCGAGGGCATGAGCAGCCGCCTCTTCATGGAGCTGCGCGAAAAGCGCGCCCTCTGCTACGACGTCCACAGCTACGCCAGCCACTACCTGGACACCGGCTCCTTCGCCGTCTACGCCGGCGTCGACCCCAAGAAGGCCGTCGAGGCCACCGGCGCGCTCATGGAAGAGCTGGCCCGCATGCGCGCCGACGGCGTCAGCGAGGACGAGTTGCGCAAGGCGAAAGAGCTGTCGAAGGGCCGCCTGCTCCTCCGCATGGAAGACACGCGCAGCGTCTCCGGCTGGCTCGGCGGCCAGGAGATGCTCAACGGCGGCATCCGTACCCCGGACGAGATCGTCGAGCTGATCGAGGCGGTGCAGGTCGCCGACGTCAAGCGCATCGCCAGCAAGCTGCTCGACGAGCGCAAGCTCACCATGGCGCTCGTCGGCCCCTTCCGCAGCGAATCAAAGTTCGCCCGCCTGCTCAAGCTCTGACCCGGAGCCCGGAGCGGAGGCGCCGTCGCCCGCTGCCCCCGCTACCGGACCACCTGGTCCACCCCGCCAAACCCATACGCCGCCGCCCGCAGCCCCTCGATCACCCCGGCCAGCGCCGCCGCGTCCTGCGAGCCCGTCCCCGCGCTCATCTCATAGATCGCCCCCGGCTCCGCCAGCGAAAGACATCGCCGCACGATGGCGTCCGCCGCCGCGCCCCGCCACCCCAGCGTGTCCACCGTCGACATCACCACCGTCCCGTAGCCGTCGCCCCCCCGTCACGCAGCACGCCCGCATCGACATCGCCGCGCGGCGGCCGGAAGTACGGCCGCGTCGTCCGGCCCGACAGGTGGTACACCGTCGTCTCCGTCCGCGACAGCTCCAGCGCCCGCTGCGCCGCCGTCAGCGCCGCCGTACGTCCGCGGCGCGGCTTCGACACAGGAGACGTTTCGCGCTATCTCCTGCTCACCTGCTTCCGCCCGTGCGGGAGGCGCCGTATGGTTGTCGCGTACGATACCTCTCCGGCTGCACGCGCGGGCGCCGCCGCCGGTTGCCGTCCGGGTGCATGAAGATGGCGGCTTTGGAACTTGCAGAAGCGGCTCGCAGCGACGTTGCAGCAGTTCTATCCGCGCTTGACACGACGCGCGATGGTCTCACGAGCAGCGAAGCGCTCGACCGCCTCCGCACGC